>NZ_JABWRW010000003.1:0-381154 GCF_014269095.1 Pseudomonas sp. SWRI50 | reverse complement strand
CAATCAGAAGTGGGTAACCGATGTAACCGAGTTCAAGGTCGCCGAGCAAAAGCTCTACCTCTCACCCGTCATGGACTTGTACAACGCCGAGATCGTGGCATACGAAATGGCTAGCCGGCCCTGTTACAGCCTGGTTGGAAACATGCTGGACAAGGCGCTTGAGAGGCTGGGCGAGACGCCAAAGCTGGTGATGCACTCGGATCAGGGCTGGCACTATCAACAGCCTCAGTATCGTCAAAAGCTCTATCAGCGCGGCGTAAAACAGAGCATGTCGCGCAAAGGAAATTGCCTGGACAACGCGGCCATGGAAAGCTTCTTTGGTACGCTCAAGTCAGAGTTTTTCCACCTAAAGCGATTTGAAAGCGTCGAAGAACTGAAGGCGGGTCTGGATGAGTACATTCATTACTACAACCATGACCGCATCAAGCTAAGGCTTAACGGCCTGAGCCCTGTTGATTACAGGGCTCAGGCTGCTAGCTGAAACTGTCCAACTTTCTGGGGGCAGTCCAAAGTGTGGGAGCGGGCTTGCCCCGCGAAGAGGCCCGCACAGGCAACCTAGATTCAATAGAACACCCGATACCCCACCAACCCCACCGCCTCATTCAGCAACTGCCCGCTCTGCCACATCGCCCGGCTCTCTGGCAGCAACCCGGCAAACGGCCGGGCATGATCACGCCCCAGGAACCCCATCGGCGCTGGCACCACCTCGAACCCCGCCTGCTCAAAGCTGAAACGCGAACGCTGCATGTGCCAGGCCTGGGTCACCACCACCACGCGACGAATACCCAGCGGCTGCAGAATATCCGCCGTGAACCGCGCATTTTCCCAGGTGGTACGGCTGGCCTGCTCTTGCCACTTCACCTCGACGCCAAAGTCTTCACGCAAGCGGTCCGCCATCAACCGCGCCTCGCTCGGCGGCGTACCGTAGTGCAAGCCACCGCTGGTCAGCACCGGCAACCCCGACGCCTTGGCCAGCCGCGCAGCAAAGCGCATGCGCTCAAGGGCCGTTGCCGTAGGCTGGTCATCCCCACCCCAGGCCGGGTCACCGCGCTCACGCCCGGCACCTAGCACGACGATGGCATCCGCCCTACCGGCAAGGCCTGCCCACTCGCTGACCTGCAAAGGCGGTTCGGTTTCCAGCAACCGTGCCGACTCCTGCACCACCAGGGGCAAACTCATCAGCCACAGGCCACCCAGCCCCACTGCAAAGCACAGCGCCGCCAGCCGCGGGCGGCGGGTACGCAGCCACCAGGCGGCCAGCAGCAGCAGGAACAGGACGCCCGGCGGCATCAGCCATTGCTTGATGAAGAATCGAATGGGCATCGGCTACACCTCCATGGAAGGCGTGCAGCCTAAGAGGATCGACGCCGGGCAACAAGTGTGCGGCCGGCGACGATCGTGAGAAGTGTATTGAAGAACCGGCGCGCGATGGCCTGCGCCTGGCGTCCTGAACGGCTAACGATGCGGCAGCGTCCTGGATCTCGCCGTGCTGGCGGGGCGTTTCTTGTCCTTGAGCCAGATGATCTTGGCCGATGTCGGCTCCGCTTGCGGGTAACTGCCGGCACAGGCATTTTGGCGCTCCGGAAGGGATTCCAGGTAGGCCTTGATCACTTCGAACTCTGCGTGGCTAAGGCCGCGCAACTCCAGCTCGGCTGGACTCTCGTCGCGCAATCGTACCGACGTCCGGGCAACTTCCAATGCCAGGCCAAGGCGGTCGATCAGGCGTTCGTAAAGCTCCGGTTTGATTGCGGGTAGCTGCGTCTCTCCCATCCGTTCACCTCATTGAAGATAAAAATATCTCCCCCCACACCTGAGCTTAGCGTCACTCTAAAAAGCAGCCGTTTGCCGCGACCAGCGGGCATTCGCAATCAAGGTTTCCCACGATGCGCAGCGCTGCTGTATGCTACGGCGTTCACTCTAAACGACACCGGAGTACCGGTTGCAGCGAGGTTCCGCTGCCTGGAACAAGGTCTCTTCTCTCTCAGCCAAAAGTAGCCATGCACGAACAATACACGCCCCGTGATATCGAAGCCGCCGCCCAGAACTTCTGGGACGAGCAACAATCGTTCGCTGTTACCGAACAGCCAGGCAAAGACACCTACTATTGCCTATCGATGTTCCCGTACCCGAGCGGCAAGCTACACATGGGCCACGTGCGCAACTACACCATCGGTGACGTGATTGCCCGCTACCAGCGCATGCTGGGCAAAAACGTCCTGCAGCCGATGGGCTGGGACGCTTTCGGCATGCCCGCAGAAAACGCGGCGATGAAAAACAACGTCGCCCCGGCCAAGTGGACGTACGAAAACATCGACTACATGAAGACCCAGCTCAAGAGCCTGGGCCTGGCCATCGATTGGGCACGTGAAGTCACCACCTGCAAGCCGGACTACTACCGCTGGGAACAGTGGCTGTTCACCCGCCTGTTCGAAAAGGGCGTCATCTACCGCAAGAACGGTACCGTGAACTGGGACCCGGCCGACCAGACCGTGCTCGCCAACGAGCAGGTCATCGACGGTCGCGGCTGGCGTTCGGGCGCGCTGATTGAAAAGCGCGAAATCCCGATGTACTACTTCCGCATCACCGACTACGCCGACGAGTTGCTCGAGAGCCTCGACGAGCTGCCGGGCTGGCCTGAACAGGTCAAGACCATGCAGCGCAACTGGATCGGCAAGTCGCGCGGCATGGAAGTCCAGTTCCCGTTCGACCAGGCCAGCATCGGCCACGAAGGCGCCCTCAAGGTCTTCACCACCCGTCCTGACACGCTGATGGGCGCCACCTACGTCGCCGTCGCCGCCGAACACCCGCTGGCCACCCAGGCTGCCCAAGGCAACCCGGCGCTGCAGGCGTTCATCGACGAGTGCAAGAGCGGCAGCGTCGCCGAGGCCGACATGGCCACCCAGGAGAAGAAGGGCATGCCCACTTCCCTGCTGGTAGAACACCCACTGACCGGCGAGAAGCTGCCGGTCTGGGTCGCCAACTACGTGCTGATGCACTACGGCGACGGCGCCGTGATGGCCGTGCCGGCCCACGACGAGCGCGACTTCGAGTTCGCCCACAAGTACAACCTGCCGGTCAAAGCCGTGGTGCGCACCAGCGCTGGCGATGAAGTCGGCAACGAGTGGCAGGCTGCCTACGGCGAGCATGGCCAACTGATCAACTCCGGCGAGTTCGACGGCCTGGACTTCGCCGGCGCCTTTGACGCCATCGAAGCCGCCCTGATCCGCAAGGAACTCGGCAAGTCGCGCACCCAGTTCCGCCTGCGCGACTGGGGCATCAGCCGTCAGCGTTACTGGGGCTGCCCGATCCCGATCATCCACTGCCCGTCCTGCGGCGACGTGCCGGTGCCGGAAGACCAGCTGCCGGTCACCCTGCCAGAAAACGTGGTACCGGACGGTGCCGGCTCGCCGCTGGCGCGCATGCCCGAGTTCTACGAATGCACCTGCCCGAAATGCGGCACGGCGGCCAAGCGCGAAACCGACACCATGGACACCTTCGTCGAGTCGTCCTGGTACTTCGCCCGCTACGCCTCGCCAAACTACGACCAAGGCCTGGTCGACCCTAAAGCCGCCAACCACTGGCTGCCGGTCGACCAGTACATCGGCGGTATCGAGCACGCGATCCTGCACCTGCTGTACGCGCGCTTCTTCCACAAGCTGATGCGTGACGAAGGCCTGGTCACCTCGAACGAGCCGTTCAAGAACCTGCTGACCCAGGGCATGGTGGTCGCCGAGACCTACTACCGCGTTGCCAGCAACGGCGGCAAGGACTGGTTCAACCCGGCCGATGTCGAGATCGAACGTGACGCCAAGGCCAAGATCATTGGCGCCCGCCTGAAGACCGACGGCCTGCCGGTGGAAATCGGCGGCACCGAGAAGATGTCGAAGTCGAAGAACAACGGCGTCGACCCGCAATCGATGATCGAAGCCTACGGCGCCGATACCTGCCGCCTGTTCATGATGTTCGCTTCGCCGCCCGACATGAGCCTGGAGTGGTCCGATTCCGGCGTCGAAGGCGCAAGCCGCTTCCTGCGCCGTGTCTGGCGTCTGGCCCAAGGCCACGTCAGCCAGGGCCTGCCGGGCAAGCTGGATGTCGCCACGCTGGACGACGCGCAAAAGGTCATCCGCCGCGCCATCCACGCCGCGATCAAGCAGGCCAGCACCGACGTGGGCCAGTACCACAAGTTCAACACCGCCATCGCCCAGGTGATGACCGTGATGAACGTGCTGGAAAAGGCCCCGCAAGCCACCGAACAGGACCGTGCCCTGCTGCAGGAAGGCCTTGAAGCCGTCACCCTGCTGCTGGCGCCGATCACCCCGCACATCTCCCACGAACTGTGGAAGGCGCTGGGCCACGACCAGGCGGTCATCGATGCTGGCTGGCCAGCCGTCGACGAGAGCGCACTGGTACAGGACAGCATCGTCCTGGTGGTGCAGGTCAACGGCAAGCTGCGTGGCCAGGTCGAAATGCCGGCCGCCGCCAGCCGCGAGGAAATCGAAGCCGCCGCCCGCAGCAACGAGAATGTCCTGCGCTTCATCGATGGCCTGACCATCCGCAAGGTCATCGTGGTACCGGGCAAGCTGGTCAACATCGTCGCCAATTGATGGCACGCCCGCCCGCAGGTTCTGCGGGCGGGCGGTACAGGCCCAAGAGGGAGCAACAACATGATCAAACGCAATCTGCTGGTAATCGGCCTGGCCGTCGTGCTCAGCGCCTGCGGTTTCCAGCTGCGTGGCACCGGCACCACCGAGCTGAGCGTCAAAGAGATGGACGTCAGCGCGCGCAATGCCTATGGCGAAACCGTGACCCAGCTGCGCCAGGTCCTGGAGCGTAACGGCGTCAACCTGCACGCGGGCGCGCCTTACCGCCTGGTGCTGACCAACGAGCAGGAAAACGAACGCGCCGCGACCTACACCGGTGGCAGCCGCTCGGCCGAGTACGAGCTGACCACGGTACTGAACTACAGCATCCAGGGCCTGAACAACCTGGAACTGCTCAGCGACAAACTGGAAATGCGCAAGGTCTACGTGCGTGACGGTTCCAACATCACCGGTTCCGAGCAGGAAGCCAAACGGGCACGTGACGAAATGCGCCGCGACCTGGTCAACGCCATGGTCGTACGCCTGCAGATGCTGACCCCGACGCAACTCGACGAGCTGCAGCGTAAAGCCGACGAACGCGCCCAGGCTGAAGCCGCCGCGCTGGAAGCGGCACGCCGCCAGCAGGCGGAAACGCCTCAGCAGTCGCCACTGGAAGTTCCGGGCAACTGAGCCCGTGCGGGGCACCTTAGGTGCCCCGCCTGTTTCCGATGAAACTCGCCCCCGCCCAACTCAACAAGCACCTGCAAGGCGCCCTGGCACCGGTTTACGTGGTCAGCGGCGACGACCCATTGCTGTGCCAGGAAGCCGCTGACGCCATCCGCGGCGCCGCACGCCAGCAAGGTTTCGACGAACGCCAGGTGTTCAGCGCCGACGCCAATTTCGACTGGGGCACCTTGCTCCAGGCGGGCGCCAGCCTGTCGCTGTTCGCCCAGCGCCGCCTGCTGGAACTGCGCTTGCCCTCCGGCAAGCCCGGTGACAAGGGTGCTGCCGCTTTGATGGAATACTGCGCCAGGCCGGCCGAAGACACGCTGCTGCTGATCAGCCTGCCCAAGCTCGACGGCAGCGCGCAGAAGACCAAGTGGGGCAAGGCCCTGATCGAAGGCGCCCATTGCCAGTTCATCCAGATCTGGCCGGTGGATGCGCACCAGTTGCCGCAGTGGATCAACCAGCGGCTGTCGCAGGCAGGCCTTTCGGCTCAACGCGATGCCGTGGACCTGATCGCCGCCCGGGTCGAAGGCAACCTGCTGGCTGCCGCCCAAGAAATCGAAAAACTCAAGCTGCTGGCCGACGGCAACCAGATCACCGTCGAGACCGTACAGGCGGCGGTCGCCGACAGCGCCCGCTTCGATGTCTTCGGCCTGGTCGATGCCATTCTCAATGGCGAAGCCGCGCACGCCCTGCGCATGCTTGAAGGCCTGCGCGGCGAAGGCGTGGAGCCGCCGGTGATTCTATGGGCCCTGGCGCGCGAACTGCGCCAACTGGCCGGGCTGGCCCAACAGTTCAGCCAGGGCGTACCGCTGGACAAGGCCTTCAGCCAGGCGCGGCCACCGGTGTGGGATAAACGCCGCCCGCTGGTCAGCAAAGCCCTGCAGCGCCTCTCGGCGCAACGCTGGGCCCAGCTGTTGCAGGATGCCCAGCGGATCGATGCGCAGATCAAGGGCCAGGCCGAGGGTTCGCCCTGGACTGGGTTGTCGCGTTTGTCGCTGCTGATGGCCGGCCAGCGGCTAGCGCTCCCTTCCGAATAGCCGGGGCCGCTTCGCGGCCCATCGCGACACAAGGCCGCTCCTACAGCAATCGCGTACCCCTGTAGGAGCGGCCTTGTGTCGCGATGGGCTGCATAGCAGCCCTAAGTCCCCAACCATATACACAATCAATTGGCCCTCCCCCACCCAGCGGCCTACAGTGCGCCCCGAAAGCCACCCATCGGGAATCCGCACCATGAGCAAAAAGCCGAAGAAGCACGGCCCCAACAAGGCCAAGTCGATCGTCGCCCAGCCACTGTTCCGCTGCCGCCAGGAACAACCGGACAAGGGCAAAGGTAGCTACCGCCGCGAAGCCTTCCAATCGAGAGATTGGGAGGCTTCTTACTTTTTGGCGGCATGAAAGCATCGAAAGCGCAGGCATGGTATGGTCGTCACCTGACCTGAAATTCTGGATCTGTGCATGCTCCTCAGCCTTCTTCCCCGTTGGAAATCCCGCCAGCTGATCGCGGCCTCCAGCTTCATCCTGCTCGTCGCCTGCGCGGAAAAACCCACCGCCGCCGATGCCTTGCCGCTGGCACCTGCCCAGCCCGCCCCGGTGGTGAACGTGCCTGGTGCAACGCCCGACGCCGGCACTACTGAGATCCAGCCCCTGCAAACCTTCGCGCAATGGCAGGCTGGCTTCCGCCAACAAGCCTTGCAGGCTGGCATTTCGCCGAACACCTTCGACCGTGCATTCCTCGGTGTCACCCCCGACATGGACGTGATCAAGGCCGACCGCAGCCAGCCAGAATTCACCCGCCCGGTGTGGGAATACCTGGAAGGCGCACTGTCGCCACTGCGCGTGCGCAACGGCAAGAAGCTGATGGAGCAGAATGCAGAACTGTTGACCCGCATCGAGCAGCGCTATGGCGTAGACCGCCAAGTGCTGGTTTCGGTCTGGGGCATGGAGAGCAACTTCGGCCAGTTCCAGGGCAGCAAGTCGGTCATTCGCTCACTGGCGACCTTGGCCTACGAAGGCCGCCGCCCCCAATTCGCCCAAGACCAGCTGATTGCCGCCCTGCAAATCCTGCAGAACGGTGATATCCAGCCAGAGGCCATGCGTGGCTCGTGGGCTGGCGCCATGGGCCAGACCCAGTTCATCCCGACCACTTACAACACCCATGCAGTGGATTTTGACGGTGATGGCCGCCGGGATATCTGGAACAGCACCCCCGATGCCCTGGCCTCCACAGCGCACTACCTGCAGAGCTCTGGCTGGAAACGGGGCCAGCCTTGGGGCTTTGAAGTGCAGGTGCCGGCCGGGTTCGACTTCTGGCTGGCCGACGGGTCGCTGCGCAAGCCGGTGAGCGAGTGGCTGCAACTGGGCGTGAAGCTGCCAGCCGGTACTCAGCTGCCCGCCAACAGCAATCAGCTGTCTGCCGCCCTGCTGCTGCCTGCAGGTGCGCGCGGCCCGGCGTTCCTGGTGCTGGACAACTTCCGCGCCATCCTCAAGTACAACAACTCGTCGTCCTATGCACTGGCCGTAAGCCTGCTGGGTGACCGGTTCTCGGGCTGGGGCTTCATTGCCGGCAGTTGGCCGAAAGAAGACCTGCCTTTGAGCCGCAGCGAGCGCATGGAGCTGCAACACCTGCTCAACGCCAGCGGGCATGACGCGGGCAACGCCGATGGCATCATTGGCGCCAACACCCGCAAGGCCATTCGCAATGCCCAGCAGGGGTTGGGATGGCCGGCGGATGGGTACCCGACGCACAAGTTGCTCGAGAGCCTGCGTCAGCAGTAAGAACGCTGGGGGCGCGTTGCGCCCCTTTCGCGACACAAGGCCGCTCCTACAGAAGTACGCGGTCCCCTGTAGGAGCGGCCTTGCGTCGCGAAAGGGCCGCAACGCGGCCCCACGATCTCAAGCCCTAAACAAATCCTGCTGCAACACCAGCCTCATCTCCCCACTGTCCAGCATCACCTCAGCCCCCAGCGGCAAGCACACGTTCGGATCACAATGCCCACTGCGCCACCCGGCCAGCACCGGCACGCCCAGCGGCCCGAAAATGTCCTGCAGCAGCGGCGTCAACGCCGCCACGGTGATCCCGGCAAAATCCCCCACCAGCACCCCCTTCACCCCCGCAAGCTTGCCCGCCAGGCGCAACTGGGTCAGCAAACGATCCACCCTGAACAACGGCTCGTTGACGTCTTCGATAAACAGAATGCAGTCCTGCGTATCGATCTCTGCCACCGTTCCCAGGGTCGCCCCCAGCATCGACAGGTTGCCCCCCAGCAAACGCCCGCGGGCAACCCCCGGCACCACGCAGCTCAACGCATAGTCGGTCGGATGCGCGATCGCATCGCCTGCACCCAGCTGCCCAATCAGTTGCGCCAGCAGCGACGACTCGGTCGGCTCAAGTTTGGCGCCCAACAGGTCGGCATTCAGCATCGCTCCATGGAAGGTCAGCAACCCGGTTTTGCGCTGGATAGCCGTGTGCAGCGCGGTGATGTCGCTGTAGCCGATCAGCGGCTTGGGGTTGCAACGGATCAGGTCAAAGTCGAGGCTGTCGAGCAGGCGCATGCTGCCATAGCCGCCGCGCATACACAGGATGGCGTCGATGGCCGGGTCAGCAAACGCATCGTGCAGGTCCTGCAGCCGCTGCTGATCGGGCCCTGCCAGGTAGCCCTGCGCCTGTTCAACGCCCGGGTAGATACGGCAGCGGTAGCCACGCTCGGTAAACCACTGGCTGGCCTTTTGCGCATCCAGCCGCGCCGGCCCGGCCGGGGCGACGATGGCAAAGCAGGCATTCTCCCCCAGGGCAGCGGGCAGTCGGGATTCAACGGTTTCGGCGCAATTCATCGCAACTCCTTGCAGTGCAGGGCACACAAACAAAAATGCCGATGCCGCCTTTCGGCGCGCATCGGCACGGGTGCTTCAGACCAGGCTCAGAGCTTGATCTTGGCTTCGTGAGCCTGCTGGTCAGCATGGTACGAAGAACGCACCAGCGGGCCGGAAGCCACGTTCTTGAAGCCCATCTTGTAGCCTTCTTCGGCGAACCAGGCGAAGGTATCCGGGTGCACGAAACGCTGTACCGGCAAGTGGCTGCGCGACGGCTGCAGGTACTGGCCGAGGGTCAGCATGTCGATGTCATGCTCGCGCATGCGGTGCATCACTTCGATGACTTCTTCGTCGGTCTCGCCCAGGCCGAGCATCAGGCCCGATTTGGTCGGTACGTGCGGGACCATCTGCTTGAACTTCTGCAGCAGGTCCAGCGACCAGTCGTAGTCCGACCCGGGACGCGCGGCCTTGTACAGGCGCGGTACGGTTTCCAGGTTGTGGTTGAAGACATCCGGCGGCTCTTGCGCGGTGATCTCCAGGGCCACGTCCATACGGCCACGGTAGTCCGGGACCAGGGTTTCCAACTGCACACCCGGCGACAAGGCGCGGATCTCGCGGATGCAGTCGGCAAAGTGCTGGGCACCGCCATCACGCAGGTCGTCGCGGTCCACCGAGGTGATCACCACGTACTTCAGGCGCAGGTCGGCGATGGCGACGGCGAGGTTCTTCGGCTCATCGAGGTCCAGTGGCTTCGGTCGGCCGTGGCCAACGTCGCAGAATGGGCAACGACGGGTGCAGATGTCACCCATGATCATGAAGGTCGCGGTACCGCCCGAGAAGCACTCGCCCAGGTTCGGGCAGGAGGCCTCTTCGCAGACGCTGTGCAGCTTGTGCTTGCGCAGCAGTTGCTTGATGCGGTCTACCTCGGGCGAGACCGGGATGCGCACGCGGATCCAGTCAGGCTTTTTCGGCAGTTCATCGGTAGGGATGATCTTTACCGGGATGCGCGCGACCTTGTCGGCACCACGCAGTTTGACCCCAGCTTCCACCTTCTTCGGCGCTGGGCGCGGGGTGGCATCCTGGGTAGGTATCAGGTTCGGCACGGCTTCTTGCACAGTTGTCATATTCAGTCGATTCCGCCCGTGAGGGTCGTCTGCTCAGCGTAGTCGAGGTGCTTGACCAGCTGTCCGCGCAGCCTTGTCCTGACCTCGTTGAGTTCGATCGGGCCTGCCAGATCGCGTAGCTGGGTCATGGCCAGCCCCGCATAACCGCAGGGGTTGATTCGGCGGAATGGCGCAAGGTCCATGTCCACGTTCAGGGCAAGGCCGTGGAACGAACGGCCGTTGCGGATTCGCAGGCCGAGGGAGGCGATTTTCGCTCCATCGACATAGACACCCGGAGCGTCGGGCTTGGCCGCCGCCTGGACATCGTAACTGGCAAGCAGGTCGATCAGAGTCTGCTCGATGCGGCTGACCAGCTCACGTACCCCAAAACCCAGCCGCCGCACATCCAGCAGCAGGTAGGCCACCAGTTGCCCGGGGCCATGGTAGGTCACCTGGCCACCGCGGTCGGTCTGCACCACCGGGATATCACCCGGAATCAGCAGGTGCTCGGCCTTGCCGGCCTGGCCCTGGGTGAAGACCGAAGGGTGTTCGACCAGCCAGATTTCATCCTGGCTGTCGGGCCCTCGCTGCTCGGTAAAGCGACGCATGGCTTCCAGCACCGGTTCATAGGGCTGCAGGCCAAGATCGCGAAAACCGAGGCAGGCGGACATCAGAGCACCATTTTCACGATGCCGGTAGCGCGCAGGGCGCTGTTGATATCGTGCAGCTGGTTCTCGCTCTCGGCAACGATGTGCAATTGCACCGTGGTGTACTTGCCTTCCTTGCTCTGGCGCTCGGCCAGCGTGGCGAGGTCGACCTTGGCGTGTTTGCTGAGGACTTCGATGACCATGTCCTTGAAACCGACAACGGTATCGCCGATGACCTTGATCGGGTAGTCGGCGCAGGGGAATTCGATTTTGTGCGACTTGACGTCAGGTTCGCTCATAGCGGAAACGGCCTCGTAAGCCGTGGCAACAACAACGCTCCCGCCTGAACAGCGGGAGCGTGGCAGGTCACGTTATCAGTTGAACAACCCGTAGAAGAATAGACGGATGCTATCCCACATACGGCGGAAGAAACCACCTTCCTCGACGCCATCGAGGGCGATCAGGTCGGCGCTGTGAACCACGTTCTCGTCCAGTTTGACTTCCACTTTGCCGATCACGTCACCTTTGGCGATCGGTGCGGTGAGCTGCGGGTTCATGGTCATCGAAGCCTGAAGGCGCTTCAATTGGCCTTTAGGCATAGTCATGGTCAGGTCGTTGGCCAGGCCAGCTTTAACCTGGCTGGTGGCGCCCTTCCAAACTGGAGCCTGGGTCAGCTCGGTGCCTTTCTGATAGAAGGTCTGAGTTTCGAAGAAGCGGAAGCCGTAGGTCAGCAGCTTCTGGGTCTCGGCAGCACGGGACTGCTCGCTGTTGGTGCCGAACACCACGGCGATCAGGCGCTGGCCGTCACGTACGGCCGAAGCCACCATGCAGTAACCGGCTTCGTCGGTGTGGCCAGTTTTCAGGCCGTCGACGGTCTTGTCACGCCACAGCAGCAGGTTGCGGTTCGGCTGCTTGATGTTGTTCCAGAAGAACTCTTTCTGCGAGTAAATCGCATAGTGGGCCGGGTCGACGTCGATGATCGCGCGCGCCAGCAGGGCCATGTCGTGCGCCGAGGAGTAGTGCTCGGGGTTCGGCAGGCCGGTCGGGTTCATGAAGTGGCTGTTGGACATGCCCAGGTCAGCGGCCGTCTTGTTCATCATGTCGGCGAAGGCGTCTTCGCTGCCGGCAATGTGCTCGGCCAGCGCAACAGACGCATCGTTACCCGACTGGATGATGATGCCGTGCAGCAGGTCGCTGACAGTCACCTGGCTGCCAACCTTGATGAACATGCGCGAACCACCGGTACGCCAGGCGTTTTCGCTGACGGTGACCGGGTCGTTTTCACCGATCTGGCCGCGGCGAATGTCCAGGGTGGCGATGTAGGCGGTCATCAGCTTGGTCAAGCTGGCTGGCGGCAGGCGCTCGTCACCGTTGTTCTCGACCAGCACGTTGCCGCTGGACGCGTCCATGAGTACGTAGGACTTGGCTGCCAGTTGCGGTGGTGCCGGCATCATCTGCTCTGCCGCGAAAGCAGCAGGCGTGATCATCAGCAGTACGGGCAGGCAAAGTCGTTTGGCAAGGTTGGTGATGTTCATCCGTCTCTCGAAAATCGCTAATGGTCTGAGATGTTGCCTGGGCCACATCGTGTGCCCAGCGCCAGTCAGTCTAGTTTTTAAGGCCTTGGGCCGAGCCCGCACACTGCGGCTTTATGTCGCTGCGGGCAAAAGCGGACATTGTACATGCCCGCGCCCGTCAATTCATGACAAAACCGACAGTTTGGCCGGTGCGGTCAGTCAGCTGTGACCAGCTTGGCCTGCCCCAAGTTCGCCAGGCGAATGCTGTTCTGCGCCTGCTGGATCTCGCCCTGGCTGCTGATCGGCCCCAAACGCACGCGGTGCAAGGTTTGCTGGTTACGCACGATGGAGCTGATGAACACCGGCGCGCTGACCATGGTGCTCAGTTTCGAACGCAGCAGTTCGGCGGCGTCCGGGTTGGCGAAGGCGCCCACCTGCAAGAAGCTGCCGCCGTTGCCTGCCGGCACATTGTTGCCGCCGACTTGAACGGGCACTACGGGTGCAGCGTGTTGCTGGGGTGGCGGCGTCCACTGCTCGACTCGGCCGGTGCTGGCCGGGATCGACTGGGTCTGGGCAACCTGAGGCTCCTTCAGCACCAACGGTGGCTGCTGGCCACGCTGGGCCCACCATTGTTGCGGGTCGATACCTTCGACGCGCACATGCGCGGTGCCGATTTCGGCGTAGCCGAGCTTCTTCGCCGCCGCGTAGGACAGGTCGATGATACGGTCGGAGTAGAACGGGCCACGGTCGTTGACCCGCAGGACCACGCTGCGGCCGTTGGCCAGGTTGGTCACCCGCACATAGGCCGGCAGCGGCAAGGTCTTGTGCGCCGCGCTCATGCCGTACAGGTCATAAAGCTCGCCGTTGGCCGTGTTCTGCCCGTGAAACTTGGTGCCATACCACGACGCGGTACCCTCGGCGCGGTAGTTGCGCGAGTCCTGCATCGGGTAGTAGGTCTTGCCCAGTACCGTGTAAGGGTTGGCCTTGTAGTTGCCGGTGTGCACGGTTGGCGTGGCGTCGGGGATCTTGTTCACGTCCACGTCCCACCACGGCGCACCGTCCTTATGGGCACGGTTGATGTCCAGGCCGGGCTGGGCGCGGACTGTATTACCGCTTTTCTGGGTGGTGGTCGGGCGGCTGGAAGAGCAGCTGACCAACAGCATGCCGACAGTCATGCAGGTCAGCAGCTTGAAGGTAGTGGCAGAGATGATTGCGCGCATTACTTGACGCCCCGTGCTTGGACCAGCTGTTCCGAAAGCTGATGCACCGCCATGGCGTACATCACGCTGCGGTTGTAGCGAGTGATCGCGTAGAAGTTCTTCAGGCCCATCCAGTACTCGGGGCCGTTTTCGCCCTCCAGGCGGAAGGCGGTGACCGGCAGATCATCGCGCAGCGCATCATGACTCGACCAGCCCAGCGCCCGCAACTCCCCGACAGTCTTCACCGGCTCGATACCCGTGGTCAGGCCTTCATCAACCCGCTCGCCCTGCACCATGGCACGGCTGACCACGCCTTCGCCGGCCACCCAGCCATGGCGCTTGAAGTAGCTGGCTACGCTGCCGATGGCATCGTCCGGGTTGTTCCAGATATTGATGTGGCCATCGCCGTCGAAGTCCACGGCATAGTTGCGGAAGCTGCTCGGCATGAACTGCGGCAAGCCCATGGCGCCTGCATAGGAGCCCTTGAGCGTGAGCGGGTCAAGCTGCTCGGCACGGGCCAGTAGCAGGAACTCGCGCAACTCCTTGCGGAAGAATTCGGCCCGCGGCGGGTAGTCGAAGCCCAGCGTCGAGAGGGCGTCGATGACCCGGTAATTGCCGGTATTGCGGCCGAAAAAGGTCTCTACGCCGATGATCGCGACGATGACTTGCGCCGGCACCCCGTATTCCTGCTCGGCCCGCGCCAATACCGCTTCGTGCTGGCGCCAGAAGTCCACACCGCGGGCGATGCGCGCGTCGGTGATGAACATCGGACGGTAGTCCTTCCACGGCTTTACCCGTTCGGCCGGCCGCGAGATGGCATCGAGAATTGACTGTTTACGCTGGACCTCACGGAACACGCCCATCAGCTGCTCGCTGGCAAAGCCGTAGTCGCGGGTCATTTCGCCAACGAACTCGGCCACTTGGGGCGAGCCTTCGTAGTCGCCGGCATGGGCCAGCTGGACAGCGCCGAACAGGCCCACCGCGCCGATCCACGGCGCACAACGGGCAGCCCAGTTACGCACTGCTTGCATGAAATTCTTCACCTTATTCAAACCTGTGCGATCCATTTGCGGTGCGTATGGATCGACATCAGAACGCCAAACGCTGACAGCAGCGTCACCAACGAAGTTCCGCCATAGCTGATGAAGGGCAGCGGCACGCCCACCACGGGCAGAAGGCCGCTGACCATACCGATATTGACGAACACGTATACAAAGAAGGTCATCGTCAAGCTGCCCGCCAGCAGCTTGCCGAACAGGGTCTGCGCCTGGGCCGTGATCATCAGGCCGCGACCAATCAGCAGCAGGTAGACGATCAGCAGCAGGCAGATGCCGACCAGGCCGAACTCCTCACCGAGCACGGCGATGATGAAGTCGGTGTGGCTCTCGGGCAAAAAGTCCAGGTGCGACTGGGTGCCCAGCAGCCAGCCCTTACCGAATACCCCGCCCGAACCGATCGCAGCCTTGGACTGGATGATGTTCCAGCCGGTGCCCAAGGGGTCGCTTTCCGGGTCGAGGAAGGTCAGCACGCGCTGCTTTTGGTAGTCGTGCATGACGAAGAACCACATGGCCACCGCCACCGGCACCGCCGCCGCTACCACACTGACAATCCAGCGCCAGCGCAGCCCACCCATGAACAGCACGAACGCACCAGAGGCCAGAATCAACAGCGCCGTGCCCAGGTCGGGCTGGCGAACGATGAGGATGAACGGCACGCCGATCAGCACCAGGCTGATCGCCACATGCTTGAGGTGTGGCGGCAAGGTGCGCTTGGACAGGTACCAGGCGATGGTCGCCGGCATGATGATCTTGAGAAATTCCGAGGGCTGGAAGCGAATCACCCCGGGGATATTGATCCACCGGGTGGCGCCCATGGCGTTGTGGCCCATCACGTCCACCACCACCAGCAACAGCACCCCGGTGACGTAGGCCAATGGCACCCAGCGCGCCATGAACCGCGGCTCCAGCTGGGCGATGACGAACATCGACACCAGGCCGATGCCGAACGAAGTCGCCTGCTTGAGCAGCAGGTCCCAGTTCTTGCCACTGGCCGAATACAGCACGAACAGGCTGCCAGCCGCGAGGGTCAGGAGGATGACCAGCAACGGGCCATCGATATGGATGCGCTGCAGGAAGCTGGCGCGCCGACGCATCACATCCTCGCTGGAGAGCATGCGATCGAAATTGTTCATCACAGGGCCGATTCCTGGGTAACGGTGGCGGGAGCGAACTCGGACTTGAGCCGGCCGTGCTCGTCGAGCAACCAGGCGTCCATGATCTGGCGCACCACGGGTGCGGCGACGCCAGAGCCGGATTCGCCGTTCTCGACCATCACCGACACCACGATCTTCGGGTCGTCGGCCGGGGCGAAGGCGACGAACAGGGCGTGGTCGCGGTGGCGTTCCTGAAGTTTGTTGCGGTCGTATTTCTCGCCTTGCTTGATCGCCACCACCTGGGCAGTACCGCTCTTGCCGGCGATACGGTACTGGGCGCCGGCAGCAGCCTTGCGCGCGGTACCACGGGCGTTGTGCATCACCTGCTCCATGCCGTGGGTCACCTTGGCCCAGTCCGACTTGTCACGCAGGATGATGTTTTCCATCGGGTTCTCGTCCACCGGCGGTTGGCCTTCGATGGTCTTG
The DNA here is from genome assembly GCF_014269095.1 of Pseudomonas sp. SWRI50. Lineage (NCBI taxonomy): Bacteria > Pseudomonadati > Pseudomonadota > Gammaproteobacteria > Pseudomonadales > Pseudomonadaceae > Pseudomonas > Pseudomonas sp. SWRI50. Next base: position 364,934 of record NZ_JABWRW010000003.1, on the reverse strand, counting down.
GCCAGGTGCGGGCGGTTCCACACGCCTTTGTTGGCGATCAACGCGGTGGCCTGGGCCAACTGCAGCGGCGTGGCCTGCATGTAGCCCTGGCCGATCCCGAGAATCAGGGTTTCGCCGGGGAACCAGGCCTGGCGGCGGGTGGCACGCTTCCATTCGCGAGACGGCATCAGGCCGGCGGACTCTTCGAACATGTCGAGCGAAACCCGCTGGCCGATGCCGAACTTGTTCATGTAGCTGGACAAACGATCGATGCCCATCTTGTGGGCAAGGTCGTAAAAGTAGGTGTCGTTGGAGCGCATGATCGCGGTATCCAGGTCGACCCAGCCATCGCCAGAGCGGTTCCAGTTACGGTATTTGTGATCGTAGTTGGGCAGCTGGTAATAGCCTGGGTCGAACACCCGGCTGCCGGCATTGACCACGCCACTGTCCAAACCGGCGATGGCCACCGCTGGCTTGATGGTCGAGCCAGGTGGGTACAGCCCGCGCAGTACGCGGTTGAACAACGGCCGGTCGATCGAATCCCGCAGCTCGGCATAGGCCTTGAAGCTGATGCCGGTGACGAACAGGTTAGGGTCGAAGCTTGGCTGGCTGACCATCGCCAGCACTTCGCCGGTACGCGGGTCGAGCGCCACCACCGCGCCACGACGGCCACCCAAGGCGGCCTCGGCGGCTTCCTGCAGCTTGATGTCGAGGCTCAGGACGATGTCCTTGCCAGGCTTGGGGTCGGTACGCTTGAGCACCCGCAGCACGCGACCGCGGGCGTTGGTCTCGACTTCCTCGTAACCGACCTGGCCGTGCAACGCATCCTCGTAGAAACGTTCGATACCGGTCTTGCCGATATGGTGCGTACCGCTGTAGTTCACAGGGTCGAGGGTTTTCAGCTCTTTCTCGTTGATACGCCCGACATACCCCACCGAGTGCGCAAAATGCGCACCTTGCGGGTAATGCCGCACCAACTGCGCGACCACTTCCACGCCAGGCAGCCGGAACTGGTTCACCGCCACCCGGGCGATCTGCTCTTCGCTCAGTTCGAACAGGATGGGCACCGGCTCGAACGGCCGACGGCCCTGGCGCATGCGCTTCTCGAAGAGCGCGCGGTCGTCGTCAGTCAGCTCCAGCACTTCGACGATATTGTCCAGCACTTCCTGCCAGTTACCCGCACGTTCACGGGTCATGGACAGGCTGAAGCTGGGCCGGTTATCGGCGATGATCACCCCATTGCGGTCGAAGATCAGCCCACGGGTCGGCGGGATCGGCTGCACATGCACCCGGTTGTTCTCCGACAGCGTCGAGTGATAGTCGTACTGGATGATCTGCAGGTAATACAGCCGCGCGATCAAAACGCAGATAAGCAGCATGATCGCCACCGCGCCAACCACGACGCGGTTACGCACCAGGCGGGCGTCTTTCTCGTGGTCCTTGAGACGGATCGGCTGCGACATCGGACTGCTTACAGGCTCATTTGTGGTAAGGGTGCCCGGACAACACGGTCCAGGCGCGATAGATCTGCTCGCCGATGAGTATCCTTACCAACGGGTGCGGCAACGTCAGCGGCGACAGCGACCAGCGTTGCTCAGCGCGTGCGCAAACCTCAGGCGCCAGCCCTTCCGGGCCGCCCACCATCAAATTCACCGTGCGCGCATCCAGGCGCCAGCGGTCCAGCTCGGTCGCCAGCTGCTCGGTACTCCAGGGCTTGCCATGGACCTCGAGGGTGACGATGCGTTCCCCAGGCTGAACCTTGCTCAGCATGGCTTCGCCCTCCTGACGGATCAGGCGAGCGACGTCGGCATTCTTGCCACGGGTATTCAGCGGGATTTCCACCAGCTCCAGCGACAGCTCCGGGGGCAGGCGCTTGGCATATTCATGCCAACCGTCCTCGACCCACTTGGGCATGCGCGAGCCGACCGCGATCAGGCGCAGACGCACGACGCTTCCTTATTCCCGGTCTTTGAGCTTGTCGGAGTACTCGTGAGCGTGGTCCGGGCTGTGGTGCTTGCCATCGGCGGCACGGCTTTGCTCGGCACCCTGCCACAGGCGCTCCAGGTCGTAGAACTGGCGGGCAGCGGCGGTCATCATGTGCACGATGACATCGTTCAGGTCCAGCAGCACCCAGTCGCTGTCGCCCTTGCCTTCTTCACCCAGGGGTTGAGCACCCTTGGCCTTGACGGCTTCACGGACCTTTTCGGCCATCGCGTTGATCTGGCGGTTGGACGTACCGGTGGCAATGATCATGTAGTCGGTCAGGCTGTGCTTTTCACGCACGTCGATGACCTGGATATCCTGGGCCTTGACGTCTTCCAGCGCTGCCTTGGTCACTTCGACCAGTTCTTCGCCGTAAATTTTCTGCTTGGTCATATAAAACTCGTTCAACTTGTTGGATGAGGTGCCGGAGCACCGTCAGTTAGGCACACGATACAGTTCGTGTGCCTCGATGTAGGCCAGTACGGCGTCCGGCACCAGGAACCTCACCGATTTGCCGCTGGCCAGCAGCTGTCGGATCTGTGTAGCCGACACCGCAAGCGGTGTCTGCCAGACGAACGAAATATTTCCCGCCGGGCCGGACATGGCGGTGGGATCGCTCTCGGAGCGCGCAGCCAACAGGTTGCGCAGCTCGTCAGGGGGTTCAACGTCGGCATCCGGGCGTTGCAACACCAGGATGTGACAGTGTTGCAGCAGCTCTTCCCAGCGGTGCCAGGCGGGCAGGCCACAAAAGGCATCCCAACCCAACACCAGGAACAGCTGGTCGTCAGCGCCCAGTTCGGCGCGGATCGACTCCAGGGTGTCGATGGTGTACGACGGCTTGTCGCGGGCAAGCTCGCGGGCATCCACGCTCAGGCAGGCAACACCCTGCACGGCGCTGCGCACCATGGCCAGGCGATCTTGCGCGGCCACTTGCGGGGTGTCGCGGTGCGGCGGCCGGGCATTAGGCAACAGGCGCAACTCGTCCAACGCCATCAACTCGGCCACTTCCAGCGCGCTGCGCAGGTGGCCGATGTGAACGGGGTCGAAGGTGCCGCCTAGAATGCCGATGCGCCGGACTGCCTGGGCCTTGCTCAACTCAGCAGGACTCCTGGCCGCGTAGCTGGCCGTCGCCGATCACCACGTACTTCTCGCAGGTCAGGCCTTCTAGGCCAACCGGGCCGCGGGCATGCAACTTGTCGGTGGAGATACCGATCTCCGCGCCCAGGCCGTACTCGAAACCGTCGGCGAAGCAGGTTGGGGTATTGAGCATCACCGACGCCGAGTCGACCTCTGCCATGAATTGGCGGGCCTGGCCCTGGTGCTCGGTGATGATCGAATCAGTGTGGTGCGAGCCATAGTGGTTGATGTGTTCGATGGCCTGGTCCAGGTCATCGACTACACGAATCGACAGGATCGCATCCAGGTATTCGGTGTGCCAGTCGTCTTCGCTGGCCGGCTTGGCCGCGATGAGCGCACGCGTGCGCTCGCAGCCACGCAGTTCGACGCCCTTTTCCTGGAAACGGCGGGCCATTTCCGGCAGGAAGCGCTCGGCTACACGCTGGTCGACCAGCAGGGTTTCCATGGCGCCACAGATGCCGTAGCGGTAGGTCTTGGCGTTGAAAGCGACGCGCCAGGCCTTGTCCAGGTCGGCATGTTCGCTGACATAGACATGGCAGATGCCGTCCAGGTGCTTGATGACCGGCACCCGCGCATCGCGGCTAATACGTTCGATCAGGCCACGGCCACCGCGCGGCACGATCACATCGACGAACTCGGGCATGCTGATCAGCGCGCCCACGGCTTCGCGATCGGTGGTCTCGACCACTTGCACTACCGCCGCCGGCAGACCGGCCTCGGCCAGGCCACGCTGGATGCAGGTGGCGATGGCACGGTTGGAGTGGATGGCCTCGGAGCCGCCACGCAAGATAGTCGCATTGCCGGACTTCAGGCACAGGCTGGCGGCATCGATGGTCACGTTGGGGCGCGATTCGTAGATGATCCCGATCACCCCCAGGGGGGCACGCATCTTGCCGACCTGAATACCCGATGGGCGGTAGCTCATGTCGCGGATGGCGCCGACCGGGTCCGGCAGGCTGGCCACCTGGCGCAGGCCCGTGATCATGCCGTCGATACGCGCCGGGGTCAGCGCCAGGCGGTCGAGCAGTGCGGGCTCCAGGCCATTGGCGCGGCCTGCGGCGAGGTCCAGTGCGTTGGCGGCGGTCAACTCGGCGCGGGCAGCGTCCAGTGCATCGGCAGCCGCTTGCAGGGCGCGGTTCTTCTGCGCGGTGCTGGCACGGCCGATCACCCGGGAAGCCTGGCGAGCAGCGCGACCCAAACGGGTCATGTAGTCAAGAACGGACTCAGTCATGGGTTCGGTGTCTTGGCGAAGGGGAAATCGGCTGATTATAACTGTCGCGCAGGTATACGCCCAGCGGCGGGTGGCGGATGGTAGAAAATGGCGGGCTTGGTTTGGTTTTTTTAATACCCGGGAGGTCGGGCGCCGCATGCGCGGCGCTCGATCTCCCAGGCATCAACCCCCCCCAAGACGAACACCTCTCAGCCCCCCAAAGAAACATACAGATACCATTCAACCCCCCACCCGGTTCAGCCTCGATTAAGCCATTCATTGCTATCATCCAGGCCTTTGAAGCCACGAACTGCCAGCATGCCAGCCCTGCCCGACCGCTTTTTCGACCGTGACGCCCAGACCCTGGCCAAGGATTTGCTGGGCAAGGTCATCCGCCATCGCCAGGGCGACCTCTGGCTGGCCGCGCGCATCATCGAGACCGAGGCCTACTACCTAACCGACAAAGGCAGCCATGCCTCGCTCGGGTATACGGAAAAGCGCAAGGCCCTGTTCCTCGACGGCGGGCACATCTACATGTATTACGCCCGCGGTGGCGACTCGTTGAACTTCAGCGCCCATGGCCCGGGCAATGCGGTGCTGATCAAGTCCGCCTACCCTTGGCAGGATGACCTCTCGAACGCCAACAGCCTGGCGCAGATGCAACTGAACAACCCCGACGCCAGCGGCAACCTGCGCCCGGCCGAGCGCCTGTGCGCAGGCCAGACCCTGCTATGCCGTGCACTGGGCCTGAAAGTGCCGCGCTGGGACGCGCAGCGGTTCGACCCTGAGCACTTGTACGTCGACGACTGCGGCATCGCCGTGCCGCGGGTGATCCAGGCTGCGCGCCTGGGTATCCCGCAGGGCCGCGATGAGCACCTGCCGTACCGCTTCGTCGACGCCGAATACGCTCGCTTCTGTACACGGAACCCGTTGCGACGCGGCCAAGTCGAAGGCCGAGACTTCTTCATTCATCAACAAGGAAACTGACACATGGGCCAATGGCTCGACAGCCTGACCGGCTGGCTAAGCGCCAACCCCCAGTGGCTTGGCCTGGCGATTTTCCTGGTGGCCTGCATCGAATGCCTGGCCATTGCCGGCATCATCGTGCCTGGCACCGTGCTGCTGTTCGCGGTCGCCGTGCTGGCCGGCAGCGGCACCTTCAGCCTGGGCGAGACGCTGTTGCTGGGCTTTCTCGGCGGCTTGCTGGGTGATGCACTGTCGTACACGGTCGGCAAGTATTTCCACCAGAACATCCGCCGCCTGCCACTGCTACGCCACCACCCGGAATGGATCGGCAGCGCCGAAACCTACTTCCAGCGTTATGGCATCGCCAGCCTGCTGGTCGGGCGCTTCATTGGGCCGCTGCGGCCCATGCTGCCGATGGTCGCCGGCATGTTCGACATGCCACTGCCGCGCTTCATTGCCGTCAGCCTGGTGGCAGGCGCCGGCTGGTCGGTTGCCTACCTGCTGCCTGGCTGGGCCACGGGCGCCGCCATGCGCCTGCCTTTACCGGAAGGCTTCTGGCTGGATGCGGGCATCCTTGCCGGTGCGTTGGCGGTGCTCATCGGCCTGAGCCTGAACAGCAGCATCCGCGATCAACGCCACGGCACTCGGCTGATCGCCGGCTTGAGCTTCGCGGCCCTGGCCGGGGTATTCCTGGGCTGGCCGTACTTGCACGAATTCGATCAGGGCGTGATGACACTGGTGCAGGAACACCGCAGCCAAGTCATCGACGGCACCGTGGTACTGGTGACACGGCTGGGTGATTTTCGCACGCAGTTTTTCCTCGGTGGGCTGCTGACCGGCCTGCTGCTGCTCGCCCAACAATGGCGCCATGCACTGTTTGCGGGCGGCGCATTGATGGGTACGGCGATTGCCAATGGCACGCTCAAGTGGCTATTCGCCCGCGCGCGGCCCGAGGTGCTGACCGACCCACTGACCAGCTACAGCATGCCCAGCGGCCACAGCTCGGCGTCGTTTGCGTTCTTTTTGGTAATGGCGGTGCTGGCGGGGCGTGCCCAGCCGCCGCGGATGCGCCTGACCTGGGTGTTGCTGGGGTGCATTCCTGCCTTGGCGATTGCGTTGTCGCGGGTTTACCTGGGGGCGCACTGGCCGACCGATATACTGGCCGGCGCCTTGCTGGCGTGCTGCGTCTGCGCGGTTAGCCTGACCTTGGTGCAGCATCGCCAGCCGCTTCCAGCACTGCCGCTGCGGGTGTGGTGGTTGGTGCTGCCGGCGTGTATAGCGCTGTTGGCGTTCTTTGCCATGCACGCGCTGCCGCAGGCTTTGGAGCGGTATCAGTATTGATGTTGCCTGTTCTGGCCTCTTCGCGGGGCAAGCCCGCTCCCACAGGCAGTCTGCCATGCACCACACCTGTGGGAGATTCTATGGTTTTCAGCAAGCCGGTTTGCTCGCTTTGGTGACATATTCGTCCTGATTTTTCATCAGGGCGAATGCTACGCGAGCAAGCTTTCTTGCCAGGATCACGAGGGCCTGGGTCGTTGCCTTGCCGCTGTTGCGGTGTTGTTCATAGATGCCTTTCCAGGCCGTAGACTTGCTAGCGGCCATCGCTGCGTTGTGCAGCAAGGGACGGATTTCTGAGCAGCCCCGTTTTGTGAGACGGCGTCGTCCAGCTTTCTGTCCAGAGTCACTCACTCGCAGATCCATTCCAAGAAATGCAATGTAGGAGTCACTGCTTTTAAATTCGCCCCTGACAAAGGCCATTACCAATGCCGTGGCTGTAAGGAAACCTATCCCCTCTACTGCCTGACAACGAGCAACTTGCTCATGCAGTCCGGTCTCTCGGAGCACTTCTTTCATCTTCTTTTGCATCAGCAGATCCAATCGATCTATTGATGTTACGAAAGCTTCGAAGGCCGCCTTCAAGAGGGTTTCATTAGCCCAGCTCTGAGTCATAGCGGTGCGAGCAGACACCAGTGCGGCTCTGCGGCGGAGGAGGCTCTGCAGCTTGCCGTAGACGGCTGGAGGCGGGCTCCAAGGACGAAGGTCCTCCCCCTCATTTCTCAAGAAACGAGAGAGTAACCGAGCATCAGAAGGGTCAGTTTTGACTCGCCCGCCAACACTTTTTCGGTAGTTGCTCAGTTGAAACCCATCGACGACATAAACACTGAAACCTAGTCCATGGGCCAACTCAACCAAGTCCAAGTGATAGACATTGGTCGCCTCAACAGCGATGGCAGTGTTCAGGGGTTGTTGCTTCAGCCACCGCTTGATGTCGGCTTTTGAATTTTTCAGTTTGATTACCTCATCACTGCTGTCGTGATGGATAACCAGCTCAGCTTTTGCAACGTCCGCACCCACGATCAATCTACCTGTCTGCATTGCCATGGGCCGTACTCCACGTTAAGGTTTTTAGGCTTGAAGGGGTTTCACCAAGAGGCGCTGGCTTGCTTCTATCGTCGCTTGCAAACGATGCATTCTTTATCGGCGCTTTGGTGGAAGGGGTGGGGCGATGTCTCCCACGGTCTGTACTGCTGCGAACAGTCAGAATCGGGCATTTAGTCCCACCACCCCTTCAAGTCTAACCATACAAGCGGGCTTGCCCCGCGAAGAGGCCACAACAAGCCACAGTGATCAGTCAGGCAAACAGCTCACCCTGAATCCGCTCCAACAGCCTTTGAATCTCTTCCAGCCGCAACTGCGGCGAGTCGATGCTCAGCAGGTCCAGCTTGTCCTCTTCCATGAACGGCAGCAGATACGCCAGCTGATTGGCCAACGCTTGCCGCCCATCCACCGGCCGCGGCATGTCCAGCGCCTCGACCATCGGGTGCTCACCCAGGGCAACCAGCAATGCCAGCAGGTCTTCGTCCGCCTCGCCCAGGGGGCTATCAGCCAGCTCCGGCAACCACTGCACCTGCCCGACCAGTAACTGGTCCTTCTGCACCTCGGTCTGCTCCAGGTTGAAACGCCGCACCCCTTCGACACGGATACCCAGCAAGCCGTTATCCTGCTGCACGAAGTCGCGGATCATCGCCTCGCAACCGATCGAAGCAACCGTCGGTGGCGCTTTGCCAACCTGCTCCCCTTCCAGGATGCACACCACCCCAAAGCCCTCGCCCTGCTTCATGCAGCGGCTGATCATGTCCAGGTAGCGCGCCTCAAAAATCTGCAAATCGAGGAAGCACCCCGGAAACAGCACGGTATTGAGGGGAAACAGCGGTAGCGTCATCACAACTCCTCAAGCCACCAGGCTGACCGCCAGCGGCAGGAACACCGCCGTGGCCACCCCCATCAGGCTCATCGCCAGCGCGGCGAAAGCGCCGCATTCATCACTTTCCTGCAGGGCCACCGAAGTGCCCACCGCATGCGCGGTCACGCCCAGCGACATGCCGCGCGCCTCAGGGCTGTGCACACCGAGGCGGGTCAACAGCGCCGGGCCGAAGATCGCACCGATAACGCCGGTGATCAGCACGAACACCGCGGCCAGCGCCGCCACGCCACCAATCTGCTCGGCCACCAGCATGGCGATCGGCGACGTCACCGACTTCGGCGCCATGGTCATCAGGATCATGTGTTCGGCGCCGAACCACCAGCCCAGCAGCAGGCAGCAGACCGTGGCGAACAGGCCTCCGATTACCAGCGTAGTAAATGTCGGCCAGAACAGTTGGCGAATACGCCGCAGGTTGAGGTAGAGCGGCACGGCCAGGGCCACGGTGGCGGGCCCCAGGAGCGTGTTCATGATCTCGGTACGCTGGCGGTACTCGCTGTAGTCGATGCCGCACACCAGCAGCACGCCAATTACCAGCAGCATCGACACCAATACCGGCTGCAGGAAGATCCAGCGGGTCTTCTCATAGCCCGCAAGCACGACCTGATAGGCCCCCAGGGTAATGCCGATGCCAAACAAAGGATGGTGGATGACTGCATCGAGCGCGCCTTGCCAGTCGAGCATCATGGCTGCTCCTCGCGCTTGCCTTGGCGGTGGATGAGCTTCTGCATCAACACGCCGACGAACACCAGGGTCAGCAGGCATGAAATGAACAGTGCACCGGCAATCGCCCAGAAGTCGGCGGCGATGTCCTTGGCATACACCATCACCCCCACCGCCGGCGGCACCAGCAGCAGTGGCAGGTAGCGCAGCAAGCTGCTGGCGGCTTCATTGAGCGGCTTGCCGACCTCCCCCCTGGCCATCAGGAAGCACAGCAGCAGCAACAGGCCGATGATCGGCCCCGGCAAAAACGGCACAAACAGGTGATTGATCGCCGTACCCAGCAGTTGAAACAACACCAGCCAGGTCAAACCACGCAACAGCATAAGCACCTCCCTCGGGCATGGCGGCCATTATAAGCACGCTAAGGGTATAAGCCGATAATCGCCGAAAAACGCGCAACTTGACTGAAACGGTGGGCCGTGCTGATCTTGCACCTTCGTACCAACTTACAACCTGGAGAGTCGCGATGCCCTATGTACCGGTTACAGAGCTTTCGCAGTACGTTGGCAAGGAACTGGGCCGTTCTGCCTGGCTGAAAATCGACCAACAGCGCATCAACCTGTTTGCCGAAGCGACAGGCGATTTTCAGTTCATCCATGTCGACCCGGAGAAAGCGGCGAAAACACCGTTTGGCTGCACGATCGCCCATGGTTTCCTGACGCTGTCGCTGATCCCCACGCTGATGGAGGACATCCTGGTCCTGCCGCAAGGGTTGAAGATGGTCGTGAACTACGGGCTGGACAGCGTGCGGTTCATTCAACCGGTCAAGGTCGACAGCCAGGTGCGGCTGAAGATCGATCTCGCCGAAGTGCTCGAGAAAAAACCCGGCCAGTGGCTGCTCAAGGCAATCGCCACGCTGGAAATCGAAGGGGAAGAGAAGCCTGCTTATATAGCGGAGTCCCTGTCGCTCTGTTTTGTCTGAGTGATCGCCGGGGCGCTGTGCGCCCCATTCGCGACAGGCCCCCGATACAATCCACAAACCCCGCGCACTCGCGTAAACTGCGAGCCTTCGCGCAGCCTCGGGCTGCCCCTGTCGATTTACCAAAGGTGCCCGCCATGCCCTGGCTGCAAGTACGCCTGGCCATCAGCCCGGAACAAGCCGAAACCTACGAAGACGCCCTGCTTGAAGTAGGCGCCGTCTCGGTCACGTTCGTGGACGCGGAAGATCAGCCGATCTTCGAACCCGACCTCAACACCACCCCGCTGTGGTCGCACACTCACCTGCTGGCCCTGTTCGAGGCCGATGCCGAGCCCGAGCAGGTGTTCGCCCACGTCCGCCTGCTGACCGGCGCCGAGCTGCCCGAGCACCAGGCTGAAGTGATCGAAGACCAGGACTGGGAACGCAGCTGGATGGACAACTTCCAGCCGATGCGCTTCGGCCGCCGCCTGTGGATCGTGCCAAGCTGGCACGAAGCGCCGGACAAGGACGCGGTAAACCTGCTGCTCGACCCAGGCCTGGCGTTCGGCACCGGTACCCACCCGACCACCGCCCTGTGCCTGGAATGGCTCGACGGCCAGCAACTCGAAGGCACCCAAGTGCTGGACTTTGGCTGCGGCTCGGGGATTCTGGCCATTGCCGCCCTGCTGCTGGGCGCGCGCGAAGCGGTCGGTACCGACATCGACGTGCAGGCCATTGAAGCCTCGCGCGACAATGCCCAGCGCAATGGCATCGCCGACGAGAAGCTGGCGCTGTACCTGCCCGAGCACATGCCGGCCATGCAGGCTGACGTACTGGTCGCCAACATCCTGGCCGGCCCGCTGGTCTCGCTGGCGCCGCAGTTGTCTGGCCTGGTCCGCCCTGGTGGCCTGCTGGCACTCTCGGGCATCCTTGCCGAACAAGGCGATGAAGTGGCTGCTGCCTACGCCGCCGACTTCGAGCTGGACCCGATCGCCGTACGCGATGGTTGGGTGCGCATCAGTGGTCGCCGCCGTTAAGCGCGCTAGAATAACTTTTGTACAACCCCGGATCGCCGCATGACCGACAGTTTCGTCACCCAGTGCCCGCATTGCCAGACCAGCTTTCGCGTCACCCATCACCAGTTGAGTGTGGCGCGCGGCGTGGTGCGGTGCGGCCATTGCCTGCAGGTGTTCAACGCCGCAAAGCAACTGCTGGAGCAGAACCGCGCCGGTGATGCCAGCGTGCCTGTGGAACCTAGAGCGCCCGTGGCGCCCGTGGTACCCGTCCCGCCTGCAGCGCCTGCCGAGCCGATTGCCAAGCCTGCGGTCACGCCCGATCCCCCCGCCAGCGAACGCCCAGCGCCCCCTGAGGACGACTGGGCGCTCACGGCCCAGGCCCTGGATGAACTGGACCTGGACCAAGAGCTGGCCCGCCTTGAACGTCGTGGCGAACCTGCCGCCGTTCGCCCGTCCAGCGCGGACAACGGTCTGCAGGCCCGCCGTGAAGAACATCAGCCAGACGCCCATACCGATGAGCTGTTTGGCAACGCCACCGACGACCGCTTCGAGCCTGAACAGGCGCCTGAACCTGCACCCACGCTACTGACACAGCATGCGCTGGAACAGGAAGCGTTCGAGCAAGAGTCACTGGACCTGGAGCCCGCCCCAGGCGATCGCACCGAGCCGACCCTGGGCGGCCACCTGGACCTGGACATCGACGACGAGCCCCCCGTACGGCGCGACATCGAGGCCGACGAGCACCATGCGTTCGTCAGCGAGCACTTCGCTGCCAGCCACGATCCAGCCCCGGAAAAGGGCCTCAGCGCGCGCGACGATGACGAACTGGACCTGCACCTGTCGGCCCACGACGACGACCCTGTAGAGCCGTTGCCCGGTGAACGCCTGGAGCCTGGCCTGTCCAGCAAGCCCGAGCGTGCGCCGCGTAAGGAGCCGCTGGTCGACGTGGTCGACGACCCGCTTCAACTGGGCTGGGAAAAGCCCCAGCCCAACTGGGGCAAGCGCTTGCTGTGGGGCTTCCTGACGCTGCTGGCTGCAGGCCTGCTGGCGTTCCAGTACGTGTGGTTCCACTTCGATGAAATGGCCCGCCAGGACCAGTACCGGCCGATCTTCCAGCAGGTATGCCCGCTGTTCGGCTGCGAAGTGCCGACCCGCGTCGACATCGCCCGCATCAAGAGCAGCAACCTTGTGGTGCGCAGCCACCCTGACTTCAAGGGTGCACTGATCGTCGATGCGATCATCTACAACCGCGCCCCCTTCGCCCAGCCGTTCCCACTGCTCGAGCTGCGTTTCGCCGACCTCAATGGCCAACTGATCGCCAGCCGGCGCTTCAAGCCCAGCGAGTACCTCTCTGGCGAACTGGCCGGGCGTGGCGAGATGCCCAGCCAGACCCCGATCCACATTGCCCTGGACATCCTCGACCCAGGCCCCAAGGCCGTGAACTACAGCCTGAGCTTCCGCTCGCCGGAGTAATCGGCTGATCCTGGGGGCCCTTTGTGCCCCCGCCCTCGCCTACCCACACCAAAAGTCATAAGCCGACAACTGTTCAGATTTTATCCAAATCCATCTTTATCCGGTCACCGAGAGCGGGTATCATGCCCACCCTTTTTCGAACTCCAAGATTCGGCCCCACAACAGGGATCACCTATGTCGGCGGTACGCATCGGCCCATACACACTGCGAAACAACCTGATCCTCGCCCCCATGGCCGGGGTCACGGACCAGCCTTTCCGAACACTTTGCAAGCGCCTGGGCGCAGGCATGGTGGTGTCGGAGATGGTGTCCAGCGACATGAGCCTGTGGAACAGCCGCAAGTCGAGCCTGCGCCGCATTCACGAAGGCGATCCCGAGCCGCGCTCGGTGCAGATCGCCGGCGGGGATGCCCAGATGATGGCAGCGGCGGCAAAGGCCAACGTCGAAGCGGGTGCCCAGATCATCGACATCAACATGGGCTGCCCGGCAAAAAAAGTCTGCAACAAAGCTGCAGGCTCTGCTTTATTGAGAGATGAAGCCTTGGTCAGCGAGATTCTCCACGCGGTGGTAGGCGCCGTGGACGTCCCGGTGACGCTGAAGATCCGCACGGGGTGGGATCGGGCGAACAAGAACGGCCTGAATGTGGCGAAGATCGCTGAACAGGCCGGCATCCAGGCGCTAGCGGTGCATGGCCGCACACGCGCCGACCTGTACACAGGCGAAGCCGAATACGACACCATCGCTGCCATCAAGCAGGCGGTGTCTATCCCGGTATTTGCCAACGGCGATATCACATCGCCAGAAAAGGCCCGGGCGGTACTGGACGCCACCGGGGTCGATGGCCTGTTGATCGGCCGCGCTGCCCAAGGGCGGCCCTGGATCTTTCGCGAGATCGAGCATTACCTGCGGACCGGCGAACAGTTGCCGGCCCCGCAGCTGGACGAAGTGGAACGCATCCTGCTAGAGCACCTGGCCGCGCTGCATGCCTTCTATGGCGATGTGATGGGCGTACGTATCGCCCGCAAGCACGTTGGCTGGTACCTGGCAACACGACCCGGCGGCAAGGAGTTTCGCTCCCGGTTCAATGCTTTGGAAGACACACAAGCGCAGTGCGCCAACGTTCGCGCGTTTTTCAGTGAACGTCGACAGAGCCTTGAGACAGAGGACGGACAAGGGGTGGCCGCATGACGATGATGACCGAGACATTTGTGAGTGGAACAACGCCCGTGAGCGACAACGCCAACCTGAAACAGCACCTCAACACGCCAAGCGAAGAGGGCCAGACCCTTCGCGACAGCGTCGAGAAGGCGCTGCACAACTACTTCGCCCACCTGGAAGGCGCGACCGTCACGGACGTGTACAACCTGGTGCTCTCCGAAGTCGAGGCGCCCCTGCTTGAAAGCGTGATGAACTACGTGAAGGGCAACCAGACCAAGGCCAGCGAGATGCTCGGGCTCAACCGAGGCACCCTGCGCAAGAAGCTCAAGCAGTACGACTTGTTGTAAGCCAGAATCCCAATCAGAAAAGGCGGCTCCCTGAACAGAGGCGCCTTTTTTGCTGACTCCACCGCGTTATGGAATCCGAAATGACCGACCAGACTACCCGCCTGCCGATCCGCCGCGCCCTGATCAGCGTCTCCGACAAGACCGGTATCCTCGAATTCGCCCGTGAGCTGCAGCAGCTCGGTGTCGAGATCCTGTCCACCGGCGGCACCTACAAGCTGCTCAAGGATAACGGCGTGAACGCGGTGGAAGTGGCCGACTACACCGGCTTCGCCGAAATGATGGATGGCCGGGTCAAGACCCTGCACCCGAAAATCCACGGTGGCATTCTGGGCCGTCGCGGCATCGACGACGCCATCATGAACGAGCACGGCATCAAGCCGATCGACCTGGTCGCCGTCAACCTGTACCCCTTCGAAGCCACCATCTCCAAGCCAGGCTGTGACCTGCCGACCGCCATCGAGAACATCGACATCGGTGGCCCGACCATGGTCCGCTCCGCTGCCAAAAACCACAAAGACGTTGCCATCGTGGTCAATGCCAGCGACTACGCCAGCGTCCTCGACGGCCTGAAAGCCGGCGGCCTGACCTACGCCCAGCGCTTCGACCTGATGCTCAAGGCGTTCGAACACACCGCCGCCTACGACGGCATGATCGCCAACTACATGGGCACCATCGACCAGGCCAAGGACACCCTGAGCACTGAAGCACGCAGCGAATTCCCGCGCACCTTCAACAGCCAGTTCGTCAAAGCCCAGGAAATGCGCTACGGCGAGAACCCGCACCAGAGCGCGGCGTTCTACGTCGAAGCCAAGAAGGGTGAAGCCAGCATCTCCACCGCCATCCAGCTGCAAGGCAAGGAGCTGTCGTTCAACAACGTGGCCGACACTGACGCCGCGCTGGAGTGCGTGAAGAGCTTCGTCAAACCGGCCTGTGTCATCGTAAAGCACGCCAACCCGTGCGGCGTGGCCGTGGTACCGGAAGACGAAGGCGGCATCCGCAAGGCCTACGACCTGGCCTACGCCACTGACACCGAGTCGGCCTTCGGCGGCATCATCGCCTTCAACCGCGAGCTCGATGGCGAAACCGCCAAGGCCATCGTCGAGCGCCAGTTCGTCGAAGTGATCATCGCCCCGAAAATCTCCCAGGCCGCCCGCGACGTGGTCGCCGCCAAGCAGAACGTTCGCCTGCTGGAATGCGGCGAATGGCCAGCTGAGCGTGCTGCCGGCTGGGACTTCAAGCGCGTCAACGGTGGTTTGCTGGTGCAGAGCCGCGATATCGGCATGATCACCGCCGATGACCTGAAAATCGTCACCAAGCGCGCCCCGACCGAGCAAGAAATCCACGACCTGGTGTTTGCCTGGAAAGTGGCCAAGTTCGTCAAGTCCAACGCCATCGTCTACGCCAAGCAGCGCCAGACCATCGGCGTCGGCGCCGGCCAGATGAGCCGCGTCAACTCCGCTCGCATTGCTGCAATCAAAGCCGAGCATGCTGGCCTGCAGGTTCAAGGTGCGGTCATGGCGTCGGATGCGTTCTTCCCGTTCCGTGACGGCATCGACAATGCGGCTAAAGTGGGTATCAGCGCCGTAATTCAGCCAGGTGGTTCGATGCGTGATGCCGAAGTCATCGCCGCAGCCGACGAAGCCGGCATCGCGATGGTATTCACCGGTATGCGCCACTTCCGCCACTGATTACACGGATTCCGGGGCGAGCAGCGGGCCTGTGGGAGCGGGCTTGTCCCGCGAATGCGGCGGTGAATTCACCATCGCATTCGCGGGGCAAGCCCGCTCCCACAAGGCCCGCCGCCAGCCTCGAAACCACCTTGAATTGAGGTTTTGACATGAAAGTTTTGATCATCGGCAGCGGCGGCCGTGAGCACGCCCTGGCCTGGAAAGTCGCCCAAGACCCACGCGTCGAGAAAGTTTTCGTTGCCCCGGGCAACGCCGGCACCGCCACTGAAGCCAAGTGCGAAAACGTCGCCATCGACGTCAACGCCCTGGAGCAACTGGCCGACTTCGCCGAACAGAACGTGCAACTGACCATCGTCGGCCCTGAAGCGCCACTGGTCGCAGGTGTCGTCGACCTGTTCCGCAGCCGTAACCTGGACTGCTTCGGCCCCACCAAAGGCGCCGCACAGCTCGAAGGCTCCAAGGCCTTCACCAAGGATTTCCTGGCGCGTCACAAGATCCCGACCGCCGACTACCAGAACTTCACCGAAATCGAGCCAGCCCTGGCCTACCTGCAGGAAAAGGGTGCGCCGATCGTGATCAAGGCCGACGGCCTGGCAGCGGGCAAAGGCGTGATCGTCGCCATGACCCTGCAAGAAGCCGAAGACGCCGTGCGTGACATGCTGGCCGGCAACGCCTTTGGCGATGCGGGTTCGCGTGTGGTCATCGAAGAGTTCCTGGACGGCGAAGAAGCCAGCTTCATCGTCATGGTCGACGGCCACAACGTGCTGCCAATGGCCACCAGCCAGGACCACAAGCGCGTCGGCGACGCCGACACCGGCCCGAACACCGGTGGCATGGGCGCCTACTCGCCTGCCCCAGTCGTGACCGCCGACGTGCACCAGCGCGTGATGGACCAGGTGATCTGGCCGACCGTGCGCGGCATGGCCGAGGAAGGCAACGTCTACACCGGCTTCCTTTATGCCGGCCTGATGATCGACAAGGCGGGCAACCCCAAGGTCATCGAGTTCAACTGCCGCTTCGGTGACCCGGAAACCCAACCGGTCATGCTGCGCCTGGAGTCGAGCCTGGTGCTGCTGATCGAAGCCGCCTTCGCCAAGGCCCTGGACAAGGTTGAAGCCCAGTGGGACCCACGGCCGAGCCTGGGCGTCGTGCTGGCTGCCGGTGGCTACCCGGGCGACTACGCCAAAGGTGACGCGATCAGCGGCCTGGACGCAGCCGCCAAGCTCGAAGGCAAGGTGTTCCATGCCGGTACCACCCTGAAAGACGGCCAAGTGGTTACCGCCGGCGGCCGAGTGCTCTGCGCCACTGCCCTGGGCCAAACCGTCGAAGCTGCTCAGCAGCAGGCCTACCGCCTGGCAGAGCAGGTCAAATGGGACGGCAGCTTCTACCGTACCGACATCGGCTACCGGGCCATTGCCCGCGAGCGCGGTGAACACCAGCAGTAACCTTTACCGAAGCGCCGTGACGCCTTGCGCCCACGGCCTTCGGCTCGTCGACAGGGCCCTTTCTGGGCCTTGCCTTCGACTTGGCGCGCCGCGCATAGTTAGTATCCGGCACATCGGCTAAGAAGGGATTTCGTAGTGCGTCGGCTTCGGATTGCCACAGCTCTGATCGTCAGCTTGCTGACCCTGCTCTGCCTGCTCCCGGCCTCGGCCGAAGAAGGCGGAGGCTGGTCCGTTCTGCTCGACGAACAGGCCAACCTGCAATTAAGCGACGTGCGCTCCGATCGCTACCGCAACCAGTTTAGCCCATTGCTGCTCAGCGACCTGGATGCCGCCCCTGCCGAACAAGCCCTGTGGCTGCACTATCGCCTGGAACCTGGCGATCAGGAGCAACTGCTGCGGGTGTTCGCCCCAGACCTTTCAGGCCTGGACCTCTACGCCCTCGAGGGCGACAAATTACTGCGTCAACTGCACCACGGGCGCCAGGCCGGCAATGCCAGCCCGACCCTGCGCGGCAGCGACCATGTGCTGCCATTGCCCAACAGCCGCCAGCCCCTGGACATCTACCTGCGCTTGGTTTCCGAGCACCAATTGCGCCCGGCCATCAGCCTTGAGCCCGCGGCTGTGGCCGCTTCCGACCAGACCCAACCGCTGCTGTTCGGCATGCTGTTCGGCGGCCTGGTGATGCTGATCCTGCACAACCTGATCCGCTTCCTCTATGGCCGCTCCACCACCACGTTGATTTTGGCGCTCTACCACGGCCTGATGCTGCTCAGCGGGTTGATCCTGCTCAACCTCAGCGGCCCCTGGTGGCACGTGTGGCACAGTGCGCAAACGCCAGCGGCCTACCTCACCCTGGTCCTCGCAGGCCTGGCCGGCCTGTATTTCACCCTGCATTTCTTCTCGCCGTGCCATTCGCCGCGGCTCAACCGCCTGTTGCAGGGCGAGATGCTGGTGGCTGCGGTCAGCGGCCTGGTGCTGCTGTTCGTCGACACCTTGCCACTCAACCTGATGACCTATGCCCTGCTGGCCCTGGGCAGCGTCAGCATGCTGCTGGTCAGCGCCTATCACTGGTACAAGGGCTACGCGCCCGCACGCCTGTTCACCCTCGCCATGGGGGTCTACAACCTTGGCGGCCTGGTGCTGTTGCCGGCGCTTCTGGGACTGACCCGCACGTCGACGCCGTGGCTGCTGTGCGTGCTCATGGGCTTGACCGTCATTTGCGGCCTTTTGCTTAACCTGGCGGTCAGCGAACGCCTGCGACGCATGAGCGAAGAGCGCTTCAGCGCCAGCCGCGCCCTGGCCGCCAGCGATGCCGAGATCAACGCCAAGGCCGAGTTCCTGGCCAAGATCAGTCACGAAATCCGCACGCCCATGAACGGCGTGCTCGGCATGACCGAGCTGCTGCTCGGCACGCCGCTGTCGGTCAAGCAGCGCGACTACGTGCAGACCATCCACAGCGCCGGCAACGAGCTGCTGACGCTGATCAACGAGATTCTCGACATCTCCAAGCTTGAGTCCCGGCAGATCGAACTGGACGATGTGCAGTTCGACCTCAATGCATTGATCGAGGACTGCCTGAACATCTTCCGGGCCAAGGCCGAACAGCAGAACATCGAGCTGATCAGCTTCACCCAGCCACAAGTGCCTCGCGTGATCAGTGGCGACCCAACGCGCCTGCGCCAGGCACTGTCGAGCCTGCTGGAAAATGCCCTGAAAAACACCGATCAGGGGGAGATCCTGCTGGTGGTGGCACTCGACCAACGTGGCGAGGCGCCGCGATTGCGCATTGCCGTGCAGGACAGCGGCGAACCGTTGCCCGCCGCTGAGCGCGAAGCCTTGTTGCAAGCCGAGCTGCACAGCCATCACTTCCTCTCCAGCAACAAGCTCGGCGGCCACCTCGGGTTAGTCATCGCCAAGCAGTTGATCGGCCTGATGTAGGGTGAATTCGGCATCAAGAGCAGCAGCGGCATGGGCAACACCCTGTGGCTGACCCTACCGCTGGACCCTTCGCGCCTGGAACAACCGCCCGCCGACCTCGATGGCCCGTTGCGCGACGCGCGGGTACTGGTGGTGGACGACAACGACACCTGCCGCAAGGTGCTGGTACAGCAGTGCAGCGCCTGGGGCATGAATGTCAGCGCGGTGCCTTCCGGCAAGGAAGCGCTGGCATTGCTGCGCACCAAGGCGCACCTGCGCGACTACTTCGATGCCGTGCTGTTGGACCAGAACATGCCCGGCATGACGGGCATGCAACTGGCGGCCAAGATCAAGGAAGACCCAAGCCTTAACCACGACATCCTGGTGGTAATGCTAACGGGCATCAGCAACGCGCCGAGCAAAGTCATCGCACGCAATGCCGGGGTCAAGCGGATACTCGCCAAACCGGTGGCAGGCTATACGCTGAAGACCACACTGGCCGAAGAGTTGGCCCAGCGCGGCCGTGAGCAAGCGGTGCCGGCCACCCCTCCCGGTGTGCCGCAAGCACTGGACCTGCCCCGCGACTTCCGCGTGCTGGTCGCCGAGGACAACAGCATCTCGACCAAAGTGATCCGCGGCATGCTGGGCAAGCTCAACCTTGAGCCAGACACGGCCTGCAATGGTGAAGAAGCGTTGCAAGCCATGAAGGCGCAGCGCTATGACTTGGTGCTAATGGATTGCGAAATGCCCGTGCTGGATGGTTTCTCGGCCACCCAGCAACTGCGCGCATGGGAAGCCGCGCACCAGCGTCCACGTACGCCCGTGGTCGCGCTGACCGCGCACATCCTTGCCGAGCACAAGGAGCGCGCCAAGTTGGCGGGCATGGATGGGCACATGGCCAAGCCGGTGGAGCTGTCGCAATTGCGCGAGCTGATCCAGTATTGGGCGAATCACCGGGAAGCCAAGACGGATCCGGCGCCTATCCCCTAAGCAATGCCGACGATGCATCGACAGGCACCCACCGCAGCCGAGGATCCCAACCCATGCTCCATGAGTTGTTCAGTGTCTACCTGAAGATGCTCGTGCTCTACAGCCCGTTCTTTGTGCTGTCGTGCTTCATCAGCCTGACCCGCGGCCATTCCAGCAAAGAACGCAAGCAACTGGCCTGGAAGGTTGCCCTCGCCGCCCTGGTCGCCAGCGTGCTGTTGTACCTGTTCGGCCGGGCGATCTTCGGCATTTTCGGCATCACCGCCGACGCCTTCCGCATCGGTGCCGGCAGCGTGCTGTTCATCTCGGCGTTAGGCATGGCGCAGGGCAAACCGGCGGTGCAGGCCGACAACGTGCAGCAGGACGTGACCATCGTGCCCTTGACCATCCCGCTGACCGTCGGCCCCGGCACCATCGGTGCCCTGCTGGTGATGGGCGTGGGCCAGCCGCATTGGGACGATAAATTGCTGGCCATCGCCAGTATCGCGCTGGCCAGCTTCACCGTGGGTCTGGTGCTGTACCTCTCGCACGGCATCGAGCGCATTCTCGGCGACCAAGGCCTGCAGATCGTCAGCCGTTTGATGGGATTGTTCGTCTGTGCCCTGGCGGCGCAGATCATCTTTACCGGGATCAAGGGTTACCTGGTACCCTAAAAATCCGCCTTTTTGATCTCCTCCAGCGCGGTTTTCACCAGCGCACGTTCCACCCCGCTGCGACGCTCTTGGTCGAACAGGCGCGTATTGAACCGCACCAGCTCTGCCATCACGCGCATGTTGCGGCGCTCACGAAACAGAAAAACGGCCGTGAATGCAGCGCGGCCGCCAGCCTCGTGATACAGCACAATGTCTACATAGTTGGCATTCACGGGCGCGCAGGACATCAGCTGAAACTTCCCTTGTTCACCGCTTCGCTTCTCAAAATGCAGCAAAGGCGTATCGTTCTTCTTCAATTTCTCCAACGCCAGTGCCATGTAGGTTGAATGGCTATCCCCCGCGACCGCATCGATCGCACTCAGCACTTGATCGACTATTACCACGCGCTGAGGGTCAGGCCAGTGGACCTCTTCTGCGGTCTTCGCATCCCACCCAAGAAACATCAGCTTCTTGCGGTAGTAGTGGTATTGGTCCTTGGCAGCTTCCTTCTTCATGTCCGTCAAGGTCACGGTCTCAGCCCACAACGCGGCAAGCTTGATCGCGTTGCGCTGTCGAAGGCTAACGCCAGGGATAAACGAAACCAGGCTTGCGCCAACCACATCGGCTTCATGTTCGTGCATGGTCATGCTCCGGTTTTAGCAGGCCCAGGTTCCTGATGTGTGCCGCGTTCTGCGTGCGCTCAAGCAGGTCACGCAGCTCTTTGCGATTGGCGTCAGAAACGAACTCGCCCAGCGTTGCGCCACTGGCGCGCAAGTCGATACCGTTGGTTGAACACTGCGGGGTCTTGAACGCTACACCACACAGGTCGAGGACAGCACCAGGCAGCAACACGCCCAACTCTTGAACGACTGCCGTGGTCTTACCCTGCATGGCCTGGGTAAAGGGCCGCACGGCGTGCTGCGCCTCATCTTGCGAAAGCGCGTTGATGGCCGCTTGCAGATGGCCTGACAGGCTGGGATGACGACCCTGCAAATAACCTGTGAGGCAGTCTGCTGATGCTCGTAGCACGTCGCCCTGCATGCGCGGGTAGTCACTGTGACTGAAGGTGATGACCCAACCACGCTCTTCCAGAGCCGTTCGATAGCCGCTGTACCAAAGCCCGTAGCGGGCAAATCGTGGGCCGTTCAATTTGTCCGAGCGCAGTTGGGCAAACAGTATCGAGTCCAATGCATATTGCAGCGTGGATTGCGCCGTCTCGTCGACCAATAAGGCCGTTCCGCCAACGAGCCACAAGGAATAGACTCCCTTACTCATCGGGTTACCTCGCATTTCAAACACACAGAAAGAAGTACGGGGCCCGAAAGCCCCGTTCAATATCAAATGTCGAATTCACTGGCTGCCTTGACGGCCTTGTCGATCAAGCGTTTCTCGACCGAGGCGCGCACCGCGTCGGTGTAAACCACGTCGTTAAAGCTGAGCACGGCCGAGCCACAGTAGCGGTCCTTGCTCGAACTCTTCCATTCGAACACCGTGGTATTCAGGTCGTTTTCGCTCGGTGAGGCACTGAATGCGTTTACCAGCATGAACAGTTCGCCTTCAGGCGTTTCGATGCAGGCCCCAAGACCCGTCGTCGAGACTGGATGCCCTTTGACGTTCTGCTGGTAGACCTGCTGCGCTTCCTCGATATTGCCCAACGCGCTGATGGCATCGCCCGCCAGCTTGGCCATGGCCTCGCCTACTGGCCCACCGAGCAGTGCTTTACCGGCGGCGCTAGCGACCTTGAAGGCAATCGGGCCCAAGGTCAGCGATCGGCTCTGGTCATAATCCCGCTCGTAAGAACGCTTGCCAGCAACCCAACCAAGCGTACGCATCACTTCCAGAAACTTGTTGAACCAGGCCTCGGATTCGCCATCGCGATCATGCAGCTTGGACGCCACGCGAGAGGCAAACTGGAAGGTGGTCTTGGCATCACGCCGGCTTTGCGCCGACATGCCAGCGCTGAGCGCCAGAAGCGATTGTTCGACAACGGCAATGCTGTTAGTGCTTACATCGGTCATGTGCAGAATCCTTGAAGGCCCCCGACGGGTATCGTCGAGGGGCCTTCACCCTAAGCTGCAAACAACCGCGGTACAGGCATGAACGGGTTCCCTCGGCGCCTCACTCGGCGCTCGGGTACCAACGCGGCGTGTACACCCACGGGGTGCCATCGGCCTTGGGGAACTGACAGGTCGTGGAAGAACCCAGCAACACCATGGTGCGCATGTCGACCATTTCTGGCACCAGTTCGGCCAAGGAGACTACCTTGAGTGTCTGCCCTGGCCTACCAATGTCGCGGCCAAGGACTACAGGCGTGTTCCCATCACGGTGCTGTCGCACGATCTCCAGCGCACGCCCGAGCTGCCAAGGCCGCGAGCGGGAAATCGGGTTATAGAACGCCAGAACCAGATCGGCCTGGGCCGCCAGGTCCAGGCGATGCTCGATGACCGACCACGGTTTGAGGTTGTCCGACAGCGACATCACGCAGAAGTCGTGCCCCAGCGGCGCCCCCGCCTGGGCGGCGGTGGCCAGCGACGCCGAAACACCCGGCAGGATCTCCAGATCGACCCGCTGCCAGGCCGGGTCGCTGGAGGCGTGCAGCGCTTCGAGCACGGCGGCGGCCATGGCGAAGACACCCGGGTCACCCGACGACACCACCACCACCGAGCGCCCTTGTGCAGCAAGCTCGAAGGCATGGCGAGCACGCTGCATCTCTTCGCGGTTGTCGGTGCAATGCTGCACTTGGTCTGCACGGAACGGCCCGGCCATGCGCACGTAGGTTTCGTAGCCAAGGATGTCCTGGGCGCGTGCCAGCTCTGCCTTGACCGCCGGCACCATCAACTCGGCAGCGCCAGGGCCGAGGCCGATCACCGCCAGGCGGCCACGGCGGCGGCCGATCCGCTCGGCATCCACCGGTGCCGAAGCCACTGCGATGACGGCATTGGCCTGCTCGATCAACTGCACGTCAGGCAGCGCCTGGGCCACCATGCCACGCAGGTCGCCAGGCTTGGCCGCGAAACGCAGCGCCACACCCAGCGCCTGCGCCGCCTCGTGCAAGGCGGCATCGGCCATGGCGTGCTCGCTCGCCAGCAGGCAGGCCAACGACTGCTCGGCAATGCCCGCGTCATTTAGCGCCGTGCGAATGCCGTGCAGGTCTGCGGTATCGACGCCCACAACCACCGAACGCGGGTGGATCAGCAACTCGTCCCGGCTGCTCGCACGTGCCTGATGGCCGACATGAATCGTGCGCCGGGCCGATTCGCTGGCAGGCAACTGCGCCTGATCCAGCCACGGCGCAGCCCCTTCGACGCGCACCGTCTCGCCGGCCAACAGGTCGGAAACAAAGCGCTTGCCTTGCTCGATATCCGCCAGGGCATAGCCCTGTGGCGGGTTCAGCAGGCAGGTGCCGAAGCGCAGCTCGCCACTGGTGGTGATCGCAGCCGCCACGCCCAGAGCCTCGCCAATTTCGCGCGCCATCACGTTCACACCACTTAGGCCACCGAGCAGCGGCACGACTGCGCTGCCATCCTCGGCCACCGCCAGTACGGGCGGTTCGACGCCTTTCTCGCTGAGCACGCAGGCCAGACTGCGAATGACAATACCGGCGGCGCACAAGGCGATGATCGGCGTGTCCTGCTGATACAGCGCGCGCAGGGTGTCGCCAAACGAGGCGTACGTTTGATCGACGCCCTCGACACGGCCACTCAGGCCATGAATCACCGCCTGTGGATAACGCTGCTGGATACGCTGCGCCGTGGCCAGGCTACCTGGCCCCAGAATGACGATTGCCGGTGCCTTGTGCATGCTCATCCCTGCCATTTTTCACCCGGCACGATGATCAGCGAGAAGTACGGCGACGACAGGGGGTCGACGTCCGCCAGCGGCACGATCTTCTGGTTGGCCATGGTCGCCCGCTCGACATACAGCGCACGCTCGT
This sequence comes from Pseudomonas sp. SWRI50, assembly GCF_014269095.1. Taxonomy (NCBI): domain Bacteria; kingdom Pseudomonadati; phylum Pseudomonadota; class Gammaproteobacteria; order Pseudomonadales; family Pseudomonadaceae; genus Pseudomonas; species Pseudomonas sp. SWRI50. Next base: position 340,179 of record NZ_JABWRW010000003.1, on the reverse strand, counting down.
CCAGGCCCAGCTCGGCCAGCACGTCACGCACCTTGGGGAAGTTGCGGCCCAGCTTCATGATCACCGCGGCATCGGCATCGGCCAGGCGCCGCTTGAGCTCCTCGGCCGGCAGCACGCCCGACAGCACTGACAGGCTCTGGTTGCGGTACACCAACGGCGCGCCGAGCACCGAGGCGCCCCCAAGCATCGAGCAGACGCCAGGAATCACTTCAGCCTCATAGCGCTGCGCCAGGCGGTCATGCAGGTACATGTAGGAGCCGTAGAAGAACGGGTCGCCCTCGCAGATCACCGCCACATCGCGGCCGGCGTCCAGGTGCTCGGCAACCTGCACGCTGGCTTCATCGTAGAAGTCGCTGATGACCTGTTCATAGGACAGCGGTGCCGGCAGGGCCTCGGTGGTGACCGGGTAGACTAGCGGCAGCAAGGTTTGCTCTGGCTGCAGGTGCGCCTCGATGATGCCGAACGCATTGCCGCGCTTGCCCTTGGCCACGAAGTAGCCAACCACCGGCGCCTCGCGCAACAGGCGCAGCGCCTTGACGGTGATCAGTTCAGGGTCGCCGGGGCCTACGCCCAGGCCAAGCAGACGTCCACGTGGTGCCATCATTCCACCTCCGTGGCAAGGGCGTTGACTGCCGCGGCGGCCATCGCACTACCGCCCAGGCGGCCTTGCATGATCACGAACGGCACGCCACGGCTGTCGGCGGCGAGCATGGCCTTGGATTCGGCCGCACCGACGAAGCCGACCGGGAAGCCGAGGATCAGCGCAGGCTTGGGTGCGCCGGCGTCGATCATCTCCAGCAGGTAGAACAGCGCGGTCGGGGCGTTGCCGATCACCACCACGCTGCCTTCCAGGTACGGCCGCCACAGCTCCAGGGCCACGGCGGAACGGGTATTGCCGGCGTCTTTGGCCAGGCCAGGCACGCTCGGGTCGCGCAAGGTGCAGACCACTTTGTTGTCGGCGGGCAGGCGCGCGCGGGTGATGCCTTCGGCGACCATGTGCGCATCGCAGAGGATAGGTGCGCCCTTGGCCAGGGCTTCACGGCCGGCGCGGCCGGCCCCTTCGGAGAACTGCAGGCCGTCGATGGCTTCGACCATGCCGCAGGCATGGATCACGCGCACGGCGAGCTTTTCGAGGTCTGCGGGTATCCGCTCGAGTCGGGCTTCCTCACGGATGATCCGGAAGGAATTGCGATAGATCTCCTGACCATCGCGGATGTAGTCAATCATCAAGGTGCTCCGTCGGCAGGTCGAGCATGGCGCCTGCTTCGTTCAAGGTGAGGTCGATGCCACGCAGGGCGCCGAAGCCCGGCAGGCGCGCATCGCGCACATACAGGTCGTAACGGCCCGGTGAACGGGCCAGCAAGGTGGCCGGGGCAATATGGGCCACGGCGCAGGATCGGGGGCACCCGGACAGGTGCACGCTGCCCGGCACGCCAGGGCCCAGCAGCGCGGCCAAAGCCACGGCATCGGCCTTGGTTTCGCCCTGTGCCTTGGCGCAGCCACTGCTGCCGGTGCAGGCGCTGATGCGGGCCAGTGGCTCGTGGCTGTGGCACAGCAGGCCCAGCGTGGACAACTCGCCCTGGGCTTGCGTGATCTGGCCCGGGTCGAGATTGGTCAGCACCAGGCTTTGCCAAGGGCTCAGGCGCAGGCTGCCGTCGCCCTGGTGCCGGGCGATGCGCGCGGCACCCCGCAGCATCTCGGGGGTCAAGCGGCCCTGCGGCGGAGCAACGCCCAGGGCGAGACCGTGGGCTTGTGGCAACACACCCAGCCACTCGGGCTGGCGTGTCGGGCGGCGCCATTCAAGCACGGCGGCATCGCGGCGGATGTCCAGGCCGAGCCCTTCGACGAACGCCGCGGGCGAATAGCATTCGAGCAACTGGCGCATGCGCGACTGGTCCACAGCGGCCAGGTCAAGGAAGCGCTCCAGCACCGCACGGACCAGGGCCAGGCCCTGCTCCACCGGCACCGCCCCGAGCACCTGGCCATCGGCGGGGCAGCCCGCCAGGCCAAACGCCAGCCACGTCCGCTGCTCGATAGGCAGCGCCGAGAGCCACAGGTCATGCGGATGCTCAAGCATCGCCAGGCCTTCGCCGGCGTCCAGTAGCACGGCGAACTTCGCCGACAACTGGTGAAAACGCGGCGTGCCTTCCAGCAGGTCGAGGATCTGCCCCGCCAGCGGCCGGGCATCCAGCAACATGGCAGGGTCATGCCCGGCCAGCGGGCTGAGCATCAGGTTGCGCACATCGTCACCGGCGGCTTCGCGCGGGCCCAGGCCTGCCGCGAGCAGCCTGGCGATCAGGCCTTGGTGGTCGCTGCCAATACCGCGAATCTGCAGGTTGCCGCGGTTGGTTGCCTCGATCACGCCACCGGCAAAGCGCTCGGCGGCCTCGGCCACGGCATCGGCCTGGTCGGCCAGCAGCAGGCCACCCGGCAGCTTGATGCGGCAAATGCCGCCATCACGGGCACTGACGATGCGCCACAACCCCGGGCAGGCCGAGGGGCGAGGTGAAACGTCGGGGGCATGGGCCTGCTTCAAAGGGGTGTCCGGCAATCTGTGAAAGTGCGCTTGAGTGTAGAAGGCGCGGTATTATGCCTGCTTTGTCCGGCGGCATGAAAAGCCGGTGGTCGAGCTTATCGTTTACCCGGGGCGCGAAGCGGCCTCAGAAAAGGCGGATTGAAACACATGGCACCCTGGCTGACAGTAGTAGGCATCGGCGAAGACGGCTTCAATGGCCTTGGCAAGCAGGCCCGGCGTGCCCTGTTGGGCGCTTCGCGGATCTTCGGCAGCCCGCGCCAACTGGCTTTACTGCCACGCTGCGTGGTCGGCGAGCGGCTGCTTTGGCCAACCCCTTTCTCTTTGGCGCCCGTGCTCGCCCAGCGCGGCGAACCGGTCTGCGTGCTGGCCAGCGGTGACCCGATGTTCTTCGGCGTCGGTGCCAGCTTGGCGCGCCAGGTGCCCGCCAGCGAGATGCGAGTGCTGTCGATGCCTTCCTCGTGTGCACTGGCCGCCGCCCGCCTCGGCTGGCCGCTGCAGGACGTGCAGGTGGTGTCGGTGGTCGCCCGGCCGCTGGCGGCGCTCAATGCACACCTGCACAGTGGCACCCGCCTGTTCGTACTGAGCAACGACGGTGACAGCCCAGCAGCAATCGCCGCACAACTGTGCGAGCGTGGCTTCGGGCCGAGCCGCCTGCGTGTGTTCGAACACTTGGGTGGCACAGATGAACGCGAAGTGGCGGGCACCGCCCAGGACTGGCCTCACACCCAGGTTGCAGCGCTCAACCTGGTGGCCATCGAGTGCCTCGCCGCGCCCGACGCCCCCCGCCTGCCACAGGTCGCCGGGCTGCCGGACAGCGCCTTCCTGCACGACGGCCAACTGACCAAGCGCGATGTCCGCGCCATCACCCTGGCCCGCCTCGCCCCCCTGCCCGGCGAGCTGCTGTGGGACGTGGGCGCGGGTTGCGGCTCGATCGGCATCGAGTGGATGCGCGCCCACCCCGCCTGCCGTGCGCTAGCCATCGAGGCCGACGAAGGGCGCCAGGGTTTTGTCGAACACAATCGCGATGCGCTGGGCGTGCCCGGTCTGCAACTGGTCCGTGGCAAAGCGCCTGAAGCCTTGGCAGGGCTTGAGCAGCCCGACGCGGTCTTCATTGGTGGCGGGGTAACGCGTGAAGGCGTGCTCGACCTGTGCTGGCAGCGCCTGCGCCCCGGCGGGCGACTGGTGGCCAATGCGGTCACCCTGCAAAGCGAACTGGCCCTGGCGCACTTTCGCGAGCGACACGGTGGTGAATTGACCCGCATCCATGTTGCCCATGCACAGCCGCTGGGCACGTTCGACACCTGGCGCCAGGCACTGCCAATCACCTTGCTCGATGTGGTGAAGCCCCTCGATGCGTGAAGAAACCCACGAGCAGCCCGCGCCCCTGCGCAGCGGCCTGACCACCGGCAGCTGCGCTACCGCCACCAGCCTCGCGGCGGCGCGCCTGCTGCTGACCGGCGTCTGCAGCGACGCCGTGAGCATCACCCTGCCCAAGGGCAAGGTCGTGCAGATGCGCCTGGAGTTTTGCCGCCGCGATGGCGAATATGCCGAAGCCGGCACGCTGAAGGACGCCGGTGACGATCCGGACGTGACCCATGGTGCCCTGCTGTTCAGCCAGGTCCGCCTGCTGGCAGAGCCCGGCATCCGCTTCGTCGCAGGCCAAGGCGTCGGCACCGTGACACGCCCGGGGCTGGTACTGGCGGTGGGCGAACCAGCGATCAACCCAGTGCCCCGGCGCATGATGGGCGAACACCTGCAACGCCTGGCTGACGAGTGCGCCTACCGCGGCGGTTTCGAAGTCACGGTCAATGTTCAGGGCGGTGAACAGCTGGCATTGAAAACCATGAACCCGCGCCTGGGCATCCTCGGCGGGCTGTCGATTCTGGGCACCAGCGGCATCGTCCGGCCGTTTTCCTGCGCGGCCTACATCGCCTCGATCCATCAGGGCATCGACGTGGCCCACACCAACGGCTACACGCACATCGCCGCCTGCACCGGCAATGCCAGCGAAGACACCATGCGCCGGGTCTACGGCCTGCCGGAAATCGCCCTGATCGAGATGGGCGACTTCGTCGGCGCCGTGCTCAAGCACCTGCGCAAGGTGCCGGTACCCCGCCTGAGCCTGTGCGGGGGGTTCGGCAAGATCAGCAAGCTGGCTGCCGGGCACATGGACCTGCACAGCCGCCACTCAAGCATCGACCTGCCGCAGTTGGCCGGCTGGGCAGCGGATATCGGCGCCGACGCAAACCTTCAGGCCGCGATCATCGCCGCCAACACCAGCCAGCAAGCCCTGGCGCTGGCGCATGCCGCAGGCATCGCCCTGGGCGACGCCGTCTGCGCGCACGCGCTGGCCTTCGCCCGCAGCGTGGTGCCGCCGCAGGTGCAGGTAGAGGTGTTCGCCATCGACCGCCAAGGCGGCATCGTCGGCCAGGCAGGTGTGCAATGAGCGCGCGCATCCTGCTGCTGGGCGGCGTCACCGAGGCCCTGGCCATCGCCCGCCAGTTGGGCCCGCAGCACGTCTACAGCCTGGCAGGCATCGGCCGCGTACCGCAGGACCTGACCTGCCAGGTGCGCGTCGGCGGCTATGGCGGTGCTGAAGGCCTTGCCCAGTACCTGCGCGAGGCGGGCATTACCCTGCTGATCGATGCCACCCACCCCTATGCCGCGCAGATCAGCCGCAACGCCGCCCTCGCTTCACGTCGTGCGGATATCCCCTGCTGGGCGCTGCGCCGCCCCGCCTGGCAGGCACAGCCGGGTGACGATTGGCGCGAAGTGGACGACTGGGCGGGGCTGATCGAGGCGCTCGCGCCATTCCGGCGGCCGCTGTTCACGCTGGGCCGCGAGCCGCTGCAACACCTGGCAGAGATCCCGCCGGATCAGTTCTGGACCTTGCGCGCACTGGAGGCCTGCCCCGGTAACGAACGTTGCGAGGTTATCGGCGCACGCGGGCCATTCCGAATCGAAGACGAACGTGTGTTGTTCGCGCGCCGCAAGATCGACGTCCTGATCAGCAAGAACAGCGGCAGCGTGGCGACCGAGCCCAAGCTGGACGTGGCGCGGGAGCTAGGGATACCAGTATTGATCCTGCGGCGGCCGGAACTGCCGGTGGTCGATGAGACATTCATTCACTCAGACGCGTTGCTTGCCAGGCTGACGCTTTGACTGCTCGCCAGTCATGACGTATATCCCATTGACATATACGACATGCAACCTAAACTTCTGTCACACATTGTCGCTACCCGAGGAGGCCCATCATGGAGCAAGGTGCTGTCTTCAAAAGCAACCGCAGCCAGGCCATCCGCTTGCCAAAATCCGTCGCACTTCCCGATGGCATCACCCGAGTGGATATTGTTGCAGTTGGGCGTACGCGCATCATCACACCTGCTGGTGAATCATGGGACAGCTGGTTCGAAAGTGAGCCTGCAAGCGCGGATTACATGGCCAGCCGTGACCAACCTGCAGACCAGGAACGTGAAGGTTTTTAATGCTCAGGTACCTGCTCGACACCAATATCTGCATTTTCACGATCAAGAATAAACCGCAACGCGTCCGCGAAGCGTTCAATCGCCATCACGGTCAATTGGCGATCAGCACAATCACTTTGATGGAACTGATCTACGGCGCTGAGAAGTCGGATCATCCTGAGCGCAATCTCTCGGTGGTCGAGGGCTTTGCCGCGCGCCTTGAAGTACTCGATTACGATAGCCATGCGGCTGAGCACAGTGGTCAGCTTCGTGCGGAATTGGCCAGATCAGGGACCCCCATTGGTCCTTACGACCAACTGATTGCCGGGCATGCCCGAGCGCTTGGCTTAATTTTGGTGACTAACAATGTGCGCGAGTTTCAACGAGTACCCGGTCTAAGGGTTGAAGACTGGCTCGTTTCGCCCTGACAGCGTAACGGTTAGTTCTGCTGTCCTACAGCGCCTATCGACTTTGCCACCGCTTCACGCGGTCGCACTCGAATGGCCTTTGCTCGCTCCGTTGCCTTAGACTTCAGCCCTCTCCCCCAGAAGGCTTCATTCATATGGACATGCAATGGTGGATATGGCTGGTCTTCGGTATCGCGCTGATCCTGCTCGAACTGGTCCTGCCCACGTTCTTCATTCTCTGGTTCGGCATCGGCGCCGTGCTGGTTTCGCTCATCTCGCTCGCCGCGCCCAGCCTGCAACTGGATATGCAGATGCTGCTGTGGGTGCTGCTTTCTTCAGTCACCACTGCGCTGTGGTTCAAGGTGTTCCGGAACAAGAAGCCGGATGTGCGCTGGACAGCCGACAGCGTGATTGGCGAAGTCGGCCTGCTGACCGCCAGCGTTTCCGAGTTCCAGAAAGGCCGCGTGCGTTTCCAGAAGCCAATCCTCGGCAACGAGGAATGGACCTGCGTCGCCGACACTGACATCCCGTCTGGCGAGCGCGTGCGCCTTACCGCCATCGAAGGGAACACCGCCCGCGTCATCCGGGCCTGAATCCGTACTAAAAGGAAGTTCGTATCATGACCAGCCTTATCGTCGTGGGCGCCCTCGCCCTGTTCGTCTTGATCACCGTGTTCAAGGGGGTGCGTATCGTGCCTCAGGGCGAAGAGTGGATCGTCGAGCGCCTGGGCCGCTACAACAACACCCTCAAGCCCGGCCTGAACATCGTCATTCCTTACGTGGACGTGGTCGCCTATCGCCTGCCCACCAAAGACATCATCCTCGATGTGCAAGAGCAGGAAATCATCACCAAAGACAACGCGGTGATCGTCGCCAATGCCCTGTGCTTCGCCAAAGTGGTCGACCCACAGAAGGCCTCCTACGGCGTGCAGAACTTCTCCTTCGCCGTCACCAGCCTGACCATGACCTCGCTGCGCGCCATCGTCGGGGCCATGGACCTGGACGAGGCCCTGTCCAGCCGTGAGCAGATCAAGGCACGCCTGCGCGAAGCGATGTCCGAGCAGACCGAAGACTGGGGCGTGACTGTGCGTTCGGTAGAAATCCAGGACATCAAGCCGTCACAGAACATGCAACTGGCCATGGAGCGCCAGGCCGCCGCCGAGCGTGAACGTAAAGCCGACGTGACCCGTGCCGAAGGTGCCAAACAGGCCGCGATCCTCGAGGCAGAAGCGCGCCTGCAATCGGCCAAGCTGGACGCCGAAGCGCAAATCAACCTGGCCGAGGCTTCTGCGCGGGCGATTTCGCTGGTCAAGGACGCGGTGGGTAACGAGACCGTGCCGGCCATGTACTTGCTGGGCGAACGGTACATCGGCGCGATGGAGAACCTGGCCAGCAGCGACAATGCCAAAGTCGTGGTGCTGCCGGCCGACCTGCAAGAAACCGTGCGCGGCTTGATGGGCCGCAACAAGGTTTGAGATTGCCGGGGCCGCTCTGCAGCCCCCAAAACCCCCGCCAACTGCGTCACTTCACCGCACCCCACCTTTTTTACCTATACTGCGCCTTACAATAGCCACCACGATTCCTGACCGGATCTCTCCATGCCCCCACGTCGGCACATTGCCTGGATAGCCTGCCTAGCAGTGCTGTTCAACCTGCTGGCCATGCCGCTGTCCTCTGCCGCGCCCAAGGGCCCGGCCGAGCAGTTGCTGTGGGGGGCGTTCTGTTCCAGCATGGCCAACAAGGCCAAGGTCGACGTCCAGGCCCTGGCCAAGATCGACCTCGGCCCGCAGAGCGATGACAGCGCCAGCATGATGAACTGCTGGTGCTGCTCCGGTGCTGCCCCGCTGCTGGCCCTGCCGGGCTACCCGCCGCAGTTGCATAACCCGCCGACCCTGCACGTCGGGTACTCGCCGCAGCTTGCCGATTACCAACCCACGCCGCGCCAGCTATGGCCCGCGCTCAACCCCCGCGCCTCCCCTTTGGTCTGAGTTGCTCACGCTGTCTGCCTGAACCTGAACAGATCGGAGACTCACCATGCTCAAGCACGCTCTCGTCGTGGCTGCCCTGCTGCTGCCCAGCGCCTTCGCCACTGCCCATGAATACACCGTGGGCGACCTGCACATCGCGCACCCCTGGTCGCTGCAACTTCCACCGAATGCACCCAACGTCGCCGCCTATTTCGTCGTGCACAACAATGGCCAGGCGGATGATCGCCTGCTCAGTGTCGACAGCCCCATCAGCGACGACGCCCAATTGCACGAGCACGCCATGACGGCCAGCGGCACCATGAAGATGCAGCAGGTGCCCAACGTGGTAGTGCCCGCTGGCAAGGAGGTGACCTTCGCCCCCAGCGCCTACCACGTGATGCTGATGCAGCCTAAAGACCGCAGCCTGCTCACCGACGGCAAGCGTTTCCCGCTGACCCTGCATTTTGAAAAAGCCGGTGACGTCACCGTCGAAGTCGCCGTGCAGAAAGAGGCGCCCTCGGGAACGCCCCAGGCCCACGAACACGCGCACTGACCATTAGCTGACAGGCACTCGCCATGAGCCTGCCCCGCAACAGCCTCAGCCGTACCACCCGCCCTGAACGCAGGCGCGTCGGTGGCGGTTGGCTGAGCCTGTTCGCCATGTGGATGATCTTCATCGGCCCGCTGATTTCCCAGTCGATGCCGATGGATCACCACGCCGGCATGAACATGCCGATGGAAATGTCGATGCCCACCGGGCATCAGCATGGGGCCGACTCGCATCACGGCCACGGTGACGATGGCCAATTGCATGTGATGTGGGAAAAGTGCGGTTACTGCAGCCTGCTGTTCAACTGCCCCGCACTGCCACAAACCCTCAGCCCGCTCAGTGCCAGCATCGTAGTACCCACCACCCACCTTACTGCCGCCACGCACCAGGGGCATGCCCGGCAGGCTGTATTCCCTGGCGCGCGCAGCCGCGCACCGCCTGCCTCGATCAGCGTCTGAACACCCATTGTTCGCACGGAGCCAGGAGGCTTCGCGCCCACTCATGACTGATCGACTGGAATCATTATGTCCGGCTGCACCCCTGTTTTTGCCCTGTCCCTGCGTGGGGCCATCGCCGCCGTGTGCGGTTCGCTGCTCGCGCCCGTGGCCCTGGCCAGCGACCTCGGCCACGCTGATCACGCGCACGACGCACCCGAGTTGAGCCCAACGGTGATCACTGCGGTGGCGCCCAGCTCGCCGCTGACCGTTGTCACCAACCCGAAAGACCCTCGCCAGCCGGTGCCGGCCAGCGACGGGGCCGACTACCTCAAGACCATCCCCGGCTTCTCGGCCATCCGCTCCGGCGGCACCAACGGCGACCCGGTATTGCGCGGCATGTTCGGTTCACGCCTGAACATCCTCACCAATGGCGGCGTCATGCTGGGCGCCTGCCCCAACCGCATGGATGCCCCCACCTCGTACATCTCGCCGGAAACCTACGACCGCCTGACCGTGATCAAAGGCCCGCAAAGCGTGATCTGGGGGCCTGGCGGTTCGGCCGGCACCATCCTCTTCGAGCGTGAGCCCGAACAGTTCGGCACCCTCGGCAGCCGCGTCAACGCAAGCCTCTTGGCCGGCTCCAATGGCCGCTTCGACAAAGTGCTGGACGCCGCCGCAGGCAACAGCCAGGCCTACGCCCGCTTCGTCGGCAACCAGTCGCGCTCGGACGACTACCACGACGGCAACGATGACACCGTGCCCTCGCGCTGGGACAAATGGAACGGCGATGTGACCCTCGGCTGGACCCCGGACCAGGACACCCTGCTGGAACTCACCGCGGGCAAGGGCGATGGCGAAGCACGCTATGCCGGGCGCGGCATGGACGGCTCGCAGTTCAAGCGTGAAAGCCTTGGGCTGCGCTTCGAGAAGTCCAACCTCGGCGAGGTGCTCGACAAGGTCGAGGCACAGGTCTACTACAACTACGCCGACCACGTGATGGACAACTACAGCCTGCGCACGCCCTCGGGCAGCGGCATGATGGGCATGCCGATGGTCAGCAACGTCGACCGCCGCACGATGGGCGCCAGGGTCAAGGCGACCTGGCGCTGGGCCGACGTGCAACTGGTCAGCGGTATCGATGCGCAGACCAACGAACACCGCCAGCGCGGCGGCATGGGCGTCGATGCGCACAAAGGCCAGGCCTGGACCAAGGATGCCGATTTCCACAACTACGGTGCCTTCAGTGAGCTGACCTGGTACGTCAGTGGCGAGGACCGGCTGATCACCGGCGCCCGCCTGGACCGCGCCTCGGCCCGCGACTTCCGTAAAGGCAGCGCCACCGAAAGCGACACCCGCGCAGACACCCTGCCAAGCGGTTTCGTCCGTTACGAACATGACCTGGCGGCCATCCCCGCTACCACCTACGTCGGCCTCGGCCACGCCCAGCGCTTCCCCGACTACTGGGAGCTGTTCTCGCCCAAGTTGGCGCCAGCCGGCGCAGCCAACGCCTTCGACGGCATCAAGCCAGAAAAGACCACCCAGCTCGACTTCGGCATCCAGTACCGCGACGCCCGCCTCGAAGCCTGGGCATCGGGTTATGTCGGGCAGATCCGTGACTACATCCTGTTCGACTACCGCACCGGCATGATGGGCATGAGCACGTCCCAGGCCCAGAACATCGACGCCCGCATCATGGGCGGCGAAGTGGGCGCGGCCTACAAGCTCAGCGAAAATTGGAAGGCCGACGCAACCCTGGCCTACGCTTGGGGCAAGAACAGCAGTGATGGCAAAGCGCTACCTCAAATGCCGCCCCTGGAAAGCCGCCTGGGCCTGACCTACAGCCGCGACGTCTGGAGTGTGGGTGCGCTGTGGCGGCTGGTGGCCGCACAAAACCGCATCGCCGAGAACCAAGGCAACGTGGTCGGCAAGGACTACGAAAAGAGCGCGGGCTTTGGTGTGTTCTCGCTCAATGGTGCCTACAAGGTGAACAACAACCTCAAGCTCAGCGCAGGGGTCGACAACCTGTTCGACAACACCTACGCCGAGCACTTGAACCTGGCCGGGAACGCCGGGTTCGGCTACCCGGCCACAGATCCACAGCCGGTGAACGAGCCAGGCAGGACCTTCTGGACCAAGGTCGATTTCAGCTTCTGACAACAACAACGGGCGCGGCCACGGTCGCGCCCCTCACCTGGTCAAACAGGAGGTTCCCATGCGCGGAACACGCATCTCTTTCTACAACCTGGCCTGGCGTTGGCACTTTTACGCGGGGCTGTTCGTCGCCCCGTTCATGATCCTGCTGGCGCTCACTGGGATCATCTACCTGTTCAAGCCGCAGCTCGACCCGCTGCTGTACCGCGACCTGATGGTGGTCGAAGCCGGCCATCACCGACAGGCCGCGGATGTGATGCTGGCCGAGGTACGCCAGGCGTATCCGCAAGGCCATGTGGGGCAGTACCTGCCGCCCCTGAATGCCGAACGCAGCGCGCAGTTCGTGGTGCATGACGGCGGCCGTGAACTGAACGTGTTCGTCGACCCCTACAGCGGCAAGCTGCTCGGTGCGCAGGACGGCAAGCAGAACCTGCAAGCGATTGCCCGTGCCCTGCACGGCGAGTTGATGGTCGGCACGGTCGGTGACCGCCTGGTGGAGCTGGCAGCAGGCTGGGGCATCGTGCTGGTGGTGTCCGGCCTGTACCTCTGGTGGCCACGTGGGCGCAACAGCGCGGGTGTGCTGTGGCCGCGTTTTTCCGCACGCGGTCGGCTGCTGTGGCGTGACCTGCATGCGGTGACGGGGTTTTGGGGCTCGGCCCTGCTGCTGCTGATGCTGCTCAGTGGCATGACCTGGACGGGCCTGTGGGGCAAGCAATACGCCGATCTGTGGAACCGCTTCCCGGCCGCGATGTGGAACGACGTACCCAAGTCCGATCAGCAGGCAGGTGAGCTCAACAGCGCCCATCGCCAGACAGTGCCTTGGGCAATGGAAAACACCCCCATGCCGCAGTCCGGCGCCCATGCCGAACATGCCGGGCATCACATGATGTCGAATGCCCCGGCAGCGCCGCAGGTGAGCCTGCAACAGGTCGAGGACATCGCCACTGCGCGCCAGGTCGAACCGGGCTACAGCATTACCTTGCCGACCACGGCCGACGGCGTGTTCACCGTTGCGGTATTCGCCGACGACCCGCGCAACGATGCCACGCTGCATGTCGACCAGTACACCGGCAAGGTGCTGGCCGACGTGCGCTGGCAGGATTACAGCCCGGTTGCGCGTGCCACCGAGCTGGGCGTGATGCTGCATGAGGGCAAGATGTTCGGGGCGTTCAACCAGGCCATCATTCTGCTGGTGTGCCTGATGATCTTGCTGGGTTCGGTCAGTGGCCTGGTGATGTGGTGGAAACGCCGGCCGGCTGGCGGGCTAGGAGTGCCGCCGCTGCGCCATGACCTGCCGCGCTGGAAAACGGCAGTTGCGGTGATGGTGGTGTTGGGGGTGATGTTCCCGCTGGTGGGGGTGTCGATGGTGGTGATGTGGCTGGTCGATAGCCTGGTGGTGCGCAGGCGCCGAGTGCTGGCCAGCGCCTGATCCTTGCTGTGACCTTACGGGCCTCTTCGCGGGACAAGCCCGCTCCCACAGGGTGACGTGCTTCTCAAGCGCAACACAATACCTGTGGGAGCGGGCTTGCCCGCGAAGAGGCCGGCAACAGGTACAACGCTGCACCGCAAAGGTCGTGTCGATCTGTCGCGCCCCGAACTGGGACGCCCGTGTTAGCCTACTCGGCTTTCACAAAAAGACTGACCCTCAATGGAATGCAGCCAATGACCCGGACCTCTTCCCCGCCCGCTGAAGAGCAGCATCTGCAGCGCAACCTGACCAACCGTCACATTCAGCTCATCGCCATCGGTGGCGCGATCGGCACCGGCCTGTTCATGGGCTCGGGCAAGACCATCAGCCTCGCCGGCCCGTCGATCATCTTCGTGTACATGATCATCGGCTTCATGCTGTTCTTCGTCATGCGCGCCATGGGCGAATTGCTGCTGTCGAACCTCAACTACAAGTCGTTCATCGACTTCTCGGCCGACCTGCTCGGCCCCTGGGCCGGCTACTTCACTGGCTGGACCTACTGGTTCTGCTGGGTAGTCACCGGTATCGCCGACGTGGTCGCGATTGCCGCCTACACGCAATTCTGGTTCCCCGACCTGCCGCAGTGGATACCCGCGCTGACCTGCGTGGCGGTACTGCTGTCGCTGAACCTGGTTACCGTGAAGATGTTCGGCGAACTCGAGTTCTGGTTCGCGCTGATCAAGATCGTCGCCATCCTCGGCCTGGTCGCCACCGGCCTGTACATGGTCATCAGCGGCTTCGAATCGCCGAGCGGGCGCACCGCGCAACTGGCCAACCTGTGGAATGACGGCGGTATGTTCCCTAATGGCCTGATGGGCTTCTTTGCCGGGTTCCAGATTGCCGTGTTCGCCTTCGTCGGTATCGAGCTGGTCGGCACCACCGCCGCGGAAGCGAAGAACCCCGAACGCACCTTGCCACGGGCGATCAACTCGATCCCGATCCGTATCATCGTGTTCTACGTACTGGCACTGATCGCGATCATGGCCGTGACCCCGTGGCGCGATGTGGTGCCAGGCAAGAGCCCATTCGTCGAACTGTTCGTGCTGGCCGGCCTGCCAGCGGCGGCCAGCATCATCAACTTCGTGGTGCTGACCTCGGCCGCCTCGTCGGCCAACAGTGGCGTGTTCTCTACCAGCCGCATGCTGTTCGGCCTCGCCCAGGAAGGCGATGCCCCCCGCGCGTTCGAGAAGCTGTCGCGGCGCGCCGTGCCGGCCAACGGCCTGTACTTCTCGTGCACCTGCCTGCTGTTGGGCGCGGTGCTGATCTACCTGGTGCCCGATGTGGTCGAGGCGTTCACCCTGGTCACCACGGTGTCGGCGGTGCTGTTCATGTTCGTCTGGACGCTGATCCTGCTGTCGTACCTCAGCTACCGCAAACGCCGCGCCGCGCTGCACCAGGCGTCGAAGTACAAAATGCCCGGCGGGCGCTTCATGTGCTACGTGTGCCTGGTGTTCTTTGCCGGCATTCTGGTGCTGCTGAGCCTGGAAGACGACACCCGCGCAGCGCTGCTGGTGACGCCGATCTGGTTCGTGCTGCTGGCAGTGACCTACCAGGGTGTGCGCAGCAAACGCCATCCGCGCACGGCGGTGCGTAACGGCTGATGCCGCATGGGGCTGCTTTGCAGCCCCAATCCTGTGCACACACATCTGCAAGGCACCAACCTGGACCTCGCAAACGCCCCAACACCTCGCACACCCCCTCTATTACGCACCTTCCGCCACTCGGCACACCCCTTGCAACGCCCCTCCCGCTTGGCCAACACCATAAAAAATCTCAGCGGAGAGAGCACATGAAGCGTCGCAGTCTGATCAAGGCCTTTACCCTCAGCGCATCGATTGCGGCGATGGGTCTTAGCTGGAGCATCCAGGCCGCCGAGACCATCAAGGTCGGCATCCTGCATTCGCTGTCCGGGACCATGGCCATTTCCGAAACGTCGCTCAAGGACATGGCGCTGATGACCATCGACCAGATCAACGCCAAGGGCGGTGTGAACGGCAAGATGCTCGAAGCGGTGGTGGTCGACCCAGCGTCCAACTGGCCGCTGTTCGCCGAAAAGAGCCGTCAGCTGCTGACCCAGGACAAGGTCGCCGTGGTGTTCGGCTGCTGGACCTCGGTGTCGCGCAAATCGGTGCTGCCGGTGTTCGAGGAGCTCAACGGCCTGCTGTTCTACCCGGTGCAGTACGAAGGCGAAGAGATGTCGCCGAACGTGTTCTACACCGGCGCCGCGCCTAACCAGCAGGCCATCCCCGCCGTGGAATACGTGATGAGCGAAGAAGGCGGCAGCGCCAAGCGCTTCTTCCTGCTGGGCACCGACTACGTCTACCCGCGCACCACCAACAAGATCCTGCGCGCCTTCCTGCACAGCAAGGGCGTGGCCGACAAGGACATCGAAGAGGTCTACACCCCGTTCGGCCACGCCGATTACCAAACCATCGTCGCCAACATCAAGAAGTTCTCCGCGGGCGGCAAGACGGCGGTCATCTCCACCGTCAACGGCGACTCCAACGTGCCGTTCTACAAAGAGCTGGCCAACCAAGGCCTGAAAGCCACCGACGTGCCCGTGGTGGCGTTCTCGGTGGGTGAGGAAGAACTGCGCGGCATCGACACCAAGCCGCTGGTGGGCCACCTGGCCGCGTGGAACTACTTCGAGTCGGTGGATAACCCGGTCAACCAGAAGTTCGTCGCCGACTGGAAGGCCTACGCCAAGGCCAAGAACCTGCCGGGCGCCGACAAGGCGGTGACCAACGACCCGATGGAAGCCACTTATGTGGGCATTCACATGTGGGCGCAGGCGGCTGAAAAAGCCAAGTCCACCGATGTAGACAAGGTGCGCGAGGCACTGGCTGGCCAGAGCTTCCAGGCACCGTCCGGCTTCACCCTGACCATGGACAAGACCAACCACCACCTGCACAAGCCGGTGATGATCGGCGAGATCCAGGATGACGGGCAGTTCAGTGTGGTCTGGGAAACCGAGCAGCCGCTGCGGGCGCAGCCTTGGAGCCCGTTCATTCCGGGCAACGACAAACGCCCTGACTATGCGGTGAAAGGTAACTGAGTGCACGGGGCCGCTGTGCGGCCCATTCGCGGGGCAAGCCCGCTCCCACAGAGATCGCTTTACACAAGTTCACTGTGGGAGCGGGCTTGCCCCGCGAAGAATCCACCGCCGATTTCCAGGATTACCCGCATGCTCAGACTCCTGCTCACCCTGCTGCTCCTGCTGCCCCTGGCAACCCAGGCCAGTGAGGGCGAATTCTTCCTCACCGCCAAGCCCGCCGAGCAAGCCCGCCTGCTCGAAAGCTGGGCAGCCCAACCCGATGCCGAGCGCCTGCCGCTGCTGGAAAACCTGCGCCAAGGCCGCATCGCCGAGGGCGACACCCGCAAGGTGCGCCTGAACAACCGCCTGCGCAGCCTGATCGACAACGCCCTGGCCAGCCACCAGTTGCTCAGCGACAACAGCGACACTCGCCTGGCCGCTGCCCAGCAACTGCAGAAGAGCGCGCAACCCGCACAGATGGCCTTCCTCGACCGGCGCTTTGCCAGCGAACCGGACGCAGCCGTACACGCAGCCCTGAGCCTGGCCTTGGCCAACCTGCAACTGGGTGCCAGCGAACCTGCCGTACGCCTGGCCGCCGTGCGTTTGCTGGGCGAGACCGGCGACCCGGTCGCCCGTACGCGCCTGGAAGCGCTGCTGCAGCCCGGCGTCGAAAGCGACGCCGCCGTGCGCACGGCCGCTGAAACCAGCCTGGCCCAGGTCAAACGCAAACTCATGGTCGGCGAACTGCTCGGCCAAGCCTTCAGCGGCCTGTCGCTGGGCTCGATCCTGCTGCTGGCAGCCCTGGGCCTGGCGATTACCTTCGGCCTGCTCGGGGTGATCAACATGGCCCATGGCGAGATGCTCATGCTCGGGGCCTACAGCACCTACATGGTCCAGGTGCTGCTGCAGCGTTACGCCCCCGGCGCGATCGAGTTCTACCCGCTGATCGCCCTGCCCGTGGCCTTCGCCGTCAGCGCCGGGGTCGGCATGGCGCTGGAGCGCACGGTGATCCGTCACCTTTACGGCCGCCCACTGGAAACCTTGTTGGCAACCTGGGGGATCAGCCTGATCCTGATCCAGGCCATCCGCCTACTGTTCGGCGCGCAGAACGTCGAAGTGAGCAACCCGGCGTGGTTGTCCGGCGGTATCCAACTGCTGCCCAACCTGGTGCTGCCGTACAACCGCCTGGTGATCATCGGCTTCGCCCTCGCCGTGGTACTGCTCACCTGGCTGCTGCTCAACCGCACGCGGCTTGGCCTTAACGTGCGCGCAGTGACCCAGAACCGCAACATGGCCGCCTGCTGTGGTGTGTCCACCGGGCGCGTCGACATGCTCGCCTTTGGCCTGGGCTCGGGCATCGCCGGGCTGGGTGGCGTGGCCTTGAGCCAGGTCGGCAACGTCGGCCCGGACCTTGGCCAAAGCTACATCATCGACTCGTTCCTGGTGGTGGTGCTCGGCGGTGTCGGGCAACTGGCTGGCAGCCTCTGGGCCGCCTTCGGTCTCGGCATCGCCAACAAGCTGCTGGAGCCGCAGATCGGCGCGGTGCTTGGCAAGATCCTCATCCTTGCGTTGATCATTCTGTTCATCCAGAAGCGCCCGCAAGGCCTGTTCGCCCTCAAGGGACGGGTAATCGACTGATGAACCAGCCACTGCTTGTCACCGCTTCGCAAAAAGCCGGGCCGCGCCTGACGCTGGCCATCGGCGCTGTCGTCGTCCTGCTGTTGCTGGCCCTGCCGCTGCTGTCGTTATTGCCGGCGGACCATGCCCTGCAGGTTTCGGCCTACACCCTGACACTGGTCGGTAAGATCCTCTGCTATGCCATCGTCGCCCTGGCCCTGGACCTGGTCTGGGGCTATGCCGGGCTGCTGTCGCTGGGCCACGGCCTGTTCTTCGCCCTCGGTGGCTACGCCATGGGCATGTACCTGATGCGCCAGGCCGCCGGGGACGGGCTGCCGGGTTTCATGACCTTCCTGTCGTGGACCGAACTGCCTTGGTACTGGGCCGGTACTCAGCATTTTGCCTGGGCGCTGTGCCTGGTGGTGCTGGCGCCGGGCCTGCTGGCGCTGGTGTTCGGCTTTTTCGCCTTCCGTTCGCGGATCAAGGGCGTGTACTTCTCGATCATGACCCAGGCCCTGACCTTTGCCGGCATGCTGCTGTTCTTCCGTAACGAAACCGGGTTTGGCGGCAACAACGGCTTCACCAGCTTCCGCACCATCCTGGGCTTCGACATCGCCGCGCAAGGCACCCGCGCGGTGCTGTTCCTGCTCACTGTCGGCCTGCTGCTGGCCAGCCTGTACCTGTGTTGGCGCCTGACCCAAAGCAAATTCGGCCGCCTGCTCACCGCCGTGCGCGACGCTGAAAACCGCCTGATGTTCTGCGGCTACGACCCACGCGGTTTCAAGCTGCTGGTGTGGGTGCTGAGCGCCGTGCTGTGCGGCCTTGCCGGTGCGCTGTACGTGCCTCAAGTGGGCATCATCAACCCCAGCGAGATGTCGCCGACCAACTCCATCGAGGCCGCCGTGTGGGTCGCCCTTGGCGGGCGTGGCACGTTGATTGGCCCGCTGCTCGGCGCTGGCCTGGTCAACGGCATGAAGAGCTGGTTCACCGTGGCCTTCCCGGAGTTCTGGCTGTTCTTCCTCGGTGCGCTGTTCATTCTCGTCACCCTGTACCTGCCCAAGGGCGTGGTCGGTCTGTTGAAGAAAAGGAGCCAACCATGAGAGGCGTGCCCCCTGTGCATCCAGAATTCATGCTTGAACCGGTGTTCGACAACCTCGGCGCCGGCCGCGACGCCATCGGCCTGGGCAGCCGCCGTACAGCGGGCCTGGACACCCGCCATGGCACGGTGCTGAGCCTGGAAGACATCAGCGTCAGCTTCGATGGTTTCAAGGCCCTCAACGCGCTCAACCTGTACATCGGCGTCGGTGAACTGCGCTGCATCATTGGCCCCAACGGTGCCGGCAAGACCACGATGATGGACGTGATCACCGGCAAGACCCGCCCCGACACCGGCAGCGCGTTCTTTGGCGACACCCTCGACCTGACCCGCATGAGCGAATACCAGATCGCCCAGGCCGGCATCGGCCGCAAGTTCCAGAAGCCGACGGTGTTCGAAGCACTGACCGTGTTCGAGAACCTGGAGCTGGCCCTGAAGACTGACAAGTCGGTGTGGGCCAGCCTGGCCGCGCGGTTGAGTGGTGAGCAACAGCAGCGCATCGACGAGGTGCTCACCACCTTGCGCCTGCAATCCCTGGCGCAGCGCCAGGCGGGGTTGCTGTCTCACGGCCAGAAGCAGTTCCTGGAGATCGGCATGTTGCTGGTGCAAGAACCACAACTGCTGCTGCTCGATGAACCGGTGGCCGGCATGACCGACGCCGAGACCGAGTTCACCGCCGAACTGTTCAAGGGCCTGGCCGGCAAGCATTCGCTGATGGTGGTGGAGCACGACATGGGGTTTGTCGGGAGCATTGCCGACCATGTGACCGTGCTGCACCAAGGTAGCGTGCTGGCGGAGGGGTCGCTGGAGCAGGTGCAGGCGGATGAGCGGGTGGTCGAGGTGTACCTGGGCCGATGATTCAAACAGCCTGCACCGGCCTCTTCGCGGGGCAAGCCCGCTCCCACAGGGGATCACTCCATCCGAAAACTGTGGTGAACCTGTGGGAGCGGGCTTGCCCCGCGAAGGGGCCGGTGCAGCCACAACAAGAAACTCAGGGACATGACATGCTCAAGATTGACACCCTGCACCAATACTACGGCGGCAGCCACATCCTGCGCGGCCTGTCCTTCGAGGCCAAGGTCGGCGAAGTCACCTGCCTGCTGGGCCGCAACGGCGTGGGCAAGACCACCCTGCTGCGCTGCCTGATGGGCCTGGTCG
Organism: Pseudomonas sp. SWRI50; assembly: GCF_014269095.1. Taxonomy (NCBI): domain Bacteria; kingdom Pseudomonadati; phylum Pseudomonadota; class Gammaproteobacteria; order Pseudomonadales; family Pseudomonadaceae; genus Pseudomonas; species Pseudomonas sp. SWRI50. Next base: position 320,295 of record NZ_JABWRW010000003.1, on the reverse strand, counting down.
CCGCCCGCGAAGGCAGCGTCGAATGGGAAGGCAAGCCGATCACCACGCTCAAGCCCCAGCAACGGGTCCACGCCGGCATCGCCTACGTGCCCCAAGGCCGCGAGATCTTCCCGCGGCTGACCGTGGAAGAAAACCTGCTGATGGGCCTGTCGCGCTTTCCCGCCCGCGAGGCCCGCGAAGTGCCCGCCTTCATCTACGAGCTGTTCCCGGTACTGGAACAGATGAAACAGCGCCGCGGCGGCGACTTGTCTGGGGGCCAGCAGCAGCAACTTGCCATTGGCCGTGCCCTGGCCAGCCGCCCGCGCCTGCTGATTCTCGACGAGCCCACCGAAGGCATCCAGCCCTCGGTGATCAAGGAAATCGGCGCGGTCATCCGGCGCCTGGCCGAGCGTGGCGACATGGCCATCCTGCTGGTCGAGCAGTTCTACGACTTTGCCGAAGAACTGGCCGACCAGTACCTGGTGATGGCGCGTGGCGAGATCATCCAGCGTGGGCGTGGTGAAAACATGCAAGCCGAGGGTGTACGCGGGCTGGTAACCATTTAATCTGCGCCCATCGACCTTGTGAGACGCTGCAATGAGCCACGAAATCCGCGACGCCTTGCCCGCCGACGTGCCGGGTATCCTCGACATCTACAACGACGCCGTGCGCAACACCACGGCGATCTGGAACGAAACCCCGGTGGACCTGGCCAACCGCCAGGCCTGGTTCGAGGCCAGGGCACAACAGGGCTACCCGATCCTGGTGGCAGTGGATGAGACCGGCGTGCTGGGGTATGCATCGTTCGGCGACTGGCGGCCGTTCGAGGGTTTTCGCCATACCGTCGAGCACTCGGTGTATATCCGTGGCGACCAGCGCGGCAAGGGTTTGGGGCCGGTGTTGATGGCCGCGTTGATCGAGCGTGCGCGGGGCTGTGGCAAGCACGTGATGGTGGCAGCGATCGAAAGTGGCAATGCGGCGTCGGTACGCCTGCATGAGCGGCTGGGGTTCGTGGTGACCGGGCAGATGCCGCAGGTGGGGGTGAAGTTTGGGCGGTGGCTGGACCTGACCTTCATGCAACTGGTGCTGAACCCGGGGGCTGAGCCCGCTTAAGTATTGTGCTGGCTGTACCGGCCACTTCGCGGGACAAGCCCGCTCCCACAGGTACCCCACTGTAATCTGATTCAGTGCGGTACCTGTGGGAGCGGGCTTGTCCCGCGAAGAGGCCGGTGCAGGCAGACAGACTCACATCTGGATAAACCTACCTAAGCGCTGCTTCAGCATGCTGTTCTCACTGCGCAACTGCTGCACTTCCTGCAGCAGCTCCAGCGCCAGCGCCACGCCTTCCCACTCCAGTTCCAACTCTTGGTGCAGCTTCGCCGCACGCTTGGCCAACAGCGGCGCCTGATCGTCGAACAACCAATCCTCGGGCGTTCGCCCAGAGGGTTCGACGATGCCGTGTTCGACTATTTCGATCACGTAGTCGGCCGTAATATCGGCCTCCTGGCAGAGGGTGCGCATGTCCAGTTGAACGATCAAGGTGCTGCTCATGATCACTTACTCCATTGTGCCCTCGGGTTGAACGCGGCCTTCTCGGAAAGCTTGGCCCACAGTTCACGGGTAGACTCGTCGGATGCCGTCGGCATCACCACTTTCAGCTGCGCGTAGAGGTTGCCGCGCTCGCCCTGCTTGTTGGCCAGGCCCTTGCCCGGTACCCGCAGGCGTTGGCCGCTCTGGCTGTCGGGGCGGATGGTCAGGTTGATCTTGCCGTCCAGGGTCGGCACCGCCACCTTGGTGCCCAGCGCAGCCTCCCACGGTGCCAATGGCACGGTGATGATCAAGTCATGACCTTCGACATCGAACAGCGGATGCGGTGCCATGCGGATGGTCAGGAACAGGTCGCCATTGGGCCCGCCGCCACTGCCCGGCGCACCCTGGCCCTTGAGGCGAATGCGCTCGCCGTCGGTCACCCCGGCAGGGATCTTGACGTTCAGGGTCTTGGTGGTGAACCCGGTGCGCTGCCCGGCAGCATTGGTTTGCGGCACCTGGAAGCTGATCTGCTTGGACTCCTTGCTCAGGGTCTCCTCAAGGAAAACCGCCAGTTCCAGCTCCACGTCCTGCCCTCGCCTGCCTGCACTGCGCTGTTGCCGGGCGCCACCAAAGGGGTTGCCCCCGCGCGCGCCAAAAATCGAGCTGAAGAAGTCGGAGAAGTCGCCACCTTCGAAACCACCACCAGCACCACCGCCCCGGTTTTCCCAGCCCGGCGGCGCCTGGAACGGCCGGCCATGCTGGCCGCCGTACTTGCGGATTTCGTCGAATTCGGCACGTTTCTGCGCGTCGCCCAGCACTTCGTAGGCCTCGTTGGCCTCTTTGAACTTGTCCTCGGCGTCGCGCTCCTTGCTGACATCGGGGTGATACTTGCGCGCCAGCTTGCGGTACGCGGCCTTGATCGCCTTATCATCCGCCGTGGGCTCTACGCCGAGTATCTTGTAATAGTCTTTGAAGTCCATCTGTGGATCACCAATGTGAAATTGCGTGTTGCAACTGAAGATAGGGGTCAAGCATAGCCTTTCAAGGCCCACTTGGGATTGCTGCATGGCAGACGACTGGTCTTGATTCTCTTGCCAACTGGCATAAACTGCGCGGCCGTTTTGCCTCCGGAAGCCCTTTTCCCATGTCTGACGTATCCCCGGCCCGCGCCCTGGGCATCGACTTTGGCACCTCTAACTCCACGGTCGGCTGGCACCGCCCTGGTACTGAGTCGCTGATCGCCCTGGAAGACGGCAAGATCACCCTGCCTTCGGTGGTCTTCTTCAACATCGAGGAGCGTCGCCCGGTGTATGGTCGCCTGGCGTTGCACGAATACCTGGAAGGCTACGAAGGCCGCCTGATGCGCTCGCTCAAGAGCCTGCTCGGCTCCAAGCTGATCAAACACGACACCAGCGTGCTGGGCAGCGCCCTGCCGTTCAAGGACCTGCTGGGCATGTTTATCGGCGAGCTGAAAAAGCGCGCTGAAACCGCCGCCGAGCGCAGCTTCGACCAGGTGGTGCTGGGCCGTCCGGTGTTTTTCGTCGATGAAGACCCGGCCGCCGACCAGGAGGCCGAGGACACCTTGGCCGACGTGGCACGCAAGATCGGCTTCAAGGACGTGTCGTTCCAGTACGAACCGATTGCCGCAGCCTTCGACTACGAGTCGAGCATCAGCCGTGAAGAGTTGGTACTGATCGTCGATATCGGCGGTGGTACCTCCGACTTTACCCTGATCCGCCTGTCGCCCGAGCGCCACCTGGTGGCCGAACGCCAAAGCGACATTCTCGCCACCGGCGGCGTGCACATTGGCGGTACCGACTTCGACAAGCAACTGAGCCTGCAGGGCGTGATGCCGCTGTTCGGCTATGGCAGCCGGATGAAGAGCGGTGCGCTGATGCCGACCAGCTATCACCTCAACCTGGCCACCTGGCACACGATCAACGCCCTGTATTCGCAGAAGTCGCAGCTGGCCCTGGGCAACATGCGCTACGACATCGAAGACACCCTGGGCATCGACCGCTTGTTCAAGTTGATCGAACAGCGCGCCGGCCACTGGCTGGCGATGGAAGTGGAAGCCAGCAAGATCGAGCTGACCGAGCACGACAGCCGCCATATCGACCTGCGCCGGGTAGAGCCGGAGCTGACAGCGGAGCTGACCCGTGCCGTGTTCGAAGCGGCAATCGAAGGCCTGCTGGAGCGCGTGCGCGGCAGCGTCAGCGAGCTGCTGAACAAGGCGGGCGTCAGCGAAGGGCAGGTGGATACCGTCTTCTTCACCGGGGGTTCGAGCGGGATCCCGGCGCTGCGTAACAGCGTGGCGGCGATGCTGCCCAATGCCCGGCATGTGGAAGGCAACATCTTCGGCAGCATTGGTAGCGGATTGGCGATTGAGGCGCGTAAGCGCTACGGCTCGATCTGATAAACCTCTATAGCCTGCGCTGGCCTCTTCGCGGGGCAAGCCCGCTCCCACAGGATCACCATTGCCGCTGTGCTGTAGGTAATCCTGTGGGAGCGGGCTTGCCCCGCGAAGAGGCCGGCGCAGGAGATCAGACCAGCTCCGCCCGCCGCAGCTCACTCTTCAGGTAGGCATAGTAGATCGGCCCCGCCACCACCCCCGGCAAGCCGAAGGCCGCCTCGAACACCAGCATCGCCAGCAACAGTTCCCACGACTTGGCACTGATCTGCCCGCCGACGATCCGCGCGTTGAGGAAGTACTCGACCTTGTGGATGACGATCAGATAACCCAACGCCGCCAGCGCCACCCAGATCGACAACGACAACCCGACAATGGTGATCAGGGTGTTGGACATCAGGTTGCCGATCACCGGCAGCAGCCCGAGCAGGAAGGTCAGCACGATCAGTGTCTTGGTCAGCGGCAGGTGCACACCGAACAGCGGCAGCACCACGGCCAGGAAGAGGCCGGTGAAGGTGGTGTTGAGCAGCGAAATCTTGATCTGCGCGAAGACAATGTTGCGAAACGCCTGCACCAGCAGGCTCAGGCGTTCGAACAGCGCTGCCGCCAACGGCTTGCGTCGCGAGATGTCAGGGATGCGCTGCAGGGCAACGATGGCGCCAAGGATCATGCCGATCAGCAAGGTGACGAACATGTGCGCCATGCCCTTGCCCACCAATTGCAGCTCACCCAGGTGGCTCTTGAGCCAGTCACCGATGGCCACTTTAAACTCGGCGGCACTGGCCGGCAGGTAGCCTTCGATGAACGGCGGCAACTGCCCACGGGCCCGCTCGACCAGGGCCATGAACTTGTCCAGCGAAGCCCCGGGGTTTTCTGCCTCGTGCAGCAGGAAGCTGAACGCGCCGGCGATCAGCAGGGTCAGGGTGGTAACCACCAACGTGCCGAGCAGGGCCACGGCCAGCCAACGCGCACGTTGCCCGGCGATCAGCGGCTGCAGCCGTGGCGTCAGCATGTTGACCAGTTCGAACACCAGCAAACCGGCAAGCAGGCTCGGCAGCAACTTCAGGGGCAACGCCAGCAGCAGGCCGGCAAACACGATGATCCAGCTGGCCAGGGTGACCTGGCGGGGGGTGAAAGTCATACAGCCTCAGGGGCAGACAACGGAAAAGACCCGCAGTCTGCCAGCCTTCGTCCTACAGGCATAGGCGCAGGTCATTTCTTCTTCAGGCAGTCGCTCATGAACGCTTTGCGCTCGTCACCCTTGAGTGCCTTGGTGCTGGCGTCGGCGTTGCAGGTCTTCATCTTTTCCTGCTGGGTGGCAGGCACGCTCTTCTTCAGGCAGTTGCTCATGAACGCCTTGCGTTCGTCGCCCTTGAGCGCCTTGGCGGTGGCGTCGGCGTTGCACGAGATCATCTTTTCCTGTTGCGCGGTGGCGGCGAACCCTTGCGCGCTGAACAACACAGCCAACACCAGCAGTGGCATTTGCAACAGCTTCATGGAGTGGTCTCCCTGTTTCCGCGCCCGATGCGCGGTGGTGCCACTGAGTGTAGACAAGAATTTTTACAGCTCAGCCCGCGACTGGCGCCGGTACTGCTCCGGCGTGCAGTGGGCCTGGCGTTGGAACATGGCGATGAAGGCCGAGCCGCTGCTGTAGCCAAGGTCGAAGGCAATGGCCTGAATCGGCAAGCCCGCTTCCAGCGCCTCGATGGCGCGTAAAAAGCGCAGGCGCAGGCGCCATTCACCGAAACTGATGCCCAGTTCGCGAAGAAACTGGCGGGCCAGGGTGCGTTCGCTGACATGCACCTGCGCGGCCCAGTCGGCCAGCGGGCGGTTGTCTCCCGGGGCGTGGCTCAAGGCGTCGAGCACCTGGCCCAGGCCCTCGCTGCGGGCGAAGGGCAGGTAGCAGGTTTGGGTCGGGGCCAGCAGCAACTGGTCGAGCAGTACCTGCACCAGGCGCTGGTCGCGTTCATCTTGCGCCACCTTCAGGTCACGCCGGGCGAAGTCGCCAAGGATGGCCTTGAGGATGTCGCTGATGACCAGGCTGCACGGTTGTTGCGGCAGGTCGGCGCACAGGCTGCGCGCCAGGTAGACCGAGCGGTAGACGATGGCCTGGGGGTTGTAACAGCCATGCTCGGTGCCCGGCGGCACCCAGACGGCGTAGTGCGGCGGCGAGAGAAAGCGCTGGCCTTCAACGTCCAGGTGCATGACGCCGTGGGCCGCGTAGTTCAGTTGGCCCCAGGTGTGGCGGTGTGGCGCGCTGTGGGTGTCGGCGCCAAATTCGTCATGGCGGAAGTACACCGGCGCCGGGAGTTGGTCGAAGCCGGGGATGTCGAGGTATTTGCGCGGCATGCTGTCTGCTTCAAAGGGTGGGTTGTCTGGATACAAGTATAGGCTTGCGGACAGACAGCGGATAATAGCGGGCTATCGGGGCCTGATGTGCAGGCCTTCGCGGGCAAGCCCGCTCCTACAGGTACAGCGCTGCCTGCAAACTGCGCGCTGCAAAGCAGGCCCAACCTTGCCAAACCGAGTAACCGCGACATGAACTACACCTTCCCCCTGCTCGCCATCCTCATCTGGGCTGGCAACACCGTCGTCACCAAGCTGTCGGCCGGTGCCATCCACCCTGCCGAGATCGGCTTCTATCGCTGGCTGCTGGCCGGCCTGCTGTTCACCCCCTTCCTGTTACCGGCCGTGTGGCGCAACCGCGCCGCCATCCGCCCGCACCTGGGCAAAGTCTTCGTCCTCGGCGTGCTGGGCATGGCCCTGTACCAGAGCCTGGCGTACTTCGCCGCCAGCATCACCAGCGCCACCAACATGGGCATCATTCTCTCGCTGATGCCGTTGATGTCGCTGGCCCTGTCCATCGCCTGGCTCGGCCAGAGCCTGACCTTCGGCGCCTTGATCGGCGCCCTGGTGTCGTTTTTCGGCGTGCTCGAGGTGGTCTCCGCCGGCCATCCCGGGGCGCTGCTGGAACAGGGCCTGAACAGCGGCGACCTGCTGATGCTGGTGGCCACCCTGGCCTACGCGCTGTACAGCTTCCTGCTGAAAAAATGGCAATTGCGCCTGCCGCCCTTGCAGCTGCTGTACTTGCAGGTGCTGGTGGCTATCGTCGTGCTGCTGCCGTTGTTCCTGCTGTCGGACAAGACCGGCCTGAACGCCCACAACGTCGGCCTGGTGCTGTACGCCTGCGTGCTGGCCTCGATGATCGCGCCGCTGGTATGGATGCAGGCCGTGCATCGCCTGGGGCCAAGCCGTACCACGTTGTTCTTCAACCTGCTGCCGCTGGTCACCGCGCTGATTGCCGCCGTGGTGCTGGATGAACAACTGGCCCGCTATCACCTGATCGGCGGCCTGCTGACCCTGGCCGGGGTGATCCTTGCCGAACGCTGGACCACACCGGTGCGCCGCCGCGTCATAGCCCCGCAGCTTTGAGCCGGGCGGCGTGTTCGGTGAACAGCCGCACCGGTTCGGCGCCCTTGCCGACTGCCCCCAGCGACTGGTTGACGATGTCCAGGTGATCGAGCGGGTAGTCATCGCCGATCACCTGCCCCAGGTGCGAGCTGAAGCGCCCGACCATGCCGTCGCAATGGCCCTTTTCCTTGACGAAGCTGCGGGCGAACAAGCGGCAGAAGCGGTTGCTGCCGTCAAAGCGGTTGCGCCCTCGGTCAGTCAGGCCAGGCTGCAAGGTGCCTGACCAGGAGTAGTAGCGCACGCCGTTGACCTGCGCGGGCCCATCACCGCCCCAGGTGTCGGGCAGGCCCTGTGGATAAGCCTGGTTGAACAGCGCCACCCCGGCACTGGTCAGCGCCTGATGCGAGGCGTGCACATCGATGGGCAGCGGGTCCCGCCGCCAGCCGGTTTCCAGCCACACCAGCAGCACTGCCACGCCATGCAGCACCGCCTTGAGGATACGCCCTTGGGGTGATTCGCCAGGCGCTGTGCGTTCCAGGTGGTCAGCCAGTTCGGAGCCATGGTTGGGCCCCGCCACCGACGTCACCGAAGCTACCCGGTCGGGCCGTTTGGCGGCCGCATAGCGCGCATCCAAGGCGCCTTGGCTGTGGCCGATAAGGTTGACCTTGGCCGCGCCGCTGCGCTGGCAGATGCCTTCGATGATCGCCAGCAACTGCTCGCCGCGCACTTCGCTGGAATGCAACGGCGACACTTGTACGGCATGCACCTGCGCGCCGCCCTTGCGCAAGGCCGGCACGATCCCGAACCAGTAGGGATAAAGCAGTACCCGCACGAAGCCGAGCATGCCCGGCACCAGCACCACAGGGTATCGCGTAGCCAGTTCCTGCCCCATTGCCCTGCCCCTCTCCGTGGACGACGGCCCACACTACAGCGGCTTCGATGACCATCGCAATCGAACTCCTGGCGCGCCGTGCGGTTCCAAACCAGAACAGACCCTTGAGCAAGGAGCGGGACCATGTACAAGCAGACCCTGGCAATCCTTCTGGCCAGTGCAACCCTGGCCGCCTGCGGCAGCCGCCCGGAAAACCCGGTGGATTACGTCACCTACCGTGACGAACCGTTGGTCAAGCAGGTCGAGCACGGCATGACCATGCAGAAGGTCATTGCCATCGGCGGCAGCCCGTCGAACGTGATCGACCTGCCGCACGGGGGCACCTGCAACGACTACATCCTCAACCGCGACGGCAAGCAGCAGCCCTACTACGTGCGTTTCGACGCCACCGGGCATGTCGACGCCAAGGGCTTCAAGACGTGCAAACAACGACAAGAGGACAGCGACGCCGTCCACGGCGCGTGAGCCTTCGTTACCACTTGACCCCCCGTCCTGATTCGTTTGGAGATAACCATGAGCAACGTTGAACTGACCGATGTGAAAACACTGCGCGAACGTGCCCGCCAGCACGTGGAGCAAGGCGCGGTGACCGAGGGTTACCACGCCGACCGTACCGAGATCCTGCGCCTGCTCAACGAGTCGCTGGCCACCGAATTGGTCTGCGTGCTGCGTTACAAGCGTCACTACTTCATGGCCAGCGGTATCAAGGCCAGCGTGGCAGCCGAAGAGTTTCTGGAGCATGCCAACCAGGAAGCCGAGCATGCCGACAAGTTGGCCGAGCGGATTGTCCAGCTGGGTGGCGAGCCGGACTTCAACCCGGACAACCTGACCAAGAATTCCCATGCCCAGTACGTGGCAGGTAGCAACTTGAAAGAAATGGTGCTTGAAGACCTGGTGGCCGAGCGCATTGCGATCGACAGCTACCGCGAGATCATTCAGTACATTGGTGATAGCGACCCGACCACGCGCCGTATTTTTGAAGACATCCTGGCGCAGGAAGAAGAGCACGCGGACGATATGTCCGATTTGCTGCAAGGATTGTAATCGTACGGGGCTGCGTTGCAGCCCTTTCGCGGCACAAGGCCGCTCCCACAGGTTCACCGCACAGTTCAGGCTTTGCGGAGCACTTGTGGGAGCGGCCTTGTGCCGCGAATGGGCCGCAAAGCGGCCCCCTTCACTCATTTCTTGCCTTTCACCTCAGTCGGCGCCTTGCCCGCCCTCATCTGCTGCAACAACGGTGTGCACTGATTAGGCTCATCCCCACTGCTCGGCGCGATCAATGCCAGCAACCCCGCCGCCGGCCCCGCGACCACCCCTAACGCCACCATCCCCGCGCCACGCAACGCCAATGGCACAGCCTGCACCCCGGCACTGGGCTTGGCAAACGGCCCGCGCACGTACAACGGCGAACGCAGCGAGAACAGCCGCAGCCCTTTCGACTCTGGGGTGATTTTCAGGTCAAGCTGCTCGCTGGCAAAATTCGCCGTGCCGTTGATGTAGATGATCGCGTTCTCGGTATCGAAGATGAACAGGCGTGTCGTCGCCAGCCCATCCTTGATGCCGACATCGGCCGCCGCGCAGTTGATCTGCACGTCCTCGTCACCGAACAACTTGCCAATCACGTAGTTGCCCACGTTCAGCCCGGCGATTTCCATCAGGCTGCGGCTGACCGCACCATCGTTAATCAACATGCGCAGGTCGCCATTGGCCGTGCCCAGCAGTGCCGCCACCGAGTTGCCGCGGCCGGTGATGTCGGCATCGCCGTTCAACTCGCCAAAGCTGGTCTGCATCGGCGCGAAGGTGGGGAACAGTTGCTTGAGCTTGAAGCCCCGCGCAGTCAGCTGTGCCCGGCCCTGCAAAGGGACGCTGCGGCCATCCAGGCGGATCCTGGAAGCCAGGTTGCCGCCGGCTACGCCAAAGCGCAGCGGTGCCATGCGCAGCAGGCCGTCTTCGAGAATCACGTGGGCAGACAGGTCGTTGAACGGCAATTGCTCACTGTGGACGATGCGCTTGCCGGCAAATTCGACGTCGGCGTCCATGGCGCGCCAGCGGTCGGTGCGAAACTCCTCCACCGGCAGCACTTTGCCCGTCGGCTGCTTGCTGGCTCCGCCGCGGGCTTTCTGCTCGGCGTTGGAATCGGCACCGATCAGCGGCGCCAGGTCCTTGAACAAGAGCTGGTTGGAGACCAGCTTGCCGGAGAGTTTGGGCCGTGGCTGGCTGGCCACGAAGGCCAGGTCGCCGTGGATGTCGCTGTCGCCGATCTTGCCATTGAACCCTTGGTAATTGAACGTGGCGCCTTGCTCGGCATGCAGGTTGGCGCTGAGGTGGCCGTCGGTGGCATAAGCCGGGGTGTCCGGCAAGGTCACGCCGGTCAACGGGTAGAGGTTGCCCAAGCTATTGCCGGACAAGCGCAGGCGCAGGTCGAGCGCGCCGAGGTTGCGCGGGTCGGTCAGGGTACCGGCAAGCACCACGTGAGTATCCGCAATGCGCACATCGGCCTGCAACGGGAACGGTTGGCTGGCGTCCTGCAGCGCCAGCAGGCCACCGATCTTGCCGGTGCCGGACACTGGCAGGCCCTTGTAGCGGCCTTGGGCCTTGAAGCCGAACGCGTAGTCCTGGGCGCCGCCGGTTTTCTCGGCACGCGCCTTGCCGACGATGTCGCTGAACGGGATCGGCTTGCCCAAAGGGTCGACCTGCACCTTCATGCTGGTCTTCAGGGTCTGGTCATCGAGGCTGACGTTGCCTTGGTCAAAACCGATGGCCCCGATGTCCAACGCCCATTTCGAGGGTTCCGCGTTTTCGTCTTTGGGGCCGAAGTCAAAGGTCCAGTTAGCGCGCCCGTCGGCCAGGCGAATGAGGCTGGCCGTCGGTTTGGTCAGGTTGATGCGCGGGATGACAATCTGCTGGAACACCAGCGGCAGCGGCGCCAGGCGGAACTCCACCCGCTCGAGGCCAACCATTTTCGGCTCCTTGAGCCAATCGGGGTTGCCCAAGGTCAGGTCCTCGGCAATGAAGTGCGGCCAGGGCACCCACGCGCGCCAACCACCTTCTTCAGGTTCGGTGCGCCACTTCACGGCAAGGTTGCCATTGATCGCGAACGGCCGGTGCAGGGCTTCGGATACCTTCTCGTTGAGCAACGGCTTGACGCGGTTCCAGTCGAAGGTGGCGATTACCACCACCAGTATCGCCACGAGGGTCAACAGGGTGGCAAGGGTCCAGACGAGGATTCTGGCGGGTCGCGTCATTGCGTGATTCTCCTGACGGCATGGCACAAAGCGGGCGCCGATGGCACTCATTAACTCGGACTGATGAAAACCCGCTGGGTTTTATCCGTGGCGCCATGATAGCGAAGTTTTTCCTGGCTTCTTGTTCAGCATTTGCGCTGGGCAAAGGCCTTACCCTGGCCCTAAAGCATGAAATCAAAAAGCCATCACCCACCTCAAGACACTTGCACTAGAGCCATCAGCAGCCTCTATCAATGCTGTCGATTGTTACCATTATCCTTATGAACTTTTCTCTGGCGCTCCCGGGCGTAGCATTGGCTCCGTACCCACTTTCCAGCCCCCCAGAGGAGCACCGAAATCATGAAACGCCACCTGCTGACCCTGACCCTGTCCCTGCTTGCTGCCAACGCTTTTGCCCTGCCGGCCGCTGAACAGCACCTGACCGCCGAATCGCGTTCCAGCACCGCAGAAATCGCCCAGCCGCTGAAAACCGTTGCCGAAGGCGGTTCGGATCGCTTGATCGAACGCACTGGCCGCGTAGCCGAAGGCGGCTCCGACCGCTTGATTGAACGCACTGGCCGTGTAGCCGAAGGTGGCTCCGATCGCCTGATCGAACGCACTGGCCGGGTTGCCGAAGGTGGCTCCGATCGCCTGATCGAGCGTGCTGGCCAAGTCGCCGAAGGCGGTGCCGACCGTTTGATCGAACGCGCTGGCCGTGTAGCTGAAGGTGGCTCGGATCGCCTGGTTGAACTCAGCCGTGTGAGCTGATCGCCATGGTCGAAAAGAACAACCTGCAGCACATTGCCTGCTCACCTCCAAGCCCGGTCCATTGACCGGGCTTCGTTTTTTTAACTAGAGTGCCCAGCCTCGACCGACACAGAATCCTGCCCCCATGCTGCCGCGCGCCGAACAGAAGCTACAGACCCGCCAGGCCCTGCTCGATGCAGCCTGCCAGCTCATGGAGAGTGGCCGTGGTTTCGGCAGCATCAGCCTGCGCGAAGTGGCGAAAACGGCGGGTATCGTACCGACCGGTTTCTACCGGCATTTCCCCGACATGGACGCACTGGGCCTGGCCCTGGTGGCCGAGGTCGATACCACCTTCCGCCAGACCATCCGCCTGGTGCGCCAGAACGAATTCGAGTTTGGTGGCATTACCGACGCCTCGGTACGCATCTTCCTCGACGTGGTCGCCGCCCACCGCGCCCAGTTCCTGTTCCTGGCCCGTGAGCAATACGGGGGCTCGCAGGCGGTCCGCCAGGCGATTGCCCGCCTGCGCCAGGACATCAGCGACGACCTGGCCACCGACCTGGCACGCATGAAGCGCTGGCAGCACCTGGACGCTGCGGCACTGGCGGTGATGGCCGACCTGGTGGTGAAGACCGTATTCGCCACCCTGCCGGAGCTGATCGACAGCCCCGACGCGGGTTATCCACAGGCCCTGACCGCGCAGGAAAAAATCACCCAGCAGTTGCGCTTCATCTTCGTCGGCGCACGCCATTGGCAAGGCTTGGGTAACCCGAGCTGATCTGTTGGCTATGCGGGCCTCTTCGCGAGCAGCTCGATCACCTGTGGGAGCGGGCTTGCCCGCGAAGAGGCCCGTGTAAACAACCCAAAACCCCAGTTCTGCTACCATGGCGCACTGCCCGATTGTGACGAGCGCTTTCATGTCCGACCCCCGCCCCACTCCGCCCGAACTGGCCCGCTTCAACCAGCACTTCGCCGAGCGTATCGTGCCGCTGTGGCAAGGCCCGGGCTGGAACGACGAAATGGCCCTGCCCTTCGAAGCCCTGGACGCCCAGCACCGCCCATTGCCCGTGCAACGCTACCGGGCGATGGCCTGCGCTCGCCAGCTGTACCTGTTCAGCAGCCGCATCGAGCAACCCGGCGCGGCAGCGCGAGCGGCGGCGTTGTTCCGTTCGTTGCAGCGGCATTTTCACGATGCCGAGCACGGTGGCTGGTTCTACAGCATCGATGCCGAAGGCAAGCCGCTGGACCGCCGCAAAGACCTCTACACCCATGCGTTCATCGTGTTTGCCTGCGCCCATTACTGGGGCAAGGTTCGCGAGAGCCTGGTGGAGTCTGCACTGAACGCTGCCCTGGAAATCATCAGCGAGCAGTTCGCCCGCGACGACGGCCTGTACGAGGCCAGCCTGGGTGAAGACTGGTCCGACCTGGGCAGCGGCCCGCTGCAGAATCCGCAGATGCACCTGGCCGAAGCGTTCCTGCAGGTGCTTGCCGTGCGTGAGGATGAAGGCGTGCAGCAGGCCCTGCTGCACATGTGCGAGGCCCTGCAGGCGCAGTTCATCGAACCGCAGCATGGCCTGATGCTGGAAAAGCCAAATGGCGCTGTGGATAACTGGTTCGAACCGGGTCATCAGTTCGAGTGGTTTTACCTGCTCGATACCTCGCCCCTGCTACGTGGCACGCCACTGCATGGCTCCATTGCCCGCGCCTTCGAATACGCCGAGCAGTACGGGGTTAAAGATTCGGCGGTGCTGTCGATGCTCGCGGTGGACGGCAAGGTGCTCGATGCCACCCAGCGGATCTGGGCCCAGGCGGAGTACCTGCGGGCGCTGGCGTTGCGGTCAGGGAATGAGGCGAAACTGGCTGCGCAATTGCAGGCGATGGAGCAGCGGTTCCTGCATGACGGCGGCTGGTATGAGTGCCGAGATGGCGAGGGCGCGGTCAGCCGACATGACATGCCTTCCACTACGCCTTATCACTTGGCGACTTGCCTGGAAGGGCTTCAGCGCTTGCAATGACCTGACATTTTTACCAGTTTCCGTTCTCGTGTCGCGTTGATAGCGTAAGGGCTCCATTGATAGGAGTTGACCATGAGCAATGAAACGCTGAAGGCTCACTTCCAAAAGGAAATTGCTGCTACCGAAAAGGATGTCGCGACCTCGAAGCTTGAGAAGAACAAGCTGCTCCACGAGCAAAAGCTGGGCCTGCTTTCAAGCCTGCTGAGGTATGCCGAGGGGCACCCAACCAGAGAAGATGCCATGCTCGCTGATGTCGTCAACGATATGCTGCAAGCCTTGCACCTTCTCGATTCAAACAAAACCTTCCGCGACCACTGAAAGCCGTGAAGCAGCATGGGCAGGCTTTTTACCCGCCCATGCTGCTGATCAGCCCTTGACCGACCGATCGATCGAGAACCCTGCCCAGTCCTGGCTCACTGGCATCAGCTCCAGGCTGTTGATGTTGATGTGCGCCGGCTGGTTGAGAATCCAGAAGATGGTCTCGGCAATATCCTGCGGCTGGATCGGCTCGGCACCTGCGTAGGTGGCGTCGTACTTGGCCTGGTCGCCACCGAAACGCACCAGCGAGAACTCGCTCTCGCACAGCCCCGGCTCGATGTTACTGACGCGCACGCCCGTGCCGCGCAGGTCGCAACGCAGGCTCAGCGAGAACTGCCCGACGAACGCCTTGGTGCCGCCATACACGTTGCTGCCCGGGTAGGGGTAATTGCCCGCCACCGAGCCGACGTTGAGGATCGACGCGCCACGCCCGTGGGCGATCAACCGAGGCAGCAGCAGGCGCGTGGTGTACATCATGCCCTTGATGTTGGTGTCGACCATGGTTTCCCAGTCGTCCAGGCTGCAGTTCTGCGCCGCATCCACGCCCAGGGCCAGGCCGGCGTTGTTGACCAGGCCACGCAGTTTATCGAACCCAGGCGGCAGGTTGCCGATGGCCGCCTCCATGGCTTTGCGGTCGCGTACATCGAGCACCAGCCCGTGCACCTCGGTCTGGGCTGACAGTTCTGCGCACAGCGCATCCAGGCGCTCCTTGCGGCGACCGGTGAGGATCAGCTTCCAGCCGGCCTGTGCAAAACGTCGGGCGGTGGCCTCGCCGAAACCGGAAGTCGCGCCAGTGATGAATACGGTGGACGTCATGCTGTGTTCCTCGCTGTGGATTATTTTCGGCAGGGTTTGCAGCATGCCTTCGTACCACGCAGGCAGCAAGCCATTGAAGCCATTGGTCAAAAAATGATCACACCTACCAAAGCCGCGTAGCAGAGGGCTTCGCGCCAGCTATGCGCACGTTATCCACAAGGCTTTCCCCACGGATTGGGGGCAACTTATCGTGCTCGCGGAACCCTTTCAGCGATCCACGGTCGGTGGATATCTCTGAGGTGATGGCGCAAGGCTTTCAACCATGCCGCTTGCAGCGGTCTGTCCAAGGTTTTTGCACAGACTTACCCACAGGTTTTACGAGGCATCGGACGCAGCAGCCTGTGAGTAAAAAACCGTGAAAAATCATCCACAAGGGCAAAGCGAACAAAAAATGATCAACGCCCTACAAGGCATGAAAACAAAGGGCTGTAGCGAGGTGCACCCATGTTTTCCACAGGCGGTTCCACATTATCCGTGGGTAAAACAAGGCTGTGGAAACAATGGCTTGCGAAGGGTTTTTGGAGAGGCTAAAGAAGGCTGTGCGACAAGTTGTCCACATTCGGCTTGAAGCACTGAGGCCGCTGTGCGGCCCCAGTGTGACCACTCAGTGCCCGCCCAAATAGGCGCTGCGCACTTCCTCGTTCACCAACAACTCCTGGCCGGTGCCCGTCATGCGGATCTGCCCATTGACCATCACATACGCCCGGTCCGACAACTTCAGCGCATGGTTGGCATTCTGCTCAACCAGGAAGATGGTCATCCCAGTCTTGGCCAACTCACGCAAGGTGGCGAAGATCTGCTTGACCACAATCGGCGCCAGCCCCAGCGATGGCTCATCGAGCAGCAACAGCTTCGGCCGGCTCATCAGCGCGCGGGCAATGGCGAGCATCTGCTGCTCGCCCCCCGACATGGTCATGGCCCGCTGGGTGCGCCGCTCCTTCAACCGCGGGAACAGCTCGTACATCCGCTCCATGTCCTCCTTGGCGTATTTGTCGCCAATCGGGATGGTGCCCATCATCAGGTTTTCCTCGACGGTCATGTCGGGGAACACCCGCCGCCCCTCAGGTGACTGCGCAATACCGTTGGAAGCGATGTAATGCGACGACTTGCGGGTGATGTCTGTGCCCCGGTAAACGATGTGCCCCGAAGACGCGCGCGGCTGGCCGAAAATCGACATCAGCAAGGTCGATTTGCCGGCACCGTTGGCACCGATCAGGCTCACCGTCTCGCCTTCGTTGATGTGCATCGACACCTTCTTCAGGGCCTGGATCGGCCCGTAGAACACATCCAGCTCCTTCAGCTCGAGAATGGGTGCACTCATACCAGTTCCTCTTCGTCTGCACCCAGGTAGGCGGCAATCACCGTCGGGTTGTTGCGGATTTCCTGTGGCGCGCCTTCGGCGATCACGTTGCCATGGTCAAGCACGACGATATGGTCGGAAATGCTCATGACCATGCCCATGTCGTGTTCGATCAGCACCACGGTGATGTCGTGCTCGTCACGCAGCACGCGGATCATGCCACTGAGCGCCTCGGTTTCCTGCGGGTTGAGGCCGGCAGCCGGTTCGTCCAGGCAGATGATCTTCGGCCGCGTGCACATGGCCCGGGCGATTTCCAGGCGACGCTGCTGGCCATAAGACAACTCACCGGCCAAGCGGTTGGCGCAATCGACCAGGTCGACCACCTCCAGCCAATAGAACGCATGGTCGAGGGCATCGCTCTCGGCCTTGCGGTAGGCCTTGGTGTTGAGCACCCCGGCCAGCAGGTTGCGGTTGACCCACATGTGCTGGGCCACCAACAGGTTCTCCACCACCGACATTTCCTTGAACAGGCGAATGTTCTGGAAGGTCCGGGCGAGGCCGGCGCGGTTCACCAGGTGGGTGCCGCCGAACATCTTGTAGTACAGGCGGTTGGCAAAGCGCGCGGGCGAAACGAAGTCCGTCGCCTGGAAGCGCTCGCCGAGCAACTGGATGACGTTGGTCTGGCTGCCGCGCACGTTCAGTTCGATACGCCCGCCGCTGGCTTTGTAGAAGCCGGTCAGGCAGTTGAACACCGTGGTCTTGCCCGCACCGTTGGGGCCGATCAGCGCGAAGATCTGGTTGCGCCGGACCTTGAGGCTTACGTCACTCAGCGCCTTGATGCCGCCAAACTGCATCATCAGGTTGTCGACCGACAGAATGATATCGTCGTTCATGGCGCCACTCCTTTACGCGGGACCACACCGGCACGGCTGATGCGGATCAGCCCACGCGGTCGCCAGATCATCATCAACACCATCAATACGCCAAACAGCAGCACGCGGTACTCGGAGAAGCTACGCAGCAGCTCTGGCGCCACGGTCAGCACGAACGCTGCGATCACCACACCGACGGTCGAGCCCATGCCACCCAACACGACGATGGCGAGGATCAGCGCCGACTCGAAGAAGGTGAACGACGACGGGTTGACGAAGCCCTGGTACGTGGCGAAGAACACGCCCGCCAGGCCCGCGGTGGAAGCCCCCAGGGTGAACGCCGAAAGCTTGACCAGCACGTGGTTCAGGCCCATCGAGCGGCAGGCGATCTCGTCTTCACGCAGGGCTTCCCAGGCACGGCCAACCGGCATGCGGGTCAACCGGTGCTTGATGTACAGCACTGCCAGCACCACCAGGAACAGCACGGCGTAGATGAACACGAACTTCAGGTTGGCGTTGTAATCGATGCCAAGAAACTCATGGATCGGCACCCCACCGTCCTTGGCCCGGCGGCCGAATTCCAGGCCAAAGAAGGTCGGCGACGGTGCCGGCATGCCGTTCGGGCCGCCCGTGAACGACAGCCAGTTGTTCAGCACCAGGCGGATGATCTCGCCAAAGCCCAGGGTCACGATCGCCAGGTAGTCACCGTGCATGCGTAACACCGGGAAGCCGAGTATGCACCCCGCCAGCGCCGCCGCGATCGCCGCCAGCGGCAGCACGCTCCAGAAGCCCAGGCCCAGGTACTGGTAGCCCAACGCCAGGCCGTAGGCGCCGATGGCGTAGAACGCCACGTAACCCAGGTCGAGCAGGCCCGCCAGGCCGACCACGATGTTCAGGCCAAGGCCCAGCAACACATAGATCAGGCCGAGGATGACCACGGTCAGCAGGTACTTGTTAGCAAAGATTGGGAAGACGATGGCAATCACCACCAGCGCCGGGATGATGTAGCGCAGCCGCGACTTGTAGTCCGGCGCGTTCACATGCACGCCCGAGCCACCGTTGTCGAAGCCTTGGAGCATGCGCCGCCCGGCGCCCGTCTGCAGGTACAGGCTGAGCAGGAAGCGCCCGACCATCACCCCGCCAACCAGCCACGCCACGCGGCGGGGTTCGGCATTGAAGCTGTAGCCGTCGAGCACCACGCCGACGACCGGGCCAAAGACAATGAGTGCCAGCAGGCCGGCGACGAAGGTCTCCAGCAGGCTGCGTTTGAGGTCGAAACCATTGGTTTCGGAAACAGGGGCAGTTTTGGCAGTGGACATGTTCACACCTTAGCCACAAGCGGGCGACCCAGCAGGCCCTGGGGACGGAAGATGAGGATCATCACCAGCAGCGAGAAGCTGAATACGTCCTTGTAGTCGGAGTTGATCAGGCCAGAGAACAGCGACTCGGAGATGCCGAGGATGATGCCGCCGAGCATGGCCCCCGGTAGCGAACCGATGCCGCCCAATACCGCCGCCGTGAACGCCTTGATGCCGATGATGAAGCCGGCATAGAAGTCGAAGGTGCCGTAGTTCATGGTGATCAGCACGCCCGCCAGTGCGGCCATGACTGCACCGATGACGAATACGTAGGAAATCACCCGATCGGTGTTGATGCCCAGGATCGAGGCCATCTTGCGATCTTGCTGCGTGGCGCGGCACATGCGGCCGAGCTTGGTGTACTTGATCACATAGGTAAGCAGGCCCATGCCGACGAATGCGGCAATCAGGATGAAGATCTTGGTGTAGGTCAATTGCACGAAGCCGGTGCCGACTTCTACCCGCAAGGCGCCTTCAAGCAGGGTTGGCACGCCTTGCTGGCGGGCGCCCTGGCTGATCTGTGCATAGTTTTGCAGGATCAGCGAGATGCCGATGGCACTGATCAGCGGTGCCAGACGGGTGGAGTTGCGCAGGGGTTTGTAGGCGATGCGTTCGATGGTGAAGCCATAGACGCCCGTGACGACGACGGTGAACAACAGCGTGCCCAGCATCAGAAGCGGGAACGATTCGACGCCGAAATAGGCCAGCAATGCCAGGCTGATCGCCGCGAGGTACGCGGAAATCATATACACCTCGCCGTGCGCGAAGTTGATCATGCCGATGATGCCATAGACCATTGTGTAGCCGATGGCGATCAGGCCATAGACCGACCCGAGGGTCAGGCCGTTGACCAGTTGCTGCAGAAAAATACCATCCATAACGCAATCTCACCTGATTGAGATTGCACGAGCGCCTACCACGGCGGGCCCTGAATGCAGCGGCCCTCGCAGCGCAGAACTGTGCAGATCTACGGATAAAGACAGGTACCGCGGGGCTGCAGCCCGGGGCAGTAAGCACCCGGGCCGGTAGCCGTTATTATTTTTGTTTTTCCAGCTGGTGGTATTTACCGTCTTTGTCCCACTGGTAGACCACGTAGTCGGAGACGGTCAGGTCGCCCTTGCTGTCCCACTTCTTCTCGCCCATGACGGTCTTGACCGGGTTGGCCTTGAGCCATTTGGCGGCGTCTTCGCCTTTGTTCGACTTGGCACCGTTGAACGCGGCGGCAAGCGCCTGCAACGAGGCATAGGCGTACAGGGTGTAGCCTTCAGGCTCGGTGCCGTTCTTGCGGAACTCTTCCACCACGGCCTTGCTGTCCGGCAGCAGGCGCGGGTCGGCGCCGAAGGTCATGTACACGCCATCGACGTACTGTGCGCCACCCGCCGTGGACACCAGTTCGTCGGTGACGATGCCATCATCGGACATGAACTTGACGTCCTTCAGGCCTTGCTCACGCAGCTGGCGTACCAGTGGGCCGGCCTCTGGGTGCAGGCCACCGAAATAGACCACGTCGGCGCCGGTGGAGCGGATCTTGGTGACCACGGCGCTGAAGTCTTTCTCGCCGCGGGTCAGGCCTTCGTACAGCACAGGCTTCACGCCACGCTTCTCGAGCTGCGCCTTGGTGGCATCGGCCAGGCCTTGGCCGTAAGTGTCCTTGTCGTGCAGCACGGCCACCTTCTTGCCTTTGAGCACATCGACGATGTAGTCACCGGCAACGATGCCCTGCTGGTCGTCGCGGCCACACATGCGGAACATGGCGGAAAGGCCGCGCTCGGTCACCTGCGGGTTGGTCGAGCCTGGGGTGATGGCGATCACACCGGCTTCGTCGTACACCTCGGAAGCAGGGATGGTGTTGGAGGAGCAGAAATGGCCCACCACGCCTGCCACTTTGTCCTGGTCGACCAGGCGGTTGGCCACGGCCACGGCTTGTTTCGGTTCGCAGGCATCATCGCCCTTCACCAGGACGATCTTCTCGCCGTTGACCCCACCTTCGGCGTTGATCTTGTCGGCTGCCGCCTGGGCACCTTTCATGTACTGCTCGCCAAACGCTGCGTTGGCACCGGTCATCGGGCCTGCGA
Organism: Pseudomonas sp. SWRI50; assembly: GCF_014269095.1. Classification (NCBI taxonomy): domain Bacteria; kingdom Pseudomonadati; phylum Pseudomonadota; class Gammaproteobacteria; order Pseudomonadales; family Pseudomonadaceae; genus Pseudomonas; species Pseudomonas sp. SWRI50. Next base: position 299,348 of record NZ_JABWRW010000003.1, on the reverse strand, counting down.
CGCCGATCTTGATGTCGGCCTGAACATACGAAGAAATACCCAGTGCCGTAGCGACGGCCAGAGCCAGGAAACCTTTCTTGTAAAACGTCTGCGACATGAGGTGGTGCTCCTAGAGTTTTTTTTGGTTGGCACTACAACTTCTCAACCCTGTGCTCAGAGCAAGGGCCGTGCCATTGGTTTTGTATTCCGGGAAATCACACAGCCAGGGCGGCTGGCAGGCGACCGACGGCCTTTTCTTTATTGAGCGTGCAACCGTCTGCCGCGCGGCAGGCGCCACCACACGTACAGACAAGGAGCAACCGTGAAGTGCCATCATTGCAACCCTGGCAAGTGTTTACGTGCAACCGCCCTGTAACAGCCGACGTCACCGAAGTGCACACCGCTGGTGCGCGACTGCTACAGGCAGCACTGTTTCAAGGCTAGCGGGTGCACGGAAAAACACCTCTGTTTTGGCCGTTATGCCGGCCAGATGGGAGCGGGCTTGCCCGCGAATGGGCCGCAGCAGAAACATGAAAATGCAAAAGGCTGGCACAATGGCCGCCATTCGCCGCTTCCGGAGCCACCCTTGATGAGCGAGAGCGCATTCGCCGAGCGCATCGTGCACAACCTGCTCGACACCGACTTCTACAAACTCACCATGATGCAGGGTGTGCTGCACAACTACCCGGACGCCGACGTGGAATGGGAGTTTCGCTGCCGCAACGGCGAAGACCTGCGCCCTTACCTCGGCGAGATCCGCAACCAGCTCGAACTGCTCAGCGACCTGACCCTGGATGAAGGCCAACTGGGCTTTCTGGAACGTATCAGCTTTCTCAAGCCAGACTTCCTGCGGTTTCTGCGCCTGTTCCGCTTCAACCTGCGTTACGTGCGCATCGGCATCGAAAACGATCAACTGTTCCTACGCCTGCGTGGCCCCTGGCTGCACGTGATCCTGTTTGAAGTGCCCTTGTTGGCCATCATCAGCGAAGTGCGCAACCGCCACCTGCACCCGCACATGCGCCTGGCCGAAGCCCGCGACCAGCTGTACCGCAAGTTTGACTGGCTGCGCGCGCATGCCAGTGACGACGAGCTGGCCGACCTGCAAGTGGCCGATTTCGGCACCCGCCGGCGGTTTTCCAGCCGTGTTCAGGAAGAGGTGGTACGGGTGCTGCGTGATGACTTCCCGGCCCGTTTCGTGGGCACCAGCAACGTCGACCTGGCATGGAAACTGGATATCAAGCCGCTGGGCACCATGGCCCACGAATGGATCATGGCTCACCAACAGCTCGGCCCGCGCTTGATCGACAGCCAGAGCGCCGCACTGGACTGCTGGGTACGCGAGTACCGCGGCCTGCTGGGCATCGCCCTGACCGACTGCATCACCATGGACGCCTTCCTCGGCGATTTCGATTTGTACTTTGCCAAGCTGTTCGACGGCCTGCGCCACGATTCGGGCGAGCCAGTGGCCTGGGCGGAAAAAGCCATCGTTCATTACCAGAAGCTGGGTATCGACCCGATGACCAAGACCCTGGTGTTTTCCGACGGCCTCAACCTGACCCGTTCGCTGGAAATCTTCCGCGCCCTGCGCGGCCGCATCAACGTCAGTTTCGGCATCGGCACCAACCTGACCTGCGACATACCGGGTGTGGCGCCGATGAACATCGTGCTTAAAATGACCGACTGCAATGGCTCGCCGGTGGCGAAAATCTCTGACGAGGCGGCCAAGACCCAGTGCCGCGACGAGAACTTCGTTGCCTACATGCGCCACGTTTTCAAAATCCCCAGCAAGGAGTAACCCATGCAAGCCGTTCAGCGAGAGATTGCCCAAGCGCTCAAGGTGCAGCCACCGTTCGCCGATGCCGCCGCGCTCGACAACGAAGTGGCTCGGCGCGTGGCGTTCATCAAGGAGTGCCTGGCCAATGCCCGGCTCAAAACGCTGGTACTGGGCATCAGTGGCGGTGTCGACTCACTGACCGCTGCCCTGCTTGCCCAGCGCGCGATCAACGAGCTGCGTGCCGAAACCGGCGATAAGGCCTACACCTTCATTGCCGTGCGCTTGCCCTATCAGGTGCAGCATGACGAGCATGACGCCCAAGCGTGCCTTGACGTGATCAAGGCCGATGAAGTGCACACCGTCGACATTGCCCCGGCAGTGAAAGCGTTGGCAGCTGAGGTGGTGGAACTGAAAAACGGCTCGCCAACATTGGTGGACTTTGTTGTCGGCAACGTCAAGGCGCGTACCCGCATGGTCGCCCAGTACACCATCGCTGGCGCCCGTGCAGGCCTGGTGATCGGCACTGACCATGCCGCCGAAGCGGTGATGGGCTTCTTTACCAAGTTTGGTGATGGTGCCTGCGACCTGGCCCCGCTGAGCGGGCTGGTGAAAAACCAGGTACGGGCCATTGCGCGCCGCTTTGGTGCGCCGGAATCGCTGGTGGAGAAGGTACCGACAGCCGACCTGGAAGACCTTGAGCCGGGCAAGCCGGACGAGGCGTCACATGGCGTGACGTATGAGCAGATTGATGCGTTCCTGCAGGGGCAGCCGGTTGATCAGGCAGCGTTCGACATCATCGTCGCGACCTACCGCAAGACCCAGCACAAGCGCGAACTGCCGTTCGCCCCTTGAGGGCCTGGGGCCGCTTTGCGCCCCAATCGCAGCGCAAGGCTGCTCCTACAGACGATTGCATTCCCCTGTAGGAGCAGCCTTGCGCTGCGAATGGAGGGCAAAGCCCTCCCCTTACTCAATTACTTGACGACAACCTTGCCCTTCATCATCGCGATGTGGCCCGGGAAGGTGCAGAAGAAGCTGTAGTCGCCACCGGCTTCCAGCTTGGACGTGTCGAACTTCACTTCGGTTTCTTTCTCCGGCGCACCGATCATCGCGGTGTGGGCGATGATGTTGGCGTTGTCTTCTTTCAGGTAGCCCTTCTCGATGCCCTGGCTCATGCCTTCGGTGGCAATCGCCTGCATGTCAGCAGTCTTGCTGATCACCAGGTTATGGCCCATGACGTTCTTCGGCAGGTTGCCGGAGTGGGTCAGTTTGACGGTGAACTCCTTGCAGCTCTTGTCGACGGTGAATTCCTTGGTGGTATAGGACATCTGGTCCGTCGATTCGACAGTCACCGAGCATTCGGCTGCGAAGACAGAGGCGCTGGCGAGGGTCAGCAGGGATACCGCTACAGCTTTCGCAAACATCATGAATCTCCTTGGCAGGGTTTTATCAATTGCGAGACTGCCTGAAACCGTTCAGCCCCTTTCTGATATGGGTCAAGGGGGTGTCAAGTGGCCAGCCAGTAGAATTGTTCAATGGATTGTATACAACCAATCTAAGGGCACATCATGCCCTTTTATTGGAGGATGGGACAACCTCTCATTTAGGAGCAATACCAAATGCGCATTTCCAGCTTCATGAACAGCCTGCTTGCCGCCTATGCCCAGGGTGCCACGGGTGCTGTCTGCGAATTCTCCCGTCCGGAATGACACCGGCCTTGGAACGGCCATGCATGCGCCGTACCCTGTCATTCTGAATGATTGGAGATGAGCAATGCGTGTACGTTCCGTGTGTGTCTTCTGCGGCGCCAGCATCGGCGCCAACCCTGCTTACCGTGAAGCGGCCGTGGCCCTGGGCCAGGCCATCGCCCGGCGCGACCTGACCCTGGTTTATGGTGGCGGCGCTGTCGGCTTGATGGGCATCGTGGCCGATGCTGCCATGGCTGCGGGCGGCGAAGTGGTCGGGATCATCCCGCAAAGCCTGCTGGACGCCGAGGTGGGCCACAAGGGCCTGAGCCGCCTGGAGGTGGTCGATGGCATGCACGCGCGCAAGGCGCGCATGGCCGAACTCAGCGATGCCTTCATTGCGCTGCCGGGTGGGCTGGGTACGCTGGAGGAGTTGTTCGAGGTGTGGACCTGGGGGCAACTGGGCTATCACGCCAAGCCGCTGGGCCTGCTCGATGTGAATGGCTTTTATGAAAAGCTGGGCGGGTTCCTTGACCATATCGTCGAGGAAGGTTTCGTGCGGCCGCAGCATCGGGCGATGTTGCTGCTGGGGCAGCAGGCGGATGCATTGCTGGATGGGATGAGTGAATTCGTCGCGCCGGTAGCGCCGAAGTGGGTCGACAAGCAGCCGGATTGAACTGAAAGGGGCTGCTGCGCTGTACCTGTAGGAGCTGGCTTGCCTGCGATGGGCCGCAAAGCGGCCCCTTCAAGCCTCAGCGCGGAATAACGGGCTGACGCGGCTTCTTACCCTTGCCGCCACCCTTGGCCGCTTCTTTACGCTCTTTGGCCGCCTGCTGGTTGCGGGCAAATGCCTCGGCCTTGGCCTTCTCACGCTTGTCCCACGGCTTGCTGCCATCGCTGCCACGCGGTGGCAGGCCGGTGTGCTGGGTCAGGATCTTCTGCTCCTTGCCCACCTTGTGGCTGCCAGCCGGCGTCGAGTTCTTGCGGCGGGCGCTCTGGTAGCTGTCGGACTGCGGCTGGTGCAGCGGAATCAGCTGGTGCTTGCCTGGCCCGATCAAATCGGCACGGCCCATGCGCTCCAGCGCCTCACGCAGCATCGGCCAGCCCTTCGGATCGTGATAACGCAAAAACGCCTTGTGCAGACGGCGCTGCTCCTCGCTCTTGACGATCTCCACGCCTTCGCTCTTGTAGGTCACCTTGCGCAGCGGGTTCTTGCCCGAGTGGTACATGGCCGTGGCCGACGCCATGGGCGACGGGTAGAAGGCCTGCACCTGGTCAGCGCGGAAGCCGTTGCCCTTGAGCCACAGGGCCAGGTTCATCATGTCTTCGTCGGTGGTGCCTGGGTGCGCGGCGATGAAGTACGGGATCAGGTACTGCTCCTTGCCCGCCTCTTTCGAGAACTTCTCGAACATGCGCTTGAAGCGGTCATAAGTGCCGATGCCCGGCTTCATCATCTTGTCCAGCGGGCCACGCTCGGTGTGCTCCGGGGCAATCTTCAAGTAGCCGCCCACGTGGTGGGTGACCAGCTCCTTGACGTACTCCGGCGACTCGACCGCCAGGTCGTAACGCAGGCCCGAGGCGATCAGGATCTTCTTCACACCCGGCAAGGCACGCGCCTTGCGGTACAGCTCGATCAACGAGCTGTGGTCGGTGTTGAGGTTTTCACAGATACCCGGGAACACGCACGACGGCTTGCGGCAGTGCTTCTCGATCTCGTGGCTCTTGCAGGCGATGCGGTACATGTTGGCGGTCGGGCCGCCAAGGTCGGAAACCACGCCGGTGAAGCCCGGCACCTTGTCACGCATCTCCTCGATCTCGTGCAGGATCGACTCGTGGGAGCGGTTCTGGATGATCCGCCCTTCGTGCTCGGTGATCGAGCAGAAGGTGCAGCCACCGAAGCAGCCACGCATGATGTTCACCGAGAAGCGGATCATCTCGTACGCCGGGATGCGCTCTTTGCCATAGGCCGGGTGCGGAACACGTGCGTAAGGCATGCCAAACACGTAGTCCATTTCTTCGGTGGTCATGGGGATGGGTGGCGGGTTGAACCACACGTCCACTTCGCCATGCTTCTGCACCAGGGCGCGGGCGTTGCCTGGGTTGGTTTCCAGGTGCAGCACGCGGTTGGCGTGGGCATACAGCACCGGGTCGTTACGCACCTTCTCGAACGACGGCAGGCGGATCACCGACTTGTCGCGGGTCATGCCCGGGCTGTCGAGAATCTGCACCACCTTGGCTTCGTTCGGGTCTTCCACGTCACCTTTGGCTTGCTCGATGGCACACGCCTGGGTGTCTTGGGTGTTGACGTAGGGGTTGATGATCTTGTCGACGCGGCCAGGGCGGTCGATGCGGGTGGAGTCGATCTCGAACCAGCCCTGCGGCGTGTCACGGCGCACGAACGCGGTGCCGCGCACGTCGGTGATGTGTTCGATGCTCTCACCCTGGGACAGGCGCTGGGCGACTTCGACAATGGCCCGCTCGGCGTTGCCGTACAGCAGGATGTCGGCGCTGGCGTCGATCAGGATCGAATGGCGGACCTTGTCCTGCCAGTAGTCATAATGGGCGATGCGGCGCAGCGAGGCCTCGATGCCACCGAGCACGATCGGCACGTGCTTGTAGGCTTCCTTGCAACGCTGGCTGTACACCAGGCTGGCGCGGTCCGGGCGCTTGCCGGCCATGCCGCCTGGGGTGTAGGCGTCGTCGGAGCGGATCTTCTTGTCCGCGGTGTAGCGGTTGATCATCGAATCCATGTTGCCGGCCGCGACGCCGAAGAACAGGTTCGGCTCGCCCAGCTTCATGAAGTCGTCTTTGGACTGCCAGTTTGGCTGGGCGATGATGCCCACACGGAAGCCCTGGGCTTCCAGCAGACGGCCGATGATGGCCATGCCGAACGACGCGTGGTCGACGTAGGCGTCCCCGGTCACGATGATGATGTCGCAGGAATCCCAGCCGAGCTGATCCATCTCCTCCCTGCTCATTGGCAGGAACGGTGCTGGCCCGAAGCATTCGGCCCAGTACTTGGGATAGTCGTAGAGTGGTTTGGCTGCTTGCATGTCAGTGACCGGTTCTGGTGTTCAGGGAAATCGCGGGCGCGGAATATAGCACAAATTTTGATCAAATCCGACGGCAGAGGTCGGATTCATCTGCAATACGCAAACCCTGCGCTTATTCGTCGTCGTCGAAGTTGTACATACCCGGCGCGAGGTTCTCGAAGCGGGTGTACTTGCCGATGAAGGCCAGGCGGATGAAGCCGATGGGGCCGTTACGCTGTTTACCGATGATGATCTCGGCAATGCCCTTGTGCTCGGTTTCCGGGTGATACACCTCGTCGCGGTAGACGAACATGATCACGTCGGCGTCCTGCTCGATTGCACCCGATTCACGCAAGTCGGAGTTCACCGGGCGCTTGTTCGGCCGCTGCTCCAGGGAGCGGTTCAGCTGCGACAGGGCGATGACCGGGCAGTTGAATTCCTTGGCCAGGGCCTTGAGCGAGCGGGAGATCTCGGAAATTTCGTTGGTCCGGTTGTCGCCGGCAGAACCCGGGATCTGCATCAGCTGCAGGTAGTCGACCATGATCATGCCAATTTCACCGTGCTCACGCGCCAGGCGGCGGGTGCGCGCACGCATTTCCGACGGGCTGATGCCGGCGGTATCGTCGATGAACAGCTTGCGGTCGTTGAGCAGGTTGACCGCCGAGGTCAGGCGCGGCCAGTCGTCGTCGTCCAGCTGGCCGGAACGGACCTTGGTCTGGTCGATGCGGCCGAGGGACGAGAGCATACGCATGATCAGCGATTCGCCTGGCATCTCGAGGGAGAACACCAGCACCGCCTTGTCGCTGCGCAGCACGGCGTTTTCCACCAGGTTCATGGCGAAGGTGGTCTTACCCATCGATGGACGGCCGGCGACGATGATCAGGTCGGCTGCCTGCAAGCCACTGGTCTTCTCGTCCAGGTCGGTATACCCGGTGGAGATACCCGTGATATCGCTGTCGGAGTTGAACAGCGTGTCGATCCGGTCGATGGCCTTGGTCAACAGCTCGTTGACCCCTACCGGGCCACCGGTCTTTGGCCGGGCCTCGGCGATCTGGAAGATCTGCCGCTCGGCGTCGTCGAGGATCTCTTCGGCGTTGCGCCCTTGCGGGTTGAACGCGTTGTCGGCGATGTCGGTGCTGATACTGATCAGCTGACGCAACGTGGCCCGCTCGCGAATGATCGCGGCGTAGGCCTTGATGTTGGCCACCGACGGGGTGTTCTTGGCCAGCTCCGCCAGGTAGGCCAGGCCGCCGACTTGCGACGACACGCCCTCCTTGTCCAACTGCTCGTGCAACGTGACCACATCGAACGGATGGTTCAGGTCGACCAGCTTGTGGATGGCGCGGAAGATCAGGCGGTGGTCATGCCGATAGAAATCGCCATCCGACACCTGATCCAGTACCCGCTCCCAGGCGTTGTTGTCCAGCATCAGGCCACCGAGCACAGCCTGTTCGGCCTCGATGGAATGCGGCGGCACCTTCAGGGATGCGGTTTGCAGGTCAAGCTGTTCGGAGGTGGTGATCTCGTTCATGGCCACGAATAAATTCTGGGGGACGAAAAAGACAAAGGGCACGGCCTGTGAAAGACAGGACCGTGCCCGATGTTAACCGGCTGGGCCGCGTGCGGCCAGCCAGTCAGCGCAGCTTAGGCAGCTACGACGACCACACGTACGGTGGCTTCAACGTCGCTGTGCAGGTGCACGGCTACGTCGTATTCGCCAACCTGACGGATGGTGCCGTTCGGCAGACGAACTTCAGCTTTGGCCACTTCAACGCCGGAGGCGGTCAGGGCGTCAGCGATGTCGTGGGTGCCGATCGAACCGAACAGCTTGCCTTCGTCGCCAGCGGTGGCAGTGATGGTCACTTCCAGCTCAGCCAGTTGGGCAGCGCGGCTTTCAGCCGACGATTTACGGTCAGCAGCTGCTTTTTCCAGCTCGGCGCGACGCTCTTCGAACGCAGCCAGGTTGGCGGCGTTGGCAACGGTGGCCTTGCCGAATGGCAGCAGGAAGTTACGGCCGTAACCAGCCTTAACTTTTACTTTGTCGCCCAGGTTGCCCAGGTTAGCGACTTTTTCCAGCAGGATCAGTTCCATTTGGTAAAACCTCTTAACTTTTAACCTTCACCGTTCGCGGAGTCATTCCCCTCAGGGGACTTGCGACCGCGAAAATCAATCAGGCTGTCGACAATGGCCAAAACCACGAGCAACGGATAAATCAGCTGCATGATCAGCGGCAGCGTCACGTACATGCCCACCAGCCAGAAACCGGCCAATCGGCCCTGTGCCACCAGCCCATGCATCAAGGCGATGCCGGCCAGGACGAGCACCAGGCTGGACGCAGAGGCCAGAACGATGAACTGCGGCCCGATGAACGGACCCAGCACCATCATGGCCACCAAAGCCAGCATGGCTACCCGCGGCAACTTCAGGGCGCGAAACTCGCGACCGAAGCCTCCAGGGTTGTACAACGCAGCCTGCCAATAACGCGCCAGCATCAAAGCCAGCACGCTGAACAGCTGCAGCATCACCGCCGTTGAAGCGACCAGCACAGGGCCGATCAGCTCACCGGGGATCACCGGCTTGCCTTCGATTTGTGGCAGGGCTTGTACAAGCGCCTTGGCCAACACTTCGAAGGTTTCACGCAGTACCGTGTCCAGGATGAGGCTGTAAACCAGCCCCAACACAACACTGAACATCAACACCCGGCTCCAGGAATGCCCGGCACGCAACAAGGCGGCCAGCCCCAGCGTCCCCAACAGCACCAGCAAGGTACTGGGGTCGCCAAAGGCCCAGATGGCCACCGCGGGCAAAAGCCCAAACGCGATGACCGTTGAAGCATCCTTGAACCCGCGCCGCAGAAGCACGAGGCTTCCGGCAGCGGCACTCAACCAGAACAACAGCGGTAACACTGCACTGATGACCACCACCAGGGTGGCCTGCACACGACCGCGCATGATGAAATCAGCTAACGCTCGCATGCTTATCCCTTACTGCTTGTCGACGACCCGGTCTCAGCGGCCGTGGCTGTCGGTGTAGGGCAGCAGGGCCAGGAAGCGGGCGCGCTTGATAGCGGTAGCCAGCTGACGCTGATAACGAGCTTTGGTACCGGTGATACGGCTTGGAACGATCTTGCCGGTTTCGGATACGTAAGCTTTCAGGGTGTTGAGATCTTTGAAGTCGATCTCTTTCACGTCTTCAGCAGTGAAGCGGCAGAATTTACGACGACGGAAGAAACGTGCCATGTAATAGGCTCCTCAAAAGGTCCGTGGATTACTCGTCAGCGTTATCGCTGGAGTCGCTGTCATTGCTGTCATCGCCTTCGGCGGAGTCAGCATGCTCAGGACGCTCACGACGCTCACGGCGCTCGCTGCGGTTCTCTTCTGCCTTCAGCATCTCGGACTGACCGGTTACGGCTTCGTCGCGACGGATGACCAGGTTACGGATCACGGCATCGTTGTAGCGGAAGTTGTCTTCCAGCTCGGCCAGGGCCTTGCCGGTGCACTCAACGTTCAGCATCACGTAGTGAGCCTTGTGAACATTGTTGATTGCGTAGGCCAGTTGACGACGGCCCCAGTCTTCCAGGCGGTGGATTTTGCCACCATCTTCTTCGATCAGCTTGGTGTAACGCTCAACCATGCCGCCGACTTGCTCGCTCTGGTCCGGGTGAACCAGAAAGATGATTTCGTAATGACGCATGAATGCTCCTTACGGGTTAGTAGTCTGCCAGAACGCTGGTCAGACAAGGAGTGAATGACACTGTATGTCTTGCCATGGAGGGGAGGCACATGAGCGCCTGCCAGCTCGGCAAGGGGCGCAATTGTAGAGAAGGCGGGGCGGACAAGCAAGGTAATTGGCGATTATTTGAACAGCCAGAAACACGTTAGCCTGCACCGCCCTCTTCGCGGGCAAGCCCGCGCCTACAGAGATCTCACCGAACCCTGTGGGAGCGGGCTTGCCCGCGAAGAGGCCCGCACAGGTATGAATCAGCGCTTGGCTTGACGCTGGCGCACTGCCTCGAACAAGCAAACGCCGGTCGCCACCGAAACGTTCAGGCTGCTGACGCTACCGCCCATCGGCAACTTGACCAGGAAATCGCAATGCTCACGGGTCAGGCGGCGCATGCCCTTGCCTTCTGCCCCCATGATCATCACCAGCGGCCCGGTCAGGTCCTGTTGGTAAATTTCCTGCTCGGCCTCACCGGCCGTGCCGACCACCCACAGGCCACGCTGCTGAAGTTTTTCAAGCGTGCGCGCCAGGTTGGTCACGGCCACCAACGGAATCACTTCCGCAGCGCCGCAGGCCACCTTGCGCACCACCGGCGTCAGGGTCGCTGACTTGTCCTTGGGCACCACCACCGCCGTGGCACCGGCGGCATCGGCGGTGCGCAGGCAGGCGCCGAGGTTGTGCGGGTCGGTGACGCCGTCCAGGACCAGAATCAGCGGTGGCGTTTCGGTGCGCTCGAGCAACTCCTCGAGCATCAACTCACCCCACACCTGGCTCGGGCTGACCTCGGCGACCACACCCTGGTGCACACCTTCGACCCAGGCATCCAGCTCGCGGCGCTCGGCCTGGCCGACCGCTACGCGGTTTTCTGCGGCCAGCTCCAGCAGCTTCTGCAGGCGCGGCTCACTGCGCCCTTCCGACAGCCAGACCTGCTTGACCCGCTTGGGGTGGTGCTGCAACAACGCCTGCACGGCGTGTACGCCGTAGATCTTTTCCAGCTGACTCATGACTTGCTCTTGCTCTTGCGGGGCGCACCGGACTTCGGCGGGCCTTTGCGATGCTTGGTCGGCTTGCCGGATGGCTTGCCACCCTTCTCCGACTTGCTGCCGGCACTGCTGCGAGCGTCGGTCATCAACGCCTTCTTCATCTCGCGGCTCTTGCGCACTTCAGCGTTGCGCTGCACGGCATCTTTAGGGAAGTAGGCCTCGGACGCCTCGCTCTTGCGGCTGCGCGGCTTGGGCGTGGCTTTCGCCTCGGTGGCCGGTTGCGGCTGCTCGGGCTTGCCGTCTGCGGACGCCGCGGCGCCACGCTGCTTGCGACCGATCGGCCCGCTGAGGGTCTTCTCGGAGACTTCGAAGTCGATCTTGCGCTCGTCCAGGTCAACGCGCATGACCTTGACTTCGATCGTGTCGCCCAAGCGGAAGCTGCGCCCGGTACGCTCGCCGGACAGGCGATGATGAACCGGGTCGAAGTGGTAGTAGTCGCCCGGCAGCGCACTGACGTGCACCAGGCCTTCTACGTAGATGTCCGTCAGTTCGACGAACAAGCCGAAACCGGTCACCGCGGTAATCACACCCGGGAAGGTCTCGCCCACACGGTCCTTCATGAACTCGCACTTGAGCCAGTTGACCACATCGCGCGTCGCCTCGTCGGCACGGCGTTCGGTCATCGAGCACTGCTCGCCGAGTTGCTCGAGGGTGTTCTCGTCGTACGGGTAGATGCGCGCCTTGGGAATGCTCATGGCGCCAGCACGCTTGACGTGCGGGGTATCCACCTTGGAGCGGATGATGCTACGGATGGCGCGGTGCACCAGCAGGTCCGGGTAACGACGGATCGGCGAGGTGAAGTGGGTGTAAGCCTCGTAATTCAGGCCGAAGTGGCCGTTGTTGTCGGTGCTGTACACCGCCTGGCTCAGCGAGCGCAGCATCACGGTCTGGATCAGGTGGAAGTCTGGGCGCTCGGAAATGCTCGCCAGCAGGGCCTGGTAATCCTTTGGCGACGGGTCCTTGCCCTTGTGCAGCGACAAGCCCAGCTCACCGAGGAAGGCGCGCAGTTTTTCCAGGCGCTCCGGCGGCGGGCCATCGTGCACGCGGTACAGGGCCGGCACGCCGTGCTTCTGCAGGAACTCGGCGGTGGCCACGTTGGCCGCCAGCATGCATTCCTCGATCAGCTTGTGGGCATCGTTGCGCACGGTCGGGCGGATCTCGGCGATCTTACGTTGATCGCCAAAGATGATGCGGGTTTCTTGGGTCTCGAAGTCGATCGCACCGCGGGTGTGACGCGCGTCCAGCAGCACCTTGTAGAGCGCGTAGAGGCTCTTCAGGTCCGGCAGGACCTCCTTGTACTCCTCGCGCAGCGCCTTCCCTTCACGGGTGCGGGCATGCTCGAGCATGCTGCTGACCTTGTTGTAGGTCAGGCGGGCATGGGAGTGGATCACGCCTTCGTAGAACTGGTAGTCGACCATCTGGCCGGCTTTGTTGATGGTCATTTCGCAGACCATGGCCAGGCGATCGACGTGCGGGTTCAGCGAGCACAGGCCGTTGGACAGCTCTTCGGGGAGCATCGGCACCACGCGCTCGGGGAAGTACACCGAGTTGCCACGCTGCTGGGCTTCGACGTCCAGGGCAGAACCCAGGCGCACGTAGCTGGAAACGTCGGCAATCGCCACGTACAGGCGCCAGCCACCGGAGAACAGGCGCAGCTTGCCCAGCGGCTCGCAATACACCGCATCGTCGAAGTCGCGGGCATCTTCGCCGTCGATGGTGACGAAAGGCAGGTGGCGCAGGTCGATGCGCTTTTCCTTGTCCTTCTCTTCCACTTCGGAGCGGAACTTGCGCGCTTCCTTGACCACGTCATCGGGCCAGACGTGCGGGATATCGTAGCTGCGCAGGGCAACGTCGATTTCCATGCCCGGCGCCATGTAGTTGCCGATCACTTCGATCACATCGCCTTGCGGCTGGAAGCGCGGGGTGGGCCAGTGCGTGATCTTGATCTCGACGAACTGGCCAATCTTGGCGCCGCCATTGCGACCGGCGGTCACCAGCACTTCTTGCTGGATCTTCGGGTTGTCCGGCGTCACGTAGCCGATACCGCCCTCTTCGAAGTAACGCCCGACCACGCTTTCGTGCGCGCGGGAGATGACTTCTACCAATACACCTTCACGGCGGCCACGGCGGTCGGTGCCGGACACACGCGCCAGGGCGCGGTCGCCATCGAATACCAGGCGCATCTGCGAAGGGCTGAGGAACAGGTCGTCGCTCTTGTCATCAGGGATGAGGAAGCCAAAACCGTCGCGGTGGCCGGAAATGCGGCCACAGATAAGGTCCAGCTTGTCTACCGGGGCATAGGTGCCACGCCGGGTATAGATAAGCTGGCCGTCGCGCTCCATGGCACGCAGGCGGCGGCGCAGGGCTTCAATCTGGTCTTCCTCGTACAGACCGAATTCTGCCGCCAGCTCCTCGCGGGCGGCCGGCTCGCCACGATCGGCAAGACGTTGGAGGATCAGCTCACGGCTGGGGATAGGGTTGTCGTATTTTTCCGCTTCGCGAGCGGCCTCGGGATCGAGGGATTGCCAATCGGCCATCAGAAGGGGTTCACCTTGGGGTATATAGATAGGAATTCTGGCATAGGCGTATTGAAACCGGAAATGACAGCCTTGGACAGCCCCCCGGCGATGAGCCGAGGAAGGTGTAATAGGGCTGCAGAATCAACAAGTTGAAATTTTTGAAATTTTTTTTGATCAGGGGGTTTACAGCCCTCAGGACCGTCCGTATAGTGCGCACCACAACGACGGACAGACGACGTTGTAGTTGAGATGAAACGCGATGTAAAGCATCATGTGACCTCGACGAAATGTGTGCCCAGGTGGCGGAATTGGTAGACGCGCTGGTTTCAGGTATCAGTGACTTAACGGTCGTGGAAGTTCGAGTCTTCTCCTGGGCACCAAGTATTATCAAGTAATAGATGACCAAGGATCTATTACTACTGTATGAAAGCGAACGATAGTCGCCTTCATCAGCTGATGTAAAGCTTTGCCCAGGTGGCGGAATTGGTAGACGCGCTGGTTTCAGGTATCAGTGACTTAACGGTCGTGGAAGTTCGAGTCTTCTCCTGGGCACCATATAAAAACCCACTAGCTTGCTAGTGGGTTTTTTCTTGCCTGCGTTTTTTGCTCCACCCGTTGTGCCCTCCCCTCCGGCCAAAAAAATTCAGCTGCCCGACGATGGTCTGCCCATGAATTTCTTGTCACACGGCCACTTGAGAAACGATTTCGTTTACCATTGTTTCCAAATATGTAGCCGTAAGCGAGGAAGTACCCGCATGACGATCCGTCCGCAACCGCTGATGCGCACCCTGGCCGCCGCTGTATTGAGCCTGGTGATCGGCGCCCCGGCCGCCATGGCAGACGCCCCGGTCACACTGACCATGTACAACGGCCAGCACAAGGAAATCGGCGAGGCCATCGCCAAGGCCTACGAGGCCAAGACCGGCATTCACATCAATATCCGCAAAGGCAGCAGCAACCAGCTGGCCAGCCAGATCATCGAAGAAGGCGAGCGCTCGCCGGCCGACATCATCTATACCGAAGAGTCGCCACCCCTGAACAACCTGGGTGAGCTGGGCTTGCTGGCAAAAATCGACGACGCCACCTTGAACATGCTGCCCAAGGAATACGTGGCCGCCAACGGCACGTGGATGGGCGTCACCGCGCGCACCCGCGTGGTGGTGTTCAACCCGAAAAAGATCGATGAGAAAGACTTGCCGCAATCGGTCATGGACTTCGCCGACCCTGAATGGGATGGCCGTGTCGGTTTCGTGCCGACCAGTGGCGCCTTCCAGGAACAGGCTGTAGCCATCCTCAAGATGCACGGGCGTGATGCGGCCGAAGAGTGGCTGACCGGCCTGAAGGCTTTCGGCAAGACCTACACCAACAACATGGTCGCCCTGAAGGCTGTGGAAAAAGGCGAAGTCGCCGCCGTGCTGGTGAACAACTACTACTGGTACGCCCTGGAGCGTGAGCGCGGCAAGCTGGACTCCAAGCTGTATTACCTGGCCGACGGCGATGCCGGTGGCCTGGTGACCATCTCCGGCGCCGCTGCGGTCAAGGCCAGCAAGCACCCGAAAGAAGCTCAGGCCCTGCTCAACTGGATGGCCAGCGAAGAAGGCCAGCGTGTGATCACTCAGACCACCGCCGAGTATCCACTGCACAAGGGCATGGTTTCTGACCGTGGCCTGAAGCCTTTTGAAGACCTGCGCCCACCGAAGATCTCTCCGGCCGACCTTGGCAATGCCGAAGAAGCCCTGGAACTTGAACGTGAGGTCGGTCTGCTCTGATGACTGCCGCCCTGTCCGAGCCGGCGCCGGTACGTTTCGTGCCGCGCCGCAAGCGCCCCTCGATCTGGGTGGTGCTGCCTGTGCTGTTCCTGGTGGCGATGAGTTTGCTGCCACTGGCGTATGTCGCCCTCAAAGCCTGGGAAGCAGGCTGGCGAGAAGCCCTGCACCTGCTGTGGCGCCCGTTCGTCTGGGGCCTGATGCGCAACACCCTGATGCTGATGTTCGGGGTGACGCTGGTGTGCATGGTGGTCGGCCTGGCCCTGGCCTGGCTGCTCGAACGCAGCAACCTGGCGGGGCGTCGCCTGTGGGGCGTGGTGCTGTGCCTGCCGTTTGCGGTGCCGTCATTCGTCAGCAGCTTCACCTGGGTGTCGCTGAGCTCGGACTTCGAAGGCCTCGGCGGGGCCATTCTGGTCATGGCCTTGTCCAAGTATCCGCTGGTATTCCTGCCGGTGGCAGCCACCCTGCGCAACGTCGACACCTCGCTTGAAGAGTCGGCGCGTACGCTGGGATGCAGCCGTTGGGGCGTGTTCATCAAGGTGACCCTGCCGTTGCTGTGGCCCTCGATGCTGGGCGGCGCGCTGCTGATTGCCCTGCACATGCTGGTGGAATTTGGCGCACTGTCGATCCTCGGCCTGCAAACCTTCACCACGGCGATCTACCAGCAGTTCGAACTGGAATTCAGCAACGCCAACGCGGCCATGCTCTCGGCCGTGCTGCTGGCGCTGTGCATGATCATGTTGTGGCTGGAACTGCGCGTGCGAGGCAAAGCCCGCCACGTTCGTATCGGCCAAGGCGTTGCGCGCCGCGCACAGCCTGTGCGCTTGCGCGGCTGGGCACCCTTGGCGCAGCTGTTCTGCGTGGGCCTGGCGGTACTGGGCAGCGGCATTCCGCTGGCCATGCTCGGTTACTGGCTGAGTGTTGGCTCGTCGGCGGCGTTCCCGGTCGCCGAAATCTCCAAGGCGCTGCTCACCTCGTTGTCGGTGTCGCTTGGCGGCGCAGGGTTCTGTGTGTTGCTGGCATTGCCGATCAGCTTCCTGGTGGTGCGCTACAAGGGCCGCCTGGCGATCTGGGCTGAACGCCTGCCGTACCTGCTGCATGCCCTGCCGGGCCTGGTGATCGCGCTGACACTGGTGTTCTTCGCGTTGCACTACGTGCCTGCGATGTACCAGACCACTGCCCTGTTGCTGCTGGCCTACGCACTGCTGTTCCTGCCGCTGGCCCAGGCGCCGGTACGCACCGCCTTGAACAAGGCTTCGCCGACGCTCGAAGAGGCTGCCCGCACCCTGGGCGCGAGCAGCTTCACAGCGTTCTGCCGGGTGACCTTGCCGATCATCTTCCCGGCCCTGGCCGCGGCCTTCGCCCTGGTGTTCCTCGATGCCATGAAAGAGCTGACCGCCACACTGCTGCTGAGCCCGACCGGCATGACCACCCTGGCCACTGAGGTCTGGGCGCACACCGCCAACGTCGAGTTCGCGGCGGCAGCGCCTTACGCCGCACTGCTGATCGTGGTTTCGGGGTTGCCGGTGTACCTGCTGACCACACGGATGTACCTCAACAAGGCGTGAGTTGTGTAGGAGCGCCCCCCTCAAAGGGGGGCGTTACGCCCTGAACTGCCCCAGGCTGGCCCGCAGCTGCGCTGCCAGGTCATCCAGTACCTTGCTGCTGGCCGTGGTCTGCATCACCACTTCAGCCGAGCGTTCGGCCTGGGCGTGGATGGTCTCCACCCGGCCGCGCACCGCTTGCGCACCGTGCGCCTGCTGTTCGGCCGCGCGGGTAGCCAGCCCGATCGCTGCATGCACTTGCTCGACCGCCGCCTGCACCGACTGCTGGCGGCGCTCGTTCTCGCGCAACACCAACAACCCTTCGCTGGCCTTGAGCCCTGCCTGGCTGATGGTGGCCACAGCTTCTTTGGCGCCTTTCTGCAGCGCAGCAATATGCGCCTGGATATCCCCGGTCGAGCTTTGCGTCTTGCTCGCCAACGCGCGCACTTCATCAGCCACCACGGCAAAGCCGCGCCCCGTCTCGCCAGCACGCGCCGCCTCGATGGCCGCATTCAATGCCAACAGGTTGGTCTGTTCGGCAATGCCGTGGATCACTGTCAGCACCACCTCGATCTGCTCACTCTGCTTGGCCAGCCGTTCGATCACATGCGAGCCGGTCTCCACCTGCCCTGCCAAGCTTTCAATCAGGCCGGCGAGCTGGGTCGAAGTCCGGCTGTTCTCATCTGTAGCCTGGCGAATATCCACCACCTGCTGCAAGGCGGACTGCATGGCATGGCTCTCGGCTTGGGCTTCGTCGGCCATGCTCGACAGGTCACGCAGGCTGGCAGCCACTTCATCGCGCTGCAGCGCAGCAGCGGCGTCAGCACCGGCATTGCGCTGGGCCATGGCGCCAATCTCGACACCCGTACGCTGCGCCACCTCACCTGCCTCGCGGACGATGGGCTGCAACTTGTCGACGAAACGGTTGACCGCCGAGGCCATGTCACCAATCTCGTCGCGACTGTCGAGGGTCACGCGTTTGGTCAGGTCACCCTCACCGGCAGCCAGGTCGTTCAGGGCGGTGATCAACAGGCGCAGCTTGCTGAGCACCCGTCGACCAAGCACCACCGCGACTACCAGCAACACGCCAAGGCCCACCAACACCAGGCCTAGACCAATACGCCAGCGCAGCTCGGCAGCAGCTTCACGCACCGTCTGCGCGGTATTGGCCTGCATCGCGGTGGCACTGCTCTGGGCAGTCTCCAGACGTTCGCGCAGGGTCTTGCCACTGTCGGCAGCGGCGGCCCCGAGGCTGTCACCCACCAGCTGCTCCCCACTGGCGATCAAGGCGGTAAAGCGCTGGTCAAGGGCTGCGAGCTCCTGATCGACGCCAGCCGTGGAAACGCCCATCAACACCTTGCCGATCTCCGCACCATTGGGGTTGATCGACGCTTCGACAAAATACACCGCCGGGTCGCGGCGCGCCGCATCGATCACCTTGTCCAGCGCCCGCTCGCCCTGCCCCTTTTCCATCAACGCCTGGTTGATCGGGTTTTGCCGGTTGAGGTAGCGGGTCAGGTGTTGACCCTGGGCGTCGTCGTAGACCACGAACAGCACGTTGGGGTTGCGCTGAGCGCGACGGGCGAAGTCAGAGAGCACCGGCACATCGTTGTCCCAGATAGCCCGCGGGGCGACCGAGGCCAGCAGTTCGGCCATGTCGTTGGCAGAATCCTTGAGGTTCTTTTCCAGCGTGGTGCGCAGTTGCTGCTGCTCGTTTTGCAGGCGTGTCGACAACCCTGCGCTCAAACGCTGACGAGTGCTGCTGGAGAGGCTATCGAGCCCCGAACGCACGTCCTGCCCAGCTTGCTCCAGCTCGTTGGCCAGCTTGCGGCTGTCATTGCCCAAGCGCTCACCCAGGTCGGCCTCCAAGGCGGTGACCGTGCTTCGGGTCAGCGCAACAGCAACCAGCACCTGCACCAAAAGAGCGATACCAAGGGCAACAAACACAGGCCGCAAAAGGCGGCTTCGTAACAGTGAGAGGATGGCAGACACGGTGTAACCCTCGTGTTTTCTGGCGCCACTATTTTGATGGCATCTACAGAAACTTCTTACAGCAAGGGTTATGCCGGGAACAGCAGGGATATGTGCCAAGGTCTAGCAAGGTGATTGCCTGCACGGGCCTTTTCGCGGGACAAGCCCGCTCCCACAGTGATCTCAACGGACCCTACATCCACTGCAGAGATCCGGTTCAGGCCTACAAATGAAAACGCCGCGGTCCCTTTCAGGGCCGCGGCGTCAGATCAGCCGTAAAAGCGGATCAGGCGAACGGATGACGCAGCACGATGGTCTCGTTGCGGTCCGGGCCGGTGGAGATGATGTCGATCGGCGCGCCGACCAGCTCCTCGATACGCTTGATGTAAGCGCGAGCAGCTTCTGGCAGCGCTTCCAGGGTCTTGGCACCCAGGGTCGACTCGCTCCAACCTGGCATCTCTTCGTACACCGGCTCCAGACCGATGTAGCTGTCGGCGTCGGAAGGGGCGTCGATGACAGCACCGTTCTCGTTCTTGTAGCCAACGCAAATGTTGATGGTTTCCAGGCCGTCCAGTACGTCCAGCTTGGTCAGGCAGATGCCCGAGATGCTGTTGACGTCGATGGCGCGACGCAGGATGACGGCATCGAACCAGCCGCAACGACGGGCACGGCCGGTGGTCGAACCGAACTCGTGGCCACGCTTGGCCAGGGTAGCGCCGGTTTCATCGAACAGTTCGGTCGGGAACGGGCCGGAACCTACGCGCGTGGTGTAGGCCTTGGTGATACCCAGGATGTAGTCCAGGTACATCGGGCCAACGCCGGAACCGGTGGAGATACCGCCGGCAGTGGTGTTGGAGCTGGTGACGTACGGGTAGGTACCGTGGTCGATGTCCAGCAGCGAGCCCTGGGCACCTTCGAACATGATGTCCTTGCCGGCGCGACGCAGGTTATGCAGTTCGGCGGTGACGTCGAGCATCATCGGCTTGAGCTGCTCGGCGTAGGCCATGCACTCGTCCAGGGTCTGCTGGAAGTCGATGGCCGGCTCTTTGTAATAGTTCACCAGCTGGAAGTTGTGGTAGTCCAGCAGCTCACCGAGCTTGGCAGCGAAACGCTCACGGTGGAACAGGTCGCCAACGCGCAGGCCGCGGCGTGCGACTTTGTCTTCGTACGCTGGGCCGATACCACGGCCGGTGGTGCCGATCTTGGCTTCGCCACGGGCTTTCTCGCGGGCCTGGTCCAGGGCCACGTGGTACGACAGGATCAGCGGAGCAGCCGGGCTGATGCGCAGGCGCTCACGCACCGGTACGCCCTTCTCTTCCAGCTTGGTGATTTCACGCATCAGGGCATCTGGAGCAACGACCACGCCGTTGCCGATCAGGCACTGAACGCCTTCACGCAGGATGCCGGACGGAATCAGGTGCAGAACGGTTTTTTCACCGTTGATCACCAGGGTGTGGCCCGCGTTGTGGCCACCCTGGTAGCGCACTACGGCGGCAGCATGTTCGGTCAGCAGATCGACGATCTTGCCTTTGCCCTCATCACCCCATTGGGTGCCCAGGACGACGACATTCTTACCCATTACATTGGTCCTCATTCACGCAAACTTGGTTGCCGGCCTTTTGCCGACGCAGAAACTCAATGGGTCAGCGGCAGTACCTGCCAGCGCCCGTCTTGCTGAATCAATTGCCGATCACAATCCGCCTCGAGAGCAGCACTCAACGGCTGGCCAGGCAAAGCCTGAACCACACGCTGGCCCTCGCTGCGCAACTGGCAGACCTGCTGCCAGAGGGCCGCGTCACCACTGTCGGGCATCCAGATGCCGCCAGTTGGCAATACGACCTCCGCTCGCCCCAGTGTGACCAGGGTCTTCAAATCCGTGGAGAAACCAGTGGCCGGGCGTGCCCGGCCGAAATCAGCGCCGATGTCGTCATAACGGCCGCCCTGGGCGATCGATTGACCTTCGCCCGGCACGAACACGGCGAACACCACGCCGGTGTGGTAGTGGTAGCCACGCAGCTCGCCGAGGTCGAAGTACAACGGCAGGTCTGGGTAGCGCGACGCCAGGCGATCGGCGATCGCCAGCAGGTCGTCCAGCGCCGCCAGCACGCTGGCCGGGGCACGGCCCAGGCGCACGCGGGCTTCGGCCAGCACTTCACGGCCACCGCACAGCTCGACCAGGGCGCGCAGCATGTTGCCCAGGTCTTTCGGCAGGTCGGCGGTCAGTGCCTGTACTTCGTCGACCGACTTGCGTTGCAGGGCGTCGAACAGCTGCTGCTCGACCGCGCCCGACAGGCCAGCGGCACGCGCCAGGCCACGGTAGATGCCGACATGGCCGAGGTCCATGTGCACGTCCGCGACATCCGTCAGTTGCAGCGTGGCGAGCATCAGGCTGATGACTTCGACATCGCTGGTGGGGCTGGCATCGCCGTACAACTCGGCACCGAGCTGGATCGGGCTGCGCGAGGTGGACAGAGCACGCGGCTGAGCATGCAGCACGCTGCCGGCATAGCACAGGCGGCTCGGGCCTTCACGGCGCAAGGTGTGGGCGTCGATACGCGCCACCTGCGGGGTGAAGTCGGCGCGGAAGCCCATCAGGCGACCGGACTGCGGGTCGACCACCTTGAAGGTGCGCTGATCCAGGTCCTGGCCGGCGCCGGTCAACAGCGACTCCAGGTACTCGATATGCGGGGTGACGACCAGTTCGTAGCCCCAACTCTGGAACAGGTCCAACACCTGGCGACGCGCGATCTCGATGCGCGCAGCCTCAGGTGGCAGTACTTCCTCGATGCCATCTGGCAGCAGCCAGCGGTCTACCGTTGCCATTACGCCATTTCCCCTCTGGTCCGGGCGGCCTGCCTGTGGCGAGCCGTCAGTAAAGCAGGTATCGCGCACAGCAGCGGGCAGCACTGATCCCAGCGCAGCCACCGTACCCAATACCCTCGAATTGCCTTGCGCGCTGACCAAACCGTCAACTGGCGGCTTGCCAATCAACCTTGCAGACGCAAAAAAGCCGGGAAATTTCCCGGCTGCCTCATCATACACCCCTTTTCATTCAGGATGCACCCCGCCTGGTGTTTTAGCTGCCAGGCGGGGCGTAGCCCCAATGAAAACGGGCTCAGAGCATCAAGGCTTGCTCTTGTCCAGGAAGCGGAAGAACTCGTTCTTCGGGTCCAGGACCAGCACGTCGCTCTTGCTCGAGAAGCTCTCGCGGTACGCCTGCAGGCTACGGTGGAACGCATAGAAATCAGCGTCCTGGCTGTAGGCCTTGGCGTAGATGGCAGCCGCCTGGGCGTCGCCGTCACCGCGGGTTTCTTCAGCTTCACGGTAGGCTTCGGCCAGCAGTACACGGCGCTGACGATCGGCATCCGCACGGATACCTTCGGCCAGCTCGTTACCTTTGGCGCGATGCTCGCGGGCTTCACGCTCACGCTCGGTGCTCATACGATCGAACACGCTGCGGTTGACTTCCTTCGGCAGGTCGATGGCCTTGACGCGCACATCGATGACCTCGATACCCAGCTCTTTGTTAGCCATGCGGTTCAGCGAAGCGGTGATGTCAGCCATCAGCGCGTCACGTTCACCGGAAACCACCTCGTGCAGGGTACGCTTACCGAACTGGTCACGCAGGCCGCTTTCCAGACGACGCGACAGACGCTCATCGGCGATCTGCTTGAGGCCGGAAGTGGCGGTGTAGAAGCGCTCGGCATCCTTGACGCGCCACTTGGCGTAAGCGTCGACCATGACCGCTTTCTTCTCCAGGGTCAGGAACCGCTGGGTCGGCGCATCAAGGGTCATCAGGCGGGCGTCGAACTTGCGCACCTGGTTCACGTAAGGAACCTTCACATGCAGGCCTGGCTGAACATCAGCCTGAACCACACGGCCGAATTGCAGCAGTACGGCACGTTCGGTCTGCGACACGATGTAGAAGCAGTTCCAGGCCACGACGGCCAGCACCACAGCGGCGATCAGGGCGATCAGCGATCTATTGCTCATCAGCGGCTCTCCCTAGTGCGCGGCGGCTGTTGTTGCTGTTGCAGGTCCTGCGCCGCACGCGCGGCCGCATCGTTGGCCGACGCAGATACACCGCTGGCCGGTACGGACGTGTTGCGGCTGCCTTCGACCATCTTGTCCAGTGGCAGGTAGAGCAGGTTGTTCTGCCCGTCCTTGGTAGCCACCATGACCTTGCTCGAGTTGCTGTAGACCTCTTGCATGGTTTCCAGGTACAGACGCTGACGGGTGATGTCCGGCGCCTTGCGATACTCGGTCACCAGCTTGCTGAAGCGGTCTGCCTCACCCTTGGCGCGAGCGATCACTTCATCGCGGTAACCGTTGGCGTCCTCGATGATGCGCTGGGCCTGACCACGGGCTTCTGGCACCACGCCATTGGCGTAGGACTCGGCCTGGTTGCGGGCACGCTGTTCATCTTCGCGCGCACGGATCACGTCGTCGAAGGCTTCCTGCACTTCACGCGGGGCTGCCGCGCTCTGTACGTTGACCTGGGTGACGGTGATACCGGTACGGTAGTTGTCGAGGAAGCGCTGCAGGCGTTCGCGGATATCCACGGCCATCTGCTCACGGCCTTCGGTAAGCACCTGGTCCATGGAGGTGGAACCCACCACATGGCGCAGGGCACTGTCGGTCGCATGCTGCAGGCTCACCTCTGGCTGGTCGACGTTGAGCACGAAGTCCTGCAGGTTGGTGATCTTGTACTGGACGGTCAGCGGTACCTCGACGATGTTCTCGTCTTCGGTCAGCATCTGCCCCTGCTTGGTGTAGGCACGCTCACGCGTGACGTTTTCCATGTACTTGCGATCGATGGGCGGGAAGTAGATGTTCAGGCCGGGACCGACCGTCTCATAGTACTTGCCGAAGCGCAGCACTACAGCCTGCTCCTGCTCGTCGACCACGTACACGGCGCTGTACAGCCAGATGGCAGCCAACACCGCCAGGCCGATGCCCAGCAGGCCGTAGCCGCCACCCTTGCCGACATTGCGGTCACCGCCGCCACGTTTCTTGCCGCTGCCGAACATGCCGTTCAGGCTGTCCTGCAGTTTGCGGAAGGCCTCGTCCAGATCCGGCGGGCCTTTTTTATCGCCACCACCGCCGCCGCCACCACGGCGACCGCCCCAGGGATCCTGATTGTTCGAGTTGCCACCCGGCTCGTTCCAAGCCATAGCGCTCTCCATCTGATAAAGCAAAGACGCGCCCACGGCGCGCCGTCCAATGCTACAGAATGCCTGTCACTGCTGCCCGGCGACCTCGTCGAGCATTTATTGCAAAGTGTGTTGCTCGACAAACATTTGCGGCTCCATGCCTTCGCGGCTGACCAGACGATTCAACTCGACCTTGGGCAGTCGCACGCTCAGCAGGCTGCGCCCTTCTTCATCATGCTCTTCACTCTGCACGGCACCCAGGGCAAAGAATTGCGCGCGCAAGCGGGCAAAACGCTGCTCCAGGCACAGGGTACCGACAAACAGATCATCCCCCAGCAACTCGGCAATCGCCTGGCCAACCAGCTCCAGGCCACGCCCATCGCGTGCCGATACCCAGACCCGCTCCGGCTTGCCATCGGCATCGCGCTGGATCTGCGGCTCGACATCTTCGAGCAGGTCGAGTTTGTTATAGACCTCAAGGATCGGCAAGCCTTCGGCACCGATCTCGCCCAATACCGCCAACACCTGTTCGATCTGCTCCATGCGGTCGGGCTCATGCGCGTCGATCACATGCAGCAGCAGGTCAGAGTTGCTCGACTCTTCGAGCGTAGCCCGAAAAGCCTCGACCAGCTTGTGCGGCAGGTGACGAATGAAGCCGACAGTGTCGGCCAGCACGATCGGCCCAAGGTCGTTCAGCTCGAGCCGGCGCAAGGTCGGGTCGAGGGTGGCGAAGAGCTGGTCGGCGGCGTAGACCTCGGATTGGGTCAGGGCGTTGAACAGGGTGGACTTGCCGGCGTTGGTGTAACCCACCAGCGAAACCGACGGGATATCGGCGCGGCGCCGGCCGCGACGGGCCTGCTCGCGCTGGCTGCGCACCTTCTCAAGGCGTGCCTTGATCTGACGCAGGCGTACCCGCAGCAGGCGGCGGTCGGTTTCAAGCTGTGTTTCACCCGGGCCGCGCAGGCCGATACCGCCTTTTTGCCGCTCAAGGTGAGTCCAGCCGCGTACCAGTCGCGTGCTCATGTGCTCGAGCTGGGCCAGTTCGACCTGCAGCTTGCCTTCATGGGTACGCGCCCGCTGGGCGAAGATATCGAGAATCAGCCCGGTGCGATCAAGCACGCGACACTCGAAGACACGTTCGAGGTTGCGTTCCTGGCTGGGCGTGAGGGTGTGATTGAAAATCACCAGATCGACCTCATCGGCTTTGACTTGGTCGCGTAGTTCTTCGACCTTGCCGCTACCAATCAGGTATTTGGCCGTAGGCTGATGCCGTGTAATAGTCACCAGCGAGACGATGTCCGCCCCGGCCGACAATGCCAACTCCTGAAACTCCTGCGGGTCTTCGCGCGCCTCAGGGTTCTGACCTTCCAAGTGAACGAGCAACGCCCGTTCACCACCACCGTGGCGCTCAAAGAACAATGCAGGCTCCTATCAGGCGTTGCCTGGCTCGCTGTCACCGTGTTCGGAATCGGACGGGCTTGGCAGGCGAACCGGACGTGCTGGAACCACGGTCGAAATAGCGTGCTTGTAGACCATCTGGCTGACAGTGTTCTTCAGCAGCACGACGAACTGGTCAAAAGATTCGATCGAGCCCTGCAGCTTGATCCCGTTGACCAGGTAGATGGAAACCGGAACCTTTTCTTTTCTCAAAGTGTTCAAGTAAGGGTCTTGTAGCGAATGCCCTTTTGACATATGCCGCACTCCTGTAAGGATAAATAATAGAAAATCAAGAAAATCGATAAATTAGGCCGCCCCTTCGCAAGAATAGACGGCAATTAGCAGGGACTCAGCTCAATATGGAGACGCTTCCCAGGTATTTCAAGGTGCGGGACAGATTGTCGCAGGCGAGGCTGTCAAGCCAGTGCACGTCAGACCAACCGCGCAACCAGGTGAACTGCCGCTTGGCCAGCTGGCGAGTGGCAATGATACCGCGTTCTCGCATCTCATTCTCACTTAGCCTGCCGTCGAGGTAGTCCCAGACTTGCCTGTACCCCACTGCCCGTATAGACGGCAACCCGGCGTGCAAGTCACTTCTGGCTCGCAGCGATCGGACCTCGTCGATGAAGCCCTGTTCCAACATCTGCGAAAATCGTAACGCAATTCGCTGATGCAAAATGTGACGATCTGTAGGAGCGATCGCCAAACTCGCGACAGTATAGGGCAAATGTCCGCCCGCGCCTGCGTCTGCGCCGCGACTTTCCGCGAATTGACGCTGGCGATGAGCCGTCATGCTCTCGCCGCTCACCCGGTAAACCTCAAGTGCACGGATCAGCCGCTGGGGGTCATTCGGATGGATGCGCGCCGCCGACTCAGGGTCCACTTCGGCCAACTGGCGGTGCAGCTCGACCAGGCCTAGCGCGCGGGCCTGTGCTTCGAGCTCGGCACGCACGCTGGCGTCGGCCGGCGGCATGTCAGCCAAGCCATCGATCAAGGCCTTGTAATACAGCATGGTGCCACCCACCAGCAGCGGGATCTTGCCCCGTGCAGTGATTTCCGCCATGGCTTGCAAGGCATCGGTGCAAAAGTGCGCGGCAGAATAGCTTTCGGCCGGGTCGAGAATGTCGATCAGCCGGTGCGGGTGTGCTGCCAGCAGCTCCTTGGAAGGCTTGGCGGTACCGATGTCCATGCCACGGTAGACCAGCGCCGAGTCGACACTGATCAACTCGCAGGGCAGGACCTTGGTCAGCTCGATGGCAAGGTCAGTCTTGCCAGCCGCCGTCGGGCCCATGAGAAATATTGCTGGGGGCTTGCCGCTCATGTCATCGACCGCGCAGGAAAAGTTTGTCCAGGTCGTCCAGGCCCATTTGGGTCCAGGTCGGTCGGCCGTGGTTGCACTGGCCGCTGCGCTCGGTGTTTTCCATGTCGCGCAGCAGTGCGTTCATTTCGGGGATGGCCAGGCGCCGGTTGGCGCGCACGGCGCCGTGGCAGGCCATGGTGCCGAGCAGTTCGTTGAGGTGCGCCTGAATGCGGTCGCTGGTGCCGTATTCCATCAGGTCGGCGAGCACATCCTGCACCAGGCGGTTGGCCTCGGCTTGCTTGAGCAACGCCGGGATCTGCCGGATCGCCAGGGTCTCGGGGCCCAGCCGTTGCAACTCGAAGCCCAGGCGCTGGAACCATTGGGCGTGCTCTTCGGCGCAGTCGGCTTCGCGCTGGCTCAAGGCCAACGACTCAGGCACCAGCAGCGGCTGACCGCTCAGGCCTTCGCTGGCCATGGCCACCTTGAGCCGCTCGTACATGATCCGCTCATGCGCGGCGTGCATGTCCACCAACACCAGGCCGACAGCATTCTCGGCCAAGATGTAGATGCCCTTGAGCTGAGCCAGGGCATAACCCAGCGGTGGAATGTCGCCCTGGCTTTCCGGCAGCGACGAAGGTGCAGCCGCGACATCGCTCAGCGGCTTGTAGAACTCGCGATACACCGCCTGCGACTCAGCCGCCGGCAACAGCTGCGACGGACGCGGGCTGTACTGGGACTGATAGCCCGAGCCACTGCCGCCATTGGAAATCGAGAACTGCGGCGCACGAGGCTGCTCAAGCACCGGCGAGGCCAGGCGCATCTCGCCTTGAGGGCCAAACTCACCGGCCTGCTGGCCACTGGGGCGGACGATGTCGGCAGCCGCAGCGGGCGCAGCCAGTTGGTCCTCGGGGCGCACGTCGGCCAGGGCGCGGTGCAAGGTGCCATACAGGAAGTCATGCACCGAACGCCCTTCACGGAAGCGCACTTCGTGCTTGGTCGGGTGCACGTTGACGTCCACGCCGTTGGGCTCGAGTTCGAGGAACAGCACAAAGGTCGGGTGCCGGCCATTGAACAGCACGTCCCGGTAAGCCTGGCGCACAGCGTGGGCGACCAGCTTGTCGCGCACTGCCCGGCCATTGACGAAGAAGTACTGCAGGTCGGCCTGGCTCCGCGAAAAGGTCGGCAGCCCCACCCAACCCCACAAACGCAGGCCGTTGCGTTCGACATCGATGGGCAGCGCCTGCTCCATGAAGCCCGGCCCGCAGATGGCGCCGACACGCCGCGCACGTGCGGTTTCATCGTGGGCCTCGTGCAGGCTGAGGATGCTCTTGCCGTTATGGCGCAGGTGGAAGCCGACATCGAAGCGGGCCAGGGCCAGGCGACGGATGACTTCCTGCAGGTGATCGAATTCGGTTTTCTCGGCCTTGAGGAATTTGCGCCGGGCCGGGGTATTGAAGAACAGGTCACGCACTTCGACCGAGGTACCCACCGGGTGAGCTGCCGGTTGCACGCGCGGGGTCATGTCGCGGCCTTCGGTCTCGACCTGCCAGGCTTCGCTGGCATTGGCCGTGCGCGACGTCAGGGTCAGGCGCGCCACCGAGCTGATCGAGGCCAGGGCCTCACCGCGGAAACCCAGGCTCAGTACACCTTCGAGGTCTTCCAGTTCACGGATCTTGCTGGTGGCGTGACGGGCCAGCGCCAGCGGCAGGTCATCGGCAGAAATCCCGCCGCCATCGTCGCGTACCCGCAGCAGCTTGACACCACCTTGCTCGACTTCGACATCGATGCGCCGGGCACCGGAGTCGAGGCTGTTTTCCAGCAACTCCTTGGCCACGGAGGCCGGGCGCTCGACCACCTCCCCCGCGGCAATCTGGTTAGCCAGCCGCGGGCTGAGCAGCTGGATGCGTGAACCACCACTCATTGCTGCGAAGCCAGGGTAGTGGCCGGCACGTCCAGACGCTGGCCGACTTTCAGCTCATCGGTCTTGAGGCTGTTAGTGCTGCGCAGGCTGGCCACGCTGACCTGATAGCGCACCGCGAGCATGGCCAAGGTCTCACCCGGGCGCACGGTGTGTTCACGTGGGCCGGCTGCGATCTTGCCGGTGTCGCGCAGCCAGGCAATGTAAGTGCCCGGCGGTGGGTTTTGCTGGAAGAACTGGCGCACGCCGGTATGGATCGAGCGGGCCAGGGCCTGCTGATGGCTGCGGGTAGCCAGCTTGGCGGCTTCGTTGGCGTTGGAGATAAACCCGGTTTCAACGAGGATCGACGGGATATCCGGCGACTTGAGCACCATAAAGCCTGCCTGCTCCACACGCTGCTTGTGCAGCGAGGTGATGCGGCCCATGTTGCCCAGCACCTTCTGGCCCACATTGAGGCTGGAGCTGAGCGTGGCGGTCATCGACAGGTCGAGCAACACGCCCGCGAGCATGCGGTCCTTGTCGTCGAGGCTGACGTTGCCGGCGCCGCCGATCAGGTCGGAGCGGTTTTCCGTGTCGGCCAGCCAGCGTGCGGTCTCGGACGTGGCGCCACGGTCGGACAATGCAAAGACCGAGGCACCGAAGGCGGCCTTGGACGGCGCGGCGTCGGCGTGGATCGAGACGAACAAGTCGGCACCCTTCTTACGGGCGATTTCGGTGCGTTTGCGCAGCGGGATGAAGTAGTCACCGGTGCGGGTCAGCTCGGCGCGGAAGCCTTTCTCGCTGTTGATCTGGCGCTGCAACTCCTGAGCGATCTGCAGGACGATGTCTTTTTCATGCTGGCCGCGCGAGCCGGAAGCGCCCGGGTCCTCGCCGCCGTGGCCGGCGTCGATGGCGACCACGATGTCACGTTTGCCGCTGGGCACCGGTGGCAGCTTGATGGCCGGCTGGGCCGGGCTCACCGGCACCGCAGGCGTGGTCACCGGCGTTTGCACGGGCGTCGGCGGCGGGGGCGGTGTACTGGCAGCGACGGCGTCGGCTTCCTGGTCGTACAGGTCGACCACCAGGCGGTTGCCGTACTGGGCATTGGGCGCCAAGGTGAAGCTCTTGGGCGTGACCGACTTTTTCAGGTCGACCACCACGCGCAGGTCGGTAGGCGTACGCTGGGCCGAACGCACGCTGCTGATCGGCGTGTTGGACGTCGCTACGTTCAACGGCGCAGCCAGGGTCGCACCATTGATGTCGATGACCAAGCGGTCTGGAGCGCTGAGGGTGAAGACGCTGTGCTGCACGGGGCCAGACAGGTCGAAGACCAGCCGCGTGTTGTCCGGCGCGCGCCACAGGCGCATGCTCTTGACTTGAGTGACGGCCAGAGCGTCAACGGTCACCGTTGTCAGCAGCAGCCCAACGATGGCGACCAGTGCGCGTATGCGCATACCTACCCCACTTACAGTTTTAGTGTTTGCCCAGTGCAACGCACCAAGCCTCGCCGCGAGCCCCCTGCGGCGAAAGGTTCAGCGAGCGTCCGCTCGCTTGGGGGCTTATGGTAATGGTCAGGTCAGGCTTTGGCAAAACGCCCGCACCCTTTTGTGGCCACTCGAACAGGCACAGCGCATCGCCCTCGAAGTAGTCACGTATGCCCATGTACTCCAGCTCCTCCGGATCGACCAGGCGATACAGGTCGAAATGGAAAGCACGCACCTCACCCATCTCGTACGGTTCGACCACGGTAAAGGTCGGGCTCTTGACTGCACCAGTATGGCCCAAGCCACGGATCAGGCCACGTGAGAGCGTGGTCTTGCCCGCCCCCAGGTCACCTTCGAGAAAAATCACGCCATGACCGCCGGTCACTTCGGCAAGCCGCGCACCAAACGCGACCATGGCCGCTTCATCGGCCAGAAACAGGGTTAAGCCAGACACGCAGAATGCTCCTCCAACAACTCACGAATGACCGGCGCCAGATCACTGGCTGCCAGGCCTCTACCTTTGACGCCCAGGCGCTCGCCCGCACAGGCATGCAGCCACGCCCCCAAGCAGGCGGCCTCCCAGGCCCCCAAGCCTTGAGCCAGCAGCGCCGCCAGCACGCCGGTTAACACATCGCCCAGGCCGGCGCCGGCCATGGCCGGGTGCCCACGGTCACACCGCGCCAACTGCCCGCTCGGGTCGGCCACCAGGGTACCGGCACCCTTCAGCACGCAGACGCTGGCATAGCGGCGGGCAAGCTTGCGCGCAGCCCCTGGGCGGTCGGCTTGCACGGCCTCGGTGGAAATCCCCAGCAACCGCGCCGCCTCCCCCGGGTGCGGGGTGAGGATGCTGCCGCTGGGCAGGGCCAGGGGCGTGCGCGCCAGCAGGTTCAAGGCATCGGCATCCCAGACCTGCGGTTGCTCAGCGTTGGCCACTGCCGACAACAGGCTACGGCCCCACGCCGCCTGCCCCAACCCCGGGCCGACCACCAGCACCGAGGCACGCTCCAGCACGCCCATCAGCTGATTGGCCGAACTCACGCCCAGGCACATGGCTTCCGGCAGGCGGGCCAGGCATGCGCCGACATGTTCAGGACGCGTCGCCACGCTGACCAACCCGGCACCACAGCGCAGCGCGGCTTCGGCACTCAGTAGCACCGCACCGCCCGTACCGAGGTCGCCGCCAACCACCAGCACATGGCCGAAGTCACTTTTATGGGCATGCGCAGGCCTTGCCGGCAGGTGCGCGACGGTCACGCTGCTAAGCAGTTGCGGGGCATGCGCGGGTTGTTTGGTCTGGGGCATGGGGTCAAAGGCTCCAATGTCTGGCAGAATTATACGCACCTGAGCCCGTATTGCCTGCCCATCCATGTCCGCTTGCACACTTGACCTCCCCGCCCTGGCCCAATCCATCAAAATCTGGGGCCAAGAACTCGGTTTTGCCCATGTTGGCATCGCCGGGGTGGACCTTGGCGAGCACGAAAAGCACCTGCAGCGCTGGCTAGAAGCCGGCTATCAGGGCGAGATGGAATACCTGGCCGCTCACGATGGCAAACGCGCACACCCCGACCAGTTGATCCCCGGCACGGTAAGGGTGGTCTCGCTGCGCATGGATTACTTGCCCGGCGACACGCAGATGGCGCAACGCCTGGCCCAGCCGGAAAAGGCCTACGTATCGCGTTACGCCCTTGGCCGCGACTACCACAAGCTGGTGCGCAAGCGCGTGCAGCACCTGGCCGATCGCATCCAGGAAGCCATCGGCCCGTTCGGCTACCGGGCCTTCGTCGACAGCGCCCCGGTGCTGGAAAAGGCGATTGCCGAGCAAGCCGGGTTGGGCTGGATCGGCAAGAACACCCTGCTGCTCAATCGCAAGGCCGGCAGCTACTTCTTTTTGGCCGAGCTGTTCGTCGACCTGCCGTTGCCGGTTGACGACGCGCACACCAGCGAGCACTGCGGGCGTTGCGAGGCGTGCCTGGACATCTGCCCGACCAAAGCCTTTGTCGGGCCTTATGTGCTGGATGCCCGGCGCTGCATTTCCTACCTGACCATTGAGCTCAAGGGGGCGATCCCCGTCGAGTTGCGCTCGATGATGGGCAACCGGGTGTTTGGTTGCGACGACTGCCAGATCGTCTGCCCATGGAACCGCTTTGCCCGGCCCACGCAGGAGCAGGACTTCCAGCCGCGCCATGGGTTGGAAAATGCCGAGCTGGCCGAGATGTTCTTGTGGGACGAAAAGACCTTCCTGCGCAAGACCGAAGGCGGGCCATTGCGGCGCGCGGGTTATGAGCGCTGGTTGCGTAACCTGGCCGTGGGGTTGGGCAATGCGCCTTCGACGATCCCGGTGATCGAGGCCCTGAAGGCACGGCGCGAGGATGCCTCGGCACTGGTGCGCGAGCATGTGGAGTGGGCGCTGGAACGGCACGGTATCCAGTAGCCACGCCATCCCTGTGGGAGCGGGTTCACCCGCGAACACCGGCGGAGCCGGTGCCCTACACCGCGGTGCCTGCTTCGCGAGTAAACCCGCTCCCACAGTGACCGCGTCGCACCTGAAGGCGGCTCTATTGCTGGTCGTTGTAGTGGAACTTGGGCATTTCCCAGTGGAACCGGATCGCCAGCAAGCGCAGCAGAAACCCGCCGAACAAGGTCAGCAACATGGCCTGCTCCGCTGGCAACTGGAAGTGCACACACCCCAGATAGAACCACGCCGCCGCGAACGACACACTGGCATACAGCTCGCGACGGAACACCAGCGGGATGTCGTTACAGAAGATATCGCGCAAGATCCCCCCAAATACCCCGGTGATCACGCCGCTGATTGACGCCACCAGCATGCCCTGCCCCATCTCCAGCGCCGTCATGCAACCGATCAAGGTAAAGGCCACCAACCCCAGGGCGTCTAGCACCAGGAACATCGAGCGCAAGCGGCGCATCATGGGGGCGATGAAAATCGTCAGCAGTGCCGCGCAACTGGTCAGCACCAGGTACTCAGGGTGCTTGACCCAGGTCAGCGGGTAATGCCCGAGCAGCACGTCGCGCACCGAGCCGCCACCCAGGGCCGTGACACAGGCAATCAGCACCACGCCGAACCAGTCCATGCCGCGGCGGCCGGCAGACAACGCGCCGGTCATGGCTTCAGCGGTGATGGCAATGAGGTAGAGCATCAACAACATGGTGCGAGTCCGTGCGAGAAAGGCGCGCAGTCTAACCAGTTGCCCAGGGCACCAAAAGAGGGCACAGACACAATATCTGCGCCCTCACGCTTCACACCTTGATGAAGTGCTCGCGGTAATGGCGCAGTTCGGCAATCGACTCGCGGATATCGTCCAGCGCCAGGTGGGTGCCGCCCTTCTTGAAACTGTCGCGCACATTCGGCGCCCAGCGTGCGGCCAGCTCTTTAAGGGTCGAGACGTCGAGGTTGCGGTAGTGGAAGTAGTTTTCCAGGTTGCGCATGTGGCGATACAGGAACCGGCGGTCCTGGCAGATGCTGTTGCCGCAGATCGGCGACTTGCCCTTGGGCACCCATTGCTCGAGGAAGGCGATGGTCTGGGTCTCGGCCTCGGCCATGCTGACTTTGCTCTCGCGCACACGCTGGGTCAGGCCCGAGCCGCCGTGGGTACGGGTATTCCATTCGTCCATGCGCGCCAGCACTTCGTCACTGTGGTGAATGGCGATCACCGGGCCTTCGGCCAGGGTGTTCAGATCGCTGTCGGTGACAATCGTGGCCATCTCGATGATGACGTCGCTGTCCGGATCCAGGCCGGTCATTTCCAGGTCGATCCAGATCAGGTTCTGTGGGTTTTGCATGCAGGGGCTCCTCGTATAGGCCGTCATAGTAGCCTAGCGAGTGCGGCGGGCGCATGTGCGGCGCACCGTGCAAAGGTAAGCAGAATGGTCGGGCGCCCGGCGTGCTAAACTGCCTGCCGTTTTCAATCTGTCCCAGCACGGAATCTTCATGGCCAAACGCCAGCTCAATCGTCGCCAAAACTGGCGTATCGAAAAAATCCAGAACGAGCGCGCCGCTCGCGCCGCCAAACGCGAGCAGCACACGCTGCAGGAGCTGGAAGGCGGCGACCTGGGGCCAGAGCAACTGGGCCTGGTGATCGCGCACTTTGGCGTGCAAGTCGAAGTCGAGGCCCAGGACGGCGACGTGGCTGGGCAGATCTTCCGCTGCCACCTGCGGGCCAACCTGCCTGCGCTGGTCACCGGCGACCGCGTGGTCTGGCGGGCGGGCAACCAGGGCATCGGCGTTATCGTCGCGCAGATGCCGCGCAGCACCGAGCTGTGCCGGCCAAACAACCACGGCCAGCTCAAGCCGGTGGCGGCCAACGTCGACCTGATCGTGATCGTCTTCGCGCCAGCCCCCGAGCCCCACCCGAACCTGATCGACCGCTACTTGGTAGCCGCCGAACACGCCGGCATCCGCCCGTTGCTGCTGCTGAACAAGGCCGACCTGATCAACGACGAGAACGCCCCGGCGTTGCAGGCGCTGCTCGAGGTCTACCGCGAACTCGGCTACCCGCTGCTGGAGGTTTCGGCCCACCAGGGTGACGGCATGCAACGCCTGCAGCAGATGCTGGACGGGCACATCAGCGTGTTCGTCGGCCAGTCGGGCGTGGGCAAGTCGTCGCTGGTCAACAGCCTGCTGCCCGCTGCCGACACCCGCGTCGGCGACCTGTCCGAATGGTCGGGCCAAGGCACGCACACCACCACCACCGCGCGCCTTTACCACTTCCCCAACGGCGGCGACTTGATCGACTCGCCGGGTATTCGCGAGTTCGGCCTGGGCCATGTCAGCCGCGATGACGTGGAAGGGGGCTTCATCGAGTTCCGCGACCTGTTCGGCACCTGCCGCTTCCGCGACTGCAAGCATGACCGCGAGCCGGGCTGTGCGCTGCTCAAGGCGCTGGACGAAGGCCGGATCAAGCAGCAACGCATGAACAGCTACCGCTCGATCATCGCCAGCCTGCCGGAAGACAGCTACTAACCCGCCTGATTTGTAGGAAATATTACCGGAGCGCGTAAGACCGCTCCGGTTTTAGCGTCATCTATTGCCCCTTCTCCTGCTTTCGCTGATGGTCATGGCTTCTATCAGGGAGGGCAACCGCCATGCCGGTTCTTATCAGCTACCGCCACGAAGAGCGGCTCGACGCGTTCATCCTCAATGAGCGCCTGCTGCTCGAAGGCATCCCCACCCAGCTGGTGCAATACGACAGCGATGGGCAGACCCGCGATGACCTCTATGGCAGTTTCTGCCAGCAGATGAGCGATGCCACCCATTGGGTCGGCGTGTTGCCGGCCAGCGTCGGTGAACAATGGTGGACTGCCTGGCTGCTGGGGGCTGCGGCAATGGGCTGCCGCCGGGTGAGTTTCTATTGCAAAGGGCCAGGCACACTGCCTGAGTGCCTGGGCAGATGGCCGATCATGCGCGAGCGCCCGCACATCGACCTGTTCGTGCGTGCGTATCACGATGAGCGCACGTTCGAGCGGGCCATGTCATTGCCGCCAGGGCGAGGGTTAGGGGCTGACCGGGATAATGCCGACTACTTTCATGCCGACCTCAAAGCCAAGATCCGCCGGGGGTTCTGAATGCATTGGGGCCGCTACGCGCCCCATCGCCGGCAAGCCGGCTCCCACAGATAGGGTGTGGGCCTGAGCTTCCCACAACCCCTGTGGGAGCAACTGTCTTGCGGTGCTTGTTCCGGCCTCATCGCTGGCAAGCCAGCGCCCACAGGTGCGGCGCTTGACTTGGAGGCTACATAGTTCGGGTGGGAGCTGGCTTGCCAGCGATGGGCCGCAGAGCGGCCCCAGTCACTTACTGCTCCTTGGCTTCGTCCATCTTCAGCGTGCCATCTTCGAAGATGTTCAGCTTCTGACGCAGCTCGCGTGGCTGCATCGGCGCTTGCTCTGCGCCCGGCACAGCGGGGGCCGAAGAAGCCCCTGGCGCGGCGCCGGCAGGCGGTGCTGGCTGGGCCGGAGGCGTTTCGGGCGCAGCCTGCTCACCTTCGATGTCACGCTGGGCCTTCTTGGTCAGCACGATGATGTCGATACGCCGGTTGACCGGGTTGAACGGGTTCTTGCGGTCGAACAACGACGACGACGCATAACCCACCACCCGGGCCACTTGCCCATCCGGATAGCCCCCGGCAACCAGCGCACGCCGCGCCGCGTTGGCACGGTTGGCCGACAACTCCCAGTTGCCGAACTCACCGGTGCCGGCGAACGGCTTGGCATCGGTGTGGCCGCTGACGCTGATCTTGTTCGGCACCGCCTTGATGGTGTCGGCCATGGCCAGCAGGATGTCTTCGAAATACGGCTGCAGACGCGCACTGCCGAGGTCGAACATCGGCCGGTTCTCGGCATCCATAATCTGGATACGCAAACCGTCCTGGGTGATCTCGAACAGGATCTGGTCCTTGAACTTCTGCAGTTGCGGGTTTTCTTCGACCTTGTTCTGCAGTTCCTGCAGCAACAGCTCAAGGCGCTCGCGCTCGACCTGTTCGGCCATGGTCTCGACCTGGTCCTTGTTCAGCTGAACCGTGGACTCCTGTGTCGGCTCGGTCTTCACCTCAGGGTTGATGGTCTTTTCCGGCGCCATCTCGGGCGAGCCGCCCAGGTCGATCACGTAGGGCGTGCCACTCTCGGAGAAGCCGATCGGGTCCTGGAAGTAACCGGCAATGGCGATTTTCTGCTCGGGGGTGGCTGTGGATAACAGCCACAGCACCAGGAAAAACGCCATCATCGCCGTGGCGAAGTCGGCAAAGGCGATTTTCCAGGCGCCGCCATGATGGCCGCCGCCGAAGCGCTTGACGCGCTTGATGATGATCGGCTGATTGTTTTCCATGACTCAGCGACCGCGAACCGCTTGTTCCAGCTCGGCAAAACTTGGGCGGTGTTTCGGGTAGAGCACCTTGCGCCCGAATTCCACAGCCAGGGATGGCGGCATGCCAGAGGCCGACGCGACCAGCGAGGCCTTGATCGACTCATAAAGGTTGAGCTCTTCCTTGGCATCGTGCTCCAGGCACTTGGCCAAGGGGCCGAAGAAGCCATAGGCCGCCAAGATACCGAAGAACGTACCGACCAACGCCGCACCGACGTGCATGCCGATGGCCGCCTGGTCGCCGTCGCCCAGCGAGGCCATGGTCACCACGATACCCAGTACCGCCGCAACGATACCGAAGCCGGGCATGCCGTCGGCAATGCCGGTCACCGCGTGGGAGGGGTGTTCGAGCTCTTCCTTCATGCTCAGCAGCTCCATGTCGAACAAGCCTTCGAGCTCGTGCGGGGCCATGTTGCCGGTGGACATGATGCGCAAGTAGTCGCAGACGAACGCCGTCATGCGCTCATCCGCCAGCACGGTGGGGTACTTGGCGAAGATCGGGCTGGCTGCGGCGTCCTCGATATCACTCTCGATGGCCATCATGCCTTCACGACGGCTCTTGTTGAGGATCTCGTACACCAGGCCCAGCACTTCCAGGTAGAAGGCATGGGAGAAGCGCGACCCGAACATCTTCATCGACTTCTTGATGACGTGCATGGTCATGTGGCCAGGGTTGGCCTGCAAGAATGCACCGAAGGCCGCACCGCCGATGATCAGTACTTCGAACGGCTGGATCAGCGCCGCAATCTTGCCGTGGGAGAGCACGTATCCGCCGAGCACGCTCGCGAATACGACGATGATGCCGATAATTTTAGCCATAGGTTCAAAGCACTTGCTGTCGTGGTCGGGGTATGAGACTGGGAGCTTTAAAACTCTTCTTCTACTTATCGGCAGAACTGCGCCAGACTATAGCCACTCAAAGCGAAAAGCCAGTTCGGACTGATGTCAAAATGCCAATTGAAACCAAGGTGCCCGCTCAGCCGCCGCGTACGTTAGAGGCTTGGGTAAAGCTGCTGGAGAGTGTCCGCATCCCCGTGCCGAAGCACAGTCACGACCGGGTAATCGCTGCCATCAATGACAGCCGCCGCTCGCTGCGCGATATCGCCGAACTGATGCAGGACAGCCCGGCATTGGTGCTTTCCGTGCTGCGTGAGGCCAATCACCCGACCAACGCCAGCCAGGCCGAGCCTGCCGAGAGCCTGGAAATCGCCCTTAACCGGCTGGGCCTGGCCCGCACCGAGCAGTTGCTCAAGCGCCTGCCCTCCGTGCCCGTCGAAGAAATCCCGCCAGTGCTCAGCCAGTTCCAGCTGATCAGCCAGCACGCTTCGCAGCAGGCCAGCGGCCTGTTCGCCAGCCGCCTGGCACGGCTGTGGCAGGAAATTCACTGGGGCAGCCTGCTGTTCCTGTCACCCCTGTGGCCGCTGGCACTGGCCTACCCCAAGCTGCTCGACACCTGGGAGCTGCGGGTTATCCACAAAGGCGAGGACGCCGCACAGGTAGAAGAAGAACTGTTTGGCGTGCGCATCATGGCGCTGTGCCGGACCATGGCGGAGTACTGGCGCTTGCCGCAGTGGGTAACCCAGGGTTACCGCCTGCTGCTGGAAGAACGCGAACAACTGGCCCAGGTGCTGAGTATCGCCCGCGACGAAGACCTGCTCAGCCAGCAACACCGCCTGGATGCCGAGCCGGGCCTGCGCCGCTGGTTCAACCAGCCGGCCAACACCGTGCTGCTGGCCAACAACCTTGCGCTGGCGGCGCAGGTGGGCTGGGACAACCCGCACCTGCTGCGTTGGCAGCTGCTGACTGCGCTCTACCTGCAAACCTCGCTGGAAGACGTGCAACAGCAAGTGCACCAGCAGGCTGCGGCCAGCGCCCGCCGCCACGCCAGGCATGCCCTGTTCCACCCGGCGGAAGCACTGATCTGGCCCTGGCACCAGCGCCGCCCGCACCCGGACATGCTAGCCCCACCACCGCCCAGTAGCGACGACCTGGCGCGCTGGCGCAAGCTGTGCCAGGACCTGTTGGCCCAGCCCAGCCCGTTCACCAATACCGTGCACCTGGCCACCCAGGCCCGCGAAGCCCTACTGGCCTGCGGCATGCAACGCATCCTGCTGCTGAGCCTGGACAAGGCCAGCGACTACCTGCGCGTGCAACAGGCCGCCGGCTTGCCCAAAGAGGCCGGAGCCCTGGCCCTGCAGGTGTCGCAAAACAAACTGCTGCAAAAGCTGATGGCCCAGGCCGGACAGTTGCGCATCACCCCGGAAAACCACAGCCAGTTCTCGGCCCTGCTGCCCGCCCCGCTGCGCGCCCTGTTCCGCAGCGAGCACGTGCTGCTGCGCTCGCTGGCGGTAAACGATCAGGTGCTGATGCTGATGGTGGCCGACCAGGGCTGCCGGCCATTGGCCGATATCAGCGTGCAAGCCTTTGGTAAAACCGCGCAATGCATCGAGCGCGCGCTGTCGGTGTTTGCCAACCGCAAGGGCTGAGCCTTGCGCTACAATCGCCCCTCTTTCCACACTGGAGACCGTGGATGACTGACTTTTCCGGCCTGCCCCTGGTGATCGAAGCCGCAGACCTGCTGCCGCGCCTGGATTCGCCACAGCTGATCCTGGTCGACCTGAGCAGCGCCAACCGCTATGTCAGCGGCCATATCCCCGGCGCACGCTTCGTCGAGGGCAAGCGCACCCAGCTGGGCCAGCCACCCGCACCTGGCCTGGTACCGGCCCTGGGCGACCTGGAAAAACTGTTCAGCGAACTCGGCCACCGCAACGATGCCGTCTATGTGGTGTATGACGATGAAGGCGGCGGCTGGGCCGGGCGCTTCATCTGGTTGCTCGACGTGATCGGCCACAAGGCTTACCACTACCTCAATGGTGGTATCCAGGCCTGGCCGGCAGACACGCTGGTGACCGACGTACCGGCGCCGGCGAACACGCCCGTACGCTTGCACGTGCATGGCGAGCCAACCGCCACCCGCGAATACCTGCAAAGCCGCCTGGGCGCCGATGACCTGGTCATCTGGGACGCCCGCGGCCCGCAGGAATACAGCGGCGAGAAGGTTCTGGCGGCCAAAGGCGGTCATATTCCCGGCGCGATCAACTTCGAGTGGACTGCCGGCATGGACCTCAATGACCACCTGCGCATCCGCCAGGACATCGCCGACGTCCTCGAAAAGCTGGGCATCACCCCCGACAAGGAAGTGATCACCCACTGCCAGACCCACCGCCGCTCCGGTTTCACCTACCTGGTGGCCAAATCCCTCGGCTACCCACGCGTCAAGGCCTACGCCGGCTCGTGGAGCGAATGGGGCAACCACCCGGACACGCCTGTAGAAGTCTAAGGAACCTGCATGAAATCCCGTTTGTTCATCATCAGCCAGTACCTGCTGCCGCACCACCTGCTGTCGCGGCTGGCCGGCTGCATTGCCGAGTGCCGTGCACGCTGGTTCAAAAACGCCTTCACCGCCTGGTTTGCCAAGCGCTACCAGGTGAACATGTCCGAGGCCCTGGTCGAAGACCTGAGCGCTTACGAACACTTCAACGCCTTCTTCACCCGTGCCCTGAAGCCCGGCGCCCGTCCGCTGGACGAAACCCCCGGTGCCATCCTGTGCCCGGCCGACGGCGCGGTCAGCCAGCTTGGCCCGATCGAGCACGGCCGCATCTTCCAGGCCAAGGGCCACGGCTTCAGCGCGCAAGAGCTGCTGGGCGGCGATCCAGCCATGGCTGCGCCGTTCATGGGCGGTGAGTTTGCCACCATCTACCTGTCGCCGAAGGACTACCACCGTGTGCACATGCCGCTGGCCGGCACCCTGCGCGAGATGGTGTACGTGCCGGGCCGCCTGTTCTCGGTGAACCAGACCACTGCAGAAAACGTCCCCGAGCTGTTTGCCCGTAACGAGCGTGTGGTGTGCCTATTCGACACCGAGCGTGGGCCGATGGCCGTGGTGCTGGTAGGTGCGATGATCGTCGCCTCGATCGAGACGGTCTGGGCCGGTTTGGTAACCCCGCCCAAGCGTGAGCTGAAGACCTTCCGTTACGACGAAGGCAGCCGCGCGCCGATCCACTTGGAAAAAGGCGCCGAGCTGGGCCGCTTCAAACTGGGTTCGACCGCCATCGTGCTGTTCGGGCCAGAGCAGGTGAAGTGGGCAGAAAGCCTGGGTGCCGGTTCGGCGGTGCGCATGGGGCAGCTACTGGCAGCGCCTGCCGAAGCCTGAGGCCAGCAAGTACACATGCCCCTGCAGGAGCAGCCTTGTGCTGCGAAGAGGCCAGCGAAGACAGCTAAATCTTCGCCGCTTCACCGGCCTCTTCGCAGCGCAAGGCTGCTCCTACAGAGATCAGGGCTGCAAACCAGCCCCAAAATCTCGAATCAGCCGCGCGCGTCGCGGTCACGCAGCCCCAGCAGATACAGCACACCGTCCAGCCCCAGGGTCGAAATCGCCTGCTTGGCCGATTGACGTACCAGCGGCTTGGCACGGAACGCCACGCCCAGGCCTGCCAAGGACAGCATCGGCAGGTCATTGGCACCATCACCCACGGCGATGGTCTGGTCCAGTTGCAAGCCCTCTTCGCTGGCCAACTGCTGCAGCAGCTCAGCCTTGCGCTGCGCATCGACGATAGGTTCAACGGCCACGCCAGTTACCTTGCCGTCGACCACTTCCAGCTCGTTGGCGAACACGTAATCGATGCCCAGGCGCGCCTGCACCTGTCGGGCGAAGTACGTAAAGCCACCCGACAGAATCGCAGTCGTGTAGCCCAGGCGCTTGAGCTCGGCGAACAGGTTCTCGGCACCTTCAGTCAGGCGCAGCGAGGCACCGATCTCATCCAACACGCCCACGTCCAGGCCCTTGAGCAACGCCATGCGCTCTTTGAAGCTGGCGCGGAAGTCCAGCTCGCCGCGCATGGCCCGCTCAGTGATTGCAGCCACTTGCTCGCCGACGCCGGCAGCCTTGGCCAGTTCGTCAATGACCTCGGCCTCGATCAGGGTCGAGTCCATGTCGAACACCGCCAGGCGGCGGTTGCGACGGAACAAGTCGTCCTTCTGGAAGGCGATGTCGATGCTCAACGCTTCAGCCAGGGCGAAGAAGTCTGCACGCAAGGCCTGGGCATCGCTCGGCTCGCCGCGCACGGAAATCTCGACAGCCGCCTTGCCCTTCTCGGTGTCGGCATCCAGGCCCACACGGGCAGACAGTCGCTCGATGCGCTCGATGGTCAGGCCGTACTGGCTGATGACCGCGCTGACCCGTTGCAGCTGCTCTGGGGTAATCTTGCGACTGAGCAGGGTGACGATATGACGCGCCTCACCGTGGCCATCGGCCCAATGCTGGTAATCAGCCTCGGAAATCGGCGTGTAACGTGCCTGCAGATTGAGCTCATGGGCCTTGGCCTGCACGCTTTGCAGCAGGTTGGTGGCCACTTCGTTGTCCGGGATATCGACCAGAATGCCGAACGACAAGGTGCCGTGCATGACCGCCAGGCCGATGTCGAGGATGTTCACACCACCCTGCAGCAGGACGCCGGTGATGGCCGCGGTGAGACCGGGACGGTCTTCACCTGTGATGTTGATCAGGACGATTTCGCGCAAGACCGGACTCCGACTTCGATGAAAAATGCGCATTCTACCGATTTTCCGTGACCATCGGGCGCGAACGATACTTTGCCGAAAAAACCGGGGTCGCTATACTGCCCCTCACTTTTATGCCATTAAGAGCCGAGCGCTGTGAACCGGCCCACCCCCGTCAAGCCAGACAACTTCTTCCTGATGATCTATCGTGCCCTGAGTCAACGTCGCGTCCCTCTGGCGCTGCGCATCGCCTTCACCAACATTTTCCTGGTGGCGCTGGCACTGGTCATCTATGCCTGCGTGATGGGCCTGCAGTTCAAGCAGGCCATGCACGAGCAGGCGGATGCGCTCGGCCAAAGCCTGACCACGCAGACGGCCACGTCGGCCACGGAGCTGTTGGTGTCCAACGACATCCTCAGCCTCAACGTGCTGCTGGGTAACCTGGTGAAAAACCCATTGGTGGCCCATGCGGCGATCTACAGCGTGGACAACCGCATCCTTGCCGAAGCTGGCCAGCGCCCGCGCAACAGCCTGCTGGGCGAGGCCGAAGGCCTGTACCAGACCAAGATCACCTTCCAGGACGTCACCGCCGGGCAACTGCGCATCAGCCTGGACATGGGCCAGTTCCAGCAGCCGATGTTGATCAGCCTTCAGAGCATGGGCATCCTCGCCGCCATCCTGCTGGCCCTGGCACTGAGCTTGAGCCTGCGCCAGGCCCGCCATATCACCCTGCCGCTGCTGCAACTGCGTGTCTGGCTGCGCGACCCGCACCCCTACACCCCGGCCACCGACCGTCAGGACGAGATCGGTGACATCGCCCGCCAGTTGCACACTCGCCTGGCCCCGCCGCCGCCACCAGAGCCAGAGCCAGAAGACGAGGACGACGAAGACACTTTCGAGCACCTGCACGAAGCCCCACCGGCCCCCAAGGCTGCCCCGCGCGCCAAGGTTGTCGCCCAGGCAGACGACGAGGACGATGAAGCCTTCGCCGGGTTGCTCGACAACGAGGACAGCGCCCCGAAGGCGGTGCCGTTCGAGTCTGACGAGCCGCAAAACAGTGCAGTGCTGGCCGTGCAGCTCGGCTCGCAAGAGCAATTGCGCCGCCTGCCGCGCACGCGCCTGACCGAGTTGCTGGAGCGCTACCGCGACTGCCTGGAGCATGCCGCCTCACTGTATGAGGGCGAAACCCACACACTCAACGACGGCAGTACTCTGGTGCTGTTCCACAGCCGCGACTGTGGCGAGGACTACCTGACCAATGCGATCTGCTGCGGCGAGCTGCTGCGCGCACTGGGCCATGCCTTGCAGATCGAAGTCGCGGACAGTGGCATTACCCTGCAACTGCAGCTGGGCCTGGCCCTGGGTAACGACCTGCATGGGCTGGAGCTGGTCGACCTGCTGATGGCTGAAAAAGCTCAGGATGCCCTGGCACTGTCGCAGCACAGCCGCAACCTGTTGCTGGTGGAGCGTCAGATCAGCGACGACGCACTGATTCGTCAGCGCGCGCGGATCCGCCCGATTGCCAGCCCCGAAGGCGCGTGCTGCGTGGAACGGCTGATGGAGCCTTACCCGTCGATGCTGGAACGGCAACTGGCGCGGATGCACGAGCG
Organism: Pseudomonas sp. SWRI50; assembly: GCF_014269095.1. NCBI lineage: Bacteria > Pseudomonadati > Pseudomonadota > Gammaproteobacteria > Pseudomonadales > Pseudomonadaceae > Pseudomonas > Pseudomonas sp. SWRI50. The sequence goes on along the minus strand of NZ_JABWRW010000003.1, from coordinate 255,001 downwards.
TCGAGCCTGATTGTAGGAGCAGCCTTGTGCTGCGAAGGGGCCGGCCCTAACAACAGAGATGCATTGCCAGCCCCGGCCTCTTCGCAGCGCAAGGCTGCTCCTACAGCGATCACCTAGCAGATACGAAAAAGCCCGCACATGTGCGGGCTTTTTCGTATCTGGCGGAACCATCAGAACCGATAGACTTCCATATCGGTACGGATCGGCGAAGCCATCGGGATCTTGGATTTCTCCGGCGCCTTCTTCACCTGTACCGGTGCAGCTGGCTTTTTCGGCGCTTCTTCGGCAATGGCAGGCTGATTGGCCAACGGTTTGACCGCCGTGCTCAATTGTTCAGCCAGCTTTTGCAGCAATTGCCCTTGCGCCTGCACCTGCGACGCCTCGCTACCCTCGTGCTGCTGCTCGAGGTGAACGATGCGGTTGTCGCGCACATGGCCACGACGGTCGAGCAGACGCCATTGGGCATCGAGAATCGCCGGCTGGTCCTTGCCAGAATCCAGGCGGGTAATCGACAGCAAGACTTGCACGTCCGGGCTGAAGCCAGCGGTTGCCGGTGCCAGGACCACGCGCTGGCTGTCCAGGCGCCAGGCCAGCTGGCGAACCAGCAACTGGTCAATGTCCGACGAGAGGCTGCCCGCCCAACGACCGTCGGTCGCCGAACTCAGGCTGCCATCGGCCTGACGCTGCAGGAACGTCTCGCGTTGCAGGTAATCGGCAACCGACACCGGGCCGAGCACCACGGCCATGCCCGCGCTTTGCGACGGCTGGCCAGGATCACCGCTGTCGAGCTGGTACAAGGCAACCGGCTGATGCATGCTGCATCCGCCCAGCCCCAAAAGGCCCGTCATCAACAGCGCAAATGGAAGGCGCAGAAGTTTCATCATCCCATCCAGGCGGTCGCCACAGGCAGACCGCAGTGATACTCATGTAGATTCAATCGGGCACACGGCTACGCCGGCACCGCAGGGGCCATATCATCCGCGAAATAGCTGTCCGACTCCAGCATTTCTGCCTGGAACGGCGCTGAAATTGCCGTTCCAGACATTTCACCGGGTTACGCCGGACCTTCCACCTGCAACCCATCGACACGCTGGAAGCCGCGTGGCAGCTTGCTGCCGCGCCGGCCCCGTTCGCCCTTGTAGTGCTCCAGGTCGTCCGCTTTCAGAGATAGCGTACGCTTGCCGGCTTGCAATACAAGGGTCGCCCCTTCGGCCATCACCGCCAGGTCGGTGACAAATTCTTCACGGCTGGCCACCCGATCACCGGGCACGCCGATGATCTTGTTGCCCTTGCCTTTACCCAGTTGCGGCAAGTCGCTGACCTTGAACACCAGCAGCCGGCCCTCGGTGGTCACCGCTGCCAGCCAATCCTGCTCGCGGTTGGCCACCGGGCGTGGCGTCATCACTTTTGCCCCGCTGGGCAGGCTGAGCAGGCCCTTGCCGGCCTTGTTCTTGGCCTGCAGGTCTTCGCCCTTGACCACGAACCCGTAGCCGGCGTCCGACGCCACCACATACAGGGCGTCATCGTCAGGCAACAGCACACACTCGAAGGTTGCCCCAGGTGGCGGTGTCAGGCGGCCGGTCAGCGGCTCGCCCTGCCCCCGCGCCGACGGCAGGGTATGCGCGGCCACCGAATAGCTGCGGCCCGTAGAGTCGATCAGCACGGCAAACTGGTTGGAGCGCCCGGCAGCGGCGGCCTTGAAGCCATCGCCCGCCTTGTACGAGAGGCCGGTGGCATCGATGTCGTGGCCCTTGGCGCAACGCACCCAGCCCTTTTCCGACAGTACGACGGTGACCGGTTCGGTCGGCATCAGCTCGTTTTCCGACAGCGCCTTGGCCTCGGCACGCTCGACGATTGGCGAACGGCGGTCATCGCCATAGGTTTCGGCGTCCTTGATCAGCTCGGTGCGCACCAGCTTGCGCAGCTTGGCGTCGCTGCCGAGCAAGGCCAGCAGCTTGGCCTGCTCTTTGAGCAGTTCGTCCTGCTCGCCGCGAATCTTCATTTCTTCAAGGCGCGCCAGCTGCCGCAGGCGGGTCTCGAGGATGTAGTCGGCCTGGATTTCAGTCAGTTGGAAGCGGTCGATCAACGCCTGCTTGGGATGCTCCTCGGTGCGGATGATGTGAATCACTTCATCCAGGTTGAGGAAGGCCGTCAACAAGCCCTCAAGCAGGTGCAGGCGACGCTCAACCTTGTCCAGACGGTGTTGCAGCCGGCGACGGACGGTAGTGGTTCGGAACTCCAGCCACTCCAGCAACAGGGCGCGCAGGTTCTTCAGCTGCGGCCGGCCGTCGAGGCCAATAATGTTGACGTTGACCCGGTAGCTGCTTTCCAGGTCGGTGGTGGCGAACAAATGCTGCATCAGTTCGTCGGCATCCACGCGGTTGGAGCGCGGGATGATGACAATGCGGCACGGGTTCTCGTGGTCCGACTCGTCACGCAGGTCGGCCACCATCGGCAGCTTCTTGGCCTGCATCTGGGCGGCGATCTGCTCCAGTACCTTGGCCCCGGAGACCTGGTGCGGCAGTGCGGTGACCACCACATCGCCATCTTCGACACGATAAACGGCGCGCATGCGGATCGAACCGCGGCCGGTTTCGTAGATCTTCAGGATCTCGGCGCGCGGGGTGATGATCTCAGCTTCGGTCGGGTAGTCCGGGCCCTGGATGTGCTCGCACAGTTGCTCGATCGTGGCCTTGGGCTCGTCGAGCAAACGGACGCAGGCACTGGCCACTTCACGCAGGTTGTGCGGCGGCACGTCGGTGGCCATGCCCACGGCGATACCGGTGGTGCCGTTGAGCAGGATGTTGGGCAGGCGCGCTGGCAATACCGCGGGCTCCTGCAGGGTACCGTCGAAGTTCGGCACCCAGTCCACGGTGCCCTGGCCCACTTCGTTGAGCAGCACTTCGGCGTAGCGCGACAGCCTTGCTTCGGTGTAACGCATCGCGGCGAACGACTTCGGATCGTCGGGCGCACCCCAGTTGCCCTGGCCATCGACCAGGGTGTAGCGGTAGCTGAACGGCTGCGCCATCAACACCATGGCTTCGTAGCAGGCCGAGTCGCCGTGGGGGTGGAACTTGCCGAGCACGTCGCCGACGGTACGCGCCGACTTCTTGTGCTTGGCATCGGCATCGAGCCCCAACTCGCTCATGGCGTAGACGATGCGTCGCTGCACCGGCTTCAGGCCGTCGCCGATGTGCGGCAGGGCCCGGTCCATGATCACGTACATGGAGTAGTTGAGGTAGGCCTGTTCGGTGAAGTCCGCCAGCGAGCGGCGTTCGACGCCGTCGAGGCTGAGTTCCAGTGAGTCGCTCATGCGGGCCTCGTCATTTCAGGTTCTGGCGCAGCAGCATGGTGCCGCCGCGCTGGGTAAATTCAAGTTGTTTCAGGGCGCTCATGCCGAGCAGCACAGTCTGCCCGTCCAGGCCTGGCACCACGGTGGCTCGCACGTCCTGCAGGCGGATATCACCCAGCTGCAGGGTATTCAGCCGCGTGCGGTAGCCTTCGGTGCGGCCGTTTGCGGTGCTGAGCAGCACCGGGCTGCCGCGCGCAAGCGCCAGCGTGTGGGCCAAGGCCTCGGGTATCGCTACGTCGGTCGCCCCGGTGTCGAGCATGAAATGCACGGCCTGGCCATTGATCGCGCCATCCACCACAAAGTGCCCCTGGCCATTGCTCAGCAGGCGCACCTCGATAAAGCCTTCGCCACGTGAAGACTGCACCTGGGCATTAGGGTTGCGCTGGCTGTCTTCCCATTGGCCGAAGAAACGCGTAGCAAGGAACAACGCCGCCGCCCAGGCGACGATCATCAGTAGCTTACCGGCACGCTTGCCCGGAGCCTGGCTCATGGCTTGGCGCTCCAGCCGCCGGCGGGTGCGTCAAAGCGCCAGACGATCGGGCGTGCCTCGCCATCGGCGCGCACGCCATTATTGTTGTCCAGGCCAATCCAGGCGCCTTTGGCATCGATTACCAGGGCTTCTGCCAGGCCGTACGGCTGATCGTACCGGCGCGATTCCACCAACGCATCGGCGGCGAACGACCAGCAACGCTCGACCACGCCGCTGTCTGCGTCGCGGCGACAAATACGGTAGGCGTTACGCTCAAGGGTGTACAGCTTGCCCTCGAACCAGGCCAGGTCGGCAAAATCACGCGATAGCGCCCGGGGGTTGGGCATCTGCGGCGGCTGCATCTCGACGCCAGCCTCGCTCAGCAGCACGCAACTGCGCCCGCAGGTCCACACCGACTGCTGACGTTCGATCGCCACCACCCCCCGGCGCTCGCGCTCGGCGGCCAGCCAGATGCGGTCACCCGTCGGGTTGATCGCCAAGCCTTCGAACAAGGCATTGAAGTTAAGCAGCATGCCACTGGCCCGCGCCTGCCGAACCATGGCCGGGTCGATCTTCAACCAGTCCGGCTCACCCTTGAGCGGGATGCGCAACACGCCAGCATGCGCCTCGCTGACCAGGTAGAGGCTACCGGCCTGGTCACAGGTGATGCCTTCGAAGTCCAGCTCGCCACCGCGCACATAGGACGCCGCCCAGTTGCGCGACTTCAGCCCCCACGGCAAGCCGCTCTCGGGTACGGGCGGCGGGGTGAAGGTCAGCGGTTGTGCACGCCACACCGCGTTTTGCTGATCGAAACGATAGACCCGGTCATCGTCACGGTCGGATACACCCCACAACGCACCCCGGCACTGCACCAACCCAGACAAGTTGCCGCCGCGCATACCCTCGACGGGGTATTCGGCAGTCATCTTCAACTGCGGCCAGTCGCCCGCCACACTCGGCAAGGCAACCAGGGCAAGGCAAGCGGCGAGAAACAGCCGAATCAAACCATGACCTCGGCAAGGTTACCTTTGGTTTCCAGCCAGCTCTTGCGGTCGCCGGCGCGCTTCTTGGCCAGCAGTTTGTCCATCAGCTCGCAGGTGGCCTGCACATCGTCCAGCGTCAGCTGCACCAGCCGCCGGGTGTTCGGGTCCATGGTGGTTTCGCGCAGCTGTGGCGGGTTCATTTCACCCAGCCCCTTGAATCGCGTGACTTGCGGCTTGCCGCGCTTCTTCTCGGCTACGAGGCGATCGAGGATGCCGTCGCGCTCGGCTTCGTCCAGGGCGTAGTAAATTTCCTTGCCGAGGTCGATGCGGTACAGCGGCGGCATGGCCACGTAGACATGGCCGGCCTCTACCAGTGGGCGGAAATGCTGCACGAACAGTGCGCACAGCAGCGTGGCAATGTGCAAGCCGTCGGAGTCGGCGTCGGCGAGAATGCAGATTTTGCCGTAGCGCAGCTGCGAGAGGTCGGCAGCCCCCGGGTCGACACCGATGGCCACAGCAATGTTGTGCACTTCCTGGCTGGCAAGGACTTCGCCACCGTCCACTTCCCAGGTGTTGAGGATCTTCCCGCGTAGCGGCAGGATCGCCTGGAACTCTTTATCCCGCGCCTGCTTGGCCGATCCACCGGCAGAGTCACCCTCGACCAGGAACAGCTCGGCGCGCATCGGGTCCTGGCCTGCGCAATCCGCCAGTTTGCCCGGCAGCGCCGGGCCTTGGGTGATGCGCTTGCGTTCGACCTTCTTGCTGGCCTTGAGACGACGACCGGCGTTGCTGATGGCCAGTTCAGCCAGTTGCATGCCCAGCTCGGGGTGGGCGTTGAGCCACAGGCTGAATGCGTCCTTGACCACGCCGGAAACGAAGGCGGCCGCCTCACGGGACGACAGGCGCTCTTTGGTCTGCCCGGAGAACTGCGGCTCCTGCATCTTCATCGACAGCACGAAGGTGATGCGTTCCCAGACGTCTTCAGGCGCCAGCTTGACCCCGCGGGGCAGCAAGTTGCGGAACTCGCAGAACTCGCGCATGGCATCCAGCAGGCCTTGGCGCAGGCCGTTGACATGGGTCCCGCCCTGGGCGGTGGGGATCAGGTTGACGTAGCTTTCCTGAACGCTGTCGCCGCCTTCAGGCAGCCACAGCAAGGCCCAGTCCACGGCCTCCTTGTTACCGGCCAGGCTGCCGCAGAACGGCTCGTCGGGCAGACGCAGGTACTCGCTGACCGAGTCGACCAGGTAGGAACGCAGGCCATCTTCGTAGTGCCACTCGACCTTCTCGCCGCTGCCTTTGTCCTCGAAGCTGACCAGCAGGCCCGGGCACAGCACGGCCTTGGCCTTGAGCACGTGCTTGAGGCGGCTGATGGAGAATTTTGGCGAATCGAAGTACTTCGGGTCGGGGCTGAAGTACACGCTGGTGCCGGTGTTGCGCTTGCCGACCGAGCCCACCACTTCCAGTTCGCTGGCCTTGAAGCCATCGGCGAAGGTCATCTGGTACTCGTTGCCGTCACGCTTGACGCGCACGCGCACCTGGGTCGACAGGGCGTTGACCACCGAAATACCCACGCCGTGCAGGCCCCCGGAGAACTGGTAGTTCTTGTTGGAGAACTTGCCGCCGGCGTGCAGCTTGGTCAGGATCAGCTCGACCCCGGACACGCCTTCTTCGGGGTGGATGTCCACCGGCATGCCGCGGCCATCGTCGCTGACTTCCAGCGAGTGGTCGGCGTGAAGGATGACCTGCACCGAACGGGCGTGACCGGCCAGGGCTTCGTCGACACTGTTGTCGATGACTTCCTGGGCCAAGTGGTTCGGTCGGCTGGTGTCGGTGTACATGCCCGGTCGCTTGCGGACCGGATCAAGGCCCGAGAGGACTTCGATGGCGTCTGCGTTATAGGCGCTAGCGCTGGGATTGGCCATGGGGTCTCGTCGTCAGTCAGGTGAATGCAAAAGTGCTGGGTACAAAGCTCAGAGCACGGAAAAGTCGAGTGCCGCATAAGCGCCCGGGGCAATCCCGGCAAAGGCCAGCAGTGCCGGCAGGCGCTCGACAAAGCCCTGGAAGCTGTGGTCGCCACCGGCCTGGATGCGCAATGCGCACGCTCGGTAATAGCGCTCGGCGTGGCGATAATCCAAGGTTTCGTCAGCGGTCTGCAACCACACTTGGTAGCGGTTGGCATCCTCGGGGGCTGGCACTTCCAGCTCGGCCAGGGCCTGCACGTGATCGTGGGTCAGCTCCCAGGCCTCATCGGTGTAGAGGTTGCGCTGGGTGCCCAGGTAGCCATCGAACAACCGGTGGGGTGCCACCGCTGGGTTGATCAGCAAGGCCTTGAGGCCGTGGCGCTCTGCCAGATAGGTGGCATAGTAGCCGCCGAGCGAACTGCCGACCAGCAAGGGCGCACCCAGTTCGGCGATGGCGCCCTGCAATTGGGCGATGGCCTGGCGTGGGTGATGGTGCAACGCCGGCACACGCAATTGGTCGGACAAGCCCAACTGCTGCATGACTGCCTCGAGCTGGCGCGCCTTCTTGGACAGCGGCGAGCTGTTGAAGCCATGGATATAGAGGATGGAACCCGACATGCTGCCCCCGGAATCTGCGGCTTCGCGCCCTTGTTGCGGGCGCAGGGACGCGCAGTGTAGCGCGTTCGCCGGGTTTTGACGCAGAGAGGGGGATTTCGCAACACTTTCTTCAGGCATTTCCGGGCATTCAAGGGGCGCTTTCCGTGTAGGAGCAGCCTCGTGCTGCGAAGAGGCCGGTGGCAAGAATCAAGATCGGCGTTTTTGCAGCTGGCCTCTTCGCAGCACAAGGCTGCTCCTACAAGGAAGATGAAGCCAGGCTGCTCTTCGCTCACCTTGAAGTCCTCGCTTTGCGCCGCGAACTGAATGCAGGTCGACGGCGTGGCCATCAAGCGCACCCCCTCGCGCAGTTCATCCCACGTCTGGTGGATATGCCCCCAGAGCAGTCCGCGCACCTGTGGATAACGTTCGACGATGGCAAACAACGCCTGGGCATTGCGCAGCCGATGTCCACCGGCTGATGGTGGAAGCACACCAGGCAATGGCGCTCACCGGCCTGTTTCAAGGCAGATTCAAGCGCGGCCAGTTGGTCGTCGTCCAGAAAACCGTGGGTAGCACCGTGCACGGCCGTGTTGATGGAGGATGACCTGCCTCGAACGGACGTGACCGGCCAGGGCTTCGTCGACACTGTTGTTGGCGACTTCATAGGCAAAGTGGTTCGGCATGCCGGTGTCGATATACATGCTCGGTCGCTTGCGGACCGGATCAAGGCCCGAGAGGACTTCGTTGGTGTCTGCGCTATAGGCGCTAGTGCTGGGATTGGCCATGGGGTCTTGTCGTCAGTCGGGTGAATGCAAAAGTGCTAGGTACAAAGCTCAGAGCACGGAAAAGTCGAGCATACGCGCCCGGGGCAATCCCGGCACAGGCCAGCAGTGTAGGCAGGCGCTCGACAAAGCCCTGGAAGCTGTGGTCGCCACCGGCCTGGATGCGCAATGCACACGCTCGGTAATAGCGCTCGGCGTGGCGATAATCCAGGGTTTCGCTGGCGCCGGGTTTTGACGCAGTGAGGGGGATTTCGCAACACTTTCTTCAGGCACTTGCGGGCATTCAAGGGGCGCTTTCCGTGTAGGAGCAGCCTTGTGCTGCGAAGAGGCCGGTGGCAAGAATCAAGATCGGCGTTTTTGCAGCTGGCCTCTTCGCAGCACAAGGCTGCTCCTACAAGGAAGATGTATTGCCTGAACCTCAATACCCCGGGCTGTCGAAGTCCAGTTTCACCTCGAAGTCCCGTGCCCGCTCCACGCCGCTCTCCAGCCGCCCGTCGGCATGCAAGCGCAACCAGCGATAGCCAGGCTGCTCTTCGCTCACCTTGAAGTCCTCACTTTGCGCCGCGAACTGAATGCAGGTCGACGGCGTGGCCATCAAGCGCAACCCCTCGCGCAGTTCATCCCACGTCTGGTGGATATGCCCCCAGAGCAACGCCCGCACCTGTGGATAACGTTCAACGATGGCAAACAACGCCTGGGCGTTGCGCAGCCCGATGGGCGCGATCCAGGCGCAGCCGATGTCCACCGGCTGATGGTGGAAGCACACCAGGCAATGGCGCTCACCGGCCTGTTTCAAGGCAGATTCCAGCGCGGCCAGTTGGTCGTCTTCCAGAAATCCGTGGGTAGCACCGTTCACGGCCGTGTTGAGCATGACAACGCGCCATGCGCCAATGTCGGTTACCGCCTGTACCAGCTCCGGCGCCACCTGCGCCATTACCTGCGCCTCGTCATGGTTACCCGGCAACCAGCGAGTGGGCACGGCAAACGGTGCGGTCAGCTCACGGAACGCCTCATAGGAGGCCACGCTGGCATCTTGGGACAGATCGCCGGTGCACAGCAGCAAATCGATGGGCGGCTGCTCGCGGCGCACTTGGGCGACCACATGGCGCAGGCTGTCACGGGTGTTCAGGCCAAGCAGGGTGCCGGCCGGGTCGGCGAACAGGTGGGCATCGGTAAGTTGCACCACATGCACGGGGCGGGTTGGGTCTAGGTGCGGCAACGGCCGTCTCCTCGAACGGATTCAGCACGAATTATGGCTGCGCAACGGTTGCGAGCAAACACCCGAAACCGACGCACATCACATTTCAGCGAACACTTGCCAGTTCATGACCGCAGGCCAGGCAATGGCTCAGCCATTCACCGAGGAACAGGTTGAGCTGCGCTTTTTCGTCCGGCTGGTGCATACCCGCATTCGGATAAGGGTAAATGCTGCGCAAGCGCCGGGCATGCTCGGCGCTGACCACCTCGGCCATGCGTGCATCGTGGTACACCTGCACCTCAAGGTGCGGCACCGGCAGCCACGGCAAGCTGTGCTCCTGGCGCACATGCAGGGTGGTGGTATAAGGGCAGGCCAGCACGACATCGAGCACCAGCACACCGAGCATCTGGTCGCCCTGGGTCATGCCGATGCGACGCGAGCTCTGGGTAGTGCGCATGTCTGGTAACAAACGCATCAGCCGGGCGTAATTGGCCTCGCAGGCTGCTTGCAGCCCGACCAGGTCAACCCGATATCGCTCGCGCAGCAGGTTCACTTCCACATACCTCGAACTTCGTCTCTGTTAAGCGCCAGCCATTGCAGGCCGATAATCGTCGCGGCGTTGCAGATACGGCCATCACGCACAGCCTGCAAGGCATCCTCGAACGACCACACGCGCACGCGAATGTCTTCGCCCTCTTCTTCCAGGCCATGCAGGCCGCCCGCACCTTCGCTGGTGCAGCGCCCCAGAAACAGGTGGACGAATTCGTCACTGCCACCGGGCGATGGGAAGTAGCGGGTCATTGGCCACAAAGCGCTGAACGTAAGCCCGGCCTCTTCTTCTGCCTCGCGGTGTGCGACCTCTTCAGGTTGCTCGTCCTTGTCGATCAGCCCGGCGACCATCTCGATCAGCCAAGGGTTGGCGACTTTGTCGAGGGCACCGACACGAAACTGCTCGATCAGCACCACCTCGTCACGCTGTGGATCGTAGGGCAATACACAAACCGCATCGTGGCGCACGAACAGTTCGCGGCTGATCTCGCGGCCCATGCCCCCGGCGAACAGTTCATGGCGCAGGCGAAGCTTGTCGAGCTTATAAAAGCCCTGGAAGCAATTGGCCCGCTCGATGACCTCGAAGCCCTTGGGCACTGAATTCAACGCGTCTGACATGGAAATCCTCATGACCTCAAATACTGCATCGCGCCATCCTACTCCGCACTTTGGCGCGTTTCACCCCTTTCCGGCAACCGTTCGCGCAGTCGGGACAGCGCGCCTTCTGTCTGTTAGCTTAGTGGCGAACTGACGGTCGCGCCGACGGTCAAAGGCCGACTTTTCCCTGTTCTGCAAGGATCATCATGACACTTGTCAAACTGACTTCCGTGGCTGTGCTGGCACTGGCCCTGGGTGCCTGCCAGAGCCTGTTCACGCCCAATTACCGGGCCCCGCTCGAGGTCAAGCGTGACGCCTGGGAGCACGTCAAACCCGGCTGCAGCGAAAGCGACTGCCCGCTGGTAAACATCGACACCATTCACTTCCCGGCCCAGCCCAAGCTCGACGCCATCGTCGAACAGCGCCTGCTGCAGCTGACCGAAGACAACCAGCACGGCGCCGCGCCAACCACCCTGCAGGCGTATGAGCAGCAGTACCTGGCCAACGCCGACAAGCGCAACAGCAGCTATTTGCAAGCCAAGGTACGCGAACAGCATGACGGGCTGGTGATCATCGAACTGTCCAGCTACCTGGACAGCGGTGGCGCCCATGGCATGCCAGGGCGCGGCTTCATCAACTATTCACGCAAGCTGGACAAGGTACTGACCCTGCAGGACATGCTGGTGCCCGGCCAGGAAGAGACCTTCTGGAAAACCGTCGAAGAGTCGCACCGCGCGTGGATGATCAGCGTCGGCATGGACAAGGACGCCGACTTCGTCAAGACCTGGCCCTTCAAGCGGTCGCCGCACATCGCCCTGACGTACGGCGCGGTGGTGGTCAAGTATGAGGTCTATGCCATCGCGCCCTACTCCATGGGCCACGTCGAGCTGAAGATCCCCTACCCGCGCCTGAACGGCGTGATCAAGCCCGAGCTGTTTCCCGGCCGCGGCTGAAGCTAAGTAGCGCATGCAGCACACCTGCCAGCACTAGCGCCGGCAGGGTTGCGCCCAGGTCCGGTGCTTGCGCGGCAATCAGGTGATACGCCGCCACACCCACGGCCCAGGCCAGCAACGCCTGCCAGTGCAAGCCATCGACCTGTGACGGCAGGCGGCGGTGACGGATCACGTAGTGGTCCATCAGCACCACGCCGAACAGCGGCGCAAATACCGAACCGATCAGCAGCAAGAAGTTTTCGTACTGGGCCAGTGGCGCGAACAGCGCGATCAGGGTGCACAGCACACCAATGGCCAGCGCCAGGTGCTCGACTTTCAGGCGTACCAGCACGCCGGTGGAAACGGCGGCCGAATGAATGTCGGCAAAGGCTTTTTCCGACTCGTCCAGCAGAATCAACAGCAACGGGATACCCAGCCCAGCACCTGCCAGGGCCAGCAGCAAGGCATTGGCTTCGCCGCTGGGGGCAAAGGCCAGGGTGTAAGCGACGCCCAGGCTCATCAGCCAGGTATTGCCGATGAAGTAGCCCAGCACGGTACCGCCGAACACACGCTTGCCGCTGCGGGCGAACCGCGAGTAGTCGGCGATCAGCGGCAACCACGACAGCGGCATGGCGATGACGATGTCGAAGCCCACAGCCAGCGACATCGAGCCGTCACCGGCGCGTTGCCACAGGTCGGCCAAGTCGGCTTTGGCGAACAGGTTCCAGGTCAGCCACAGGCACGCGCCCAACAGCACCCAGATGCCCCACGTGCGCAACACCTTGCGCACGAACGCCAGCGGCCCGCTGACTGCAAGCAGGGTCGCCAGGGCGCCGAAGCACAGGGTCCAAAGCATGGGGCTGTTCCACGCACTGCCTTCACCGAAGGTACGCGCGCCGAGCAGGCTGGCCGCGTCGCGCATGACGATGATCTCGAACGCCCCCCAACCCACCAGCTGCAACAGGTTGAGCACTGCCGGCAAGCGGGCGCCATGGCTGCCCAGGCTGAGCCGCAGGGTGCCCATGGCAGACAGGCCGGTGTCGCTGCCGATGACACCCGCCGCCCCGAGTAACAGCACGCCCACACCGGTGCCAAGGGCGATGGCCAGCACCGCGCTGGCAAGGCCCATGCCTGGGGCGAGCATGGCGCCGACCTGCAGCACCATCAAGCCGATGCCGAGGGAGAACCACAGCGAGAACAGGTCGCCGAAGCCGAAGATGCGTTGGCTGGTGGGGACCGGGTGGTCCGGGGAAAAATGGCTGGGTGTAGTCATTGTTGTGATCGCCGCAAAGATTGTGATGAACAGGCATCCAACGGTGGGAGCGGGCTTGCCCCGCGAAGGCGTCTGGCCTACCAATCGCGCTGGCCCAGCTGACGCTTTCGCGGGGCAAGCCCGCTCCCACGGTGGTGACGGATTGCCTTACACTTTTTTGTACAACTGGCTGCCTTCCTGGCGGAACCGCTCGGCCTGCTCGCGCATGCCTTCTTCAACCGTCACGTCCACGGCTTCGATCTTGGCGGCGTACTCACGCACTTCCTGGGTGATTTTCATCGAGCAGAACTTCGGCCCACACATCGAGCAGAAGTGCGCGACCTTGGCCGATTCCTTGGGCAGGGTTTCGTCGTGGTACGCGCGGGCGGTGTCCGGGTCGAGGCCAAGGTTGAACTGGTCTTCCCAACGGAACTCGAAACGCGCCTTGGACAAGGCGTTGTCACGAATCTGCGCGCCCGGGTGGCCTTTGGCAAGGTCGGCGGCATGGGCGGCGATCTTGTAGGTGATGATGCCGGTCTTGACGTCATCCTTGTTCGGCAGGCCCAGGTGTTCCTTGGGCGTCACGTAGCACAGCATGGCGCACCCGAACCAGCCGATCATCGCCGCGCCGATACCGGAGGTGATGTGGTCGTAACCCGGCGCAATGTCGGTGGTCAGCGGGCCAAGGGTGTAGAACGGCGCCTCGTCGCAGCATTCGAGCTGCTTGTCCATGTTCTCCTTGATCAACTGCATCGGCACGTGGCCCGGGCCTTCGATCATGCACTGCACGTCGTGCTTCCAGGCGATCTTGGTCAGCTCGCCGAGGGTTTCCAGCTCACCGAACTGCGCAGCATCGTTGGCGTCGGCAATCGAGCCCGGACGCAGGCCGTCGCCCAGCGAGAAGCTGACGTCGTAGGCCTTCATGATTTCGCAGATTTCGTCGAAGTGGGTGTACAGGAAGTTTTCCTGGTGATGCGCCAGGCACCACTTGGCCATGATCGAACCGCCCCGGCTGACGATGCCGGTAACGCGCTTGGCGGTCAGCGGCACATAGCGCAGCAGCACACCGGCGTGGATGGTGAAGTAGTCCACCCCCTGCTCGGCCTGCTCGATCAGGGTGTCGCGGAACAGCTCCCAGGTCAGGTCTTCAGCGACACCGCCGACTTTTTCCAGGGCCTGGTAGATCGGCACGGTACCGATCGGCACGGGCGAGTTACGGATGATCCACTCGCGGGTTTCATGAATGTGCTTGCCGGTGGACAGGTCCATGACCGTGTCCGAACCCCAGCGAATCCCCCAGGTCAGCTTGGCCACTTCTTCCTCGATCGAGGAGCCCAGGGCGCTGTTGCCGATGTTGCCGTTGATCTTCACCAGGAAGTTGCGGCCGATGATCATCGGCTCCAACTCGGTGTGGTTGATGTTGGCCGGGATGATCGCGCGGCCGCGGGCGATTTCTTCGCGGACGAACTCGGGGGTGATTTCTTTCGGGATGTTGGCGCCGAAGCTGTGGCCCGCGTGCTGCTGGTCAAGCAGGCCGGCGGCGCGGGCTTCCTGCAGTTTCATGTTCTCGCGGATGGCAACGTATTCCATCTCGGCGGTGATGATGCCCTGGCGGGCATAGTGCATCTGCGAGACGTTGACGCCCGTCTTGGCGCGGCGCGGGTTGCGCACGTGGTTGAAGCGCAGCTTGGCCAGCTCTGCATCGTTCAGGCGCTGTTGGCCGAAGTCGGAACTCAAGCCGCCCAGGCGCTCGGTGTCGCCACGCGCGTCGATCCAGGCCGAACGCACGTCGGCCAGGCCTTTGCGCACGTCGATGATGACGTTAGGGTCGGTGTAGGGGCCGGAAGTGTCGTAGACCAGCACCGGGGCGTTGGTCTCGCCGCCGAAATCGGTAGGGGTGTCGTGCAGGCTGATTTCGCGCATGGGCACGCGGATGTCCGGGCGGGAGCCTTCGACATAGACCTTGCGCGAACGGGGGAACGGTTGCACGGACTGCTGATCGACTTGTGCCGATTCGCTGAGGTTGATCGTTTTTTCTTGTTTGCTCATCACGGGCTCTCCAGACAGCTTCCTAGCGGATGGAATGTCGGGGAGAACCTGAAAGACGCGGACGCACCCCTTTACGGGTGTGCAGTGCCGGATACATGGGGGTGCCGTAAGCTGCTTGCAGCTGAGACATTCCCGGACCTGGCACAAGAGGCTCCCCGGGAAGGCGAGCAATCTTGTTCCCTACGCAGGCGCTAACCTGATCAGGTTCAACGGGATCCGCAACTTTGCGATCTCAGCCTTTGCTTCAAGGCACCCCGACAAGAACATGCGCAGTCTAGACTGGAGTGGTCGGCAAAGCCAAGCGGGTAAATGCGGGTGATGATGAAAGGCGCACTGGGCGATTGTTGCCGGGGTCGCATGGCACTACACTGGCGCATCGCTCGATACTCAACAGTTCAGTAATTATATTTCGTACAAGGATTGCCTCTATGCTGCGCAAACTCTCACTGGCGATAGCCGTGTCTTGTGCGTCCAACGGAATGGCCTGGGCAGCAGAAATGCCCATGACGGTTAAAACCGACCTGGTCAGCGTCTACCAGGAAGCGGTCGACAACAACGCCGATCTTGCGGCAGCCCGCGCCGATTATGGCGCCCGCCGCGAAGTCGTCCCACAGGCCCGCGCCGGCCTGCTGCCGAACCTGTCGGCGGGTGCCGAGATGATGAACACCCGCACCAAGCTCGACGAGCCGTCCCTCACCGCCAACCGCAGCGGCAACTCCTGGAGCGCCACCCTGGCGCAGCCGGTGTTCCGTGCCGACCGCTGGTTCCAGTTGCAGGCGGCCGAGGCGGTCAACGAACAGGCGGCGCTGGAATTGTCTGCCACTGAGCAGAACCTGATTCTGCAGACCGCGCAAAACTACTTTGCGGTGCTCCGGGCCCAGGACAACCTGGCCGCGACCAAGGCCGAGGAATCCGCCTTCAAGCGCCAGCTCGACCAGTCCAACGAACGTTTCGACGTGGGCCTTTCCGACAAGACCGACGTCTTGCAGTCCCAGGCCAGCTACGACACGGCCCGGGCCAACCGGATCATCGCCGAACGCCAGGTGCAGGATGCCTTCGAGGCGCTGGTGACGTTGACCAACCGCGAGTACTCGTCGATCCAGGGTGTGGTCCACACCTTGCCGATCCAGGTGCCTACGCCCAATGACGCCAAGTCCTGGGTAGAAACCGCCGCCCGCCAGAACCTCAACCTGCTGGCGACCAACTACGCCGTCGATGCCGCCGAAGAAACCCTGCGCCAGCGCAAGGCCGGGCATGCCCCAACCGTGGATGCGGTCGCCAAATACCAGAAAGGCGATAACGACAGCCTGGGCTTCACCAACTCGCCCGCGCAGCCAAACGTACGTTATGGCAGTGATGTGGAACAGACCAGTATCGGCCTGCAACTGAACATCCCGATCTACAGTGGCGGCCTGACCAGCTCGCAAGTGCGCGAGGCTTACCAGCGCCTGAGCCAGAGCGAGCAACAGCGCGAGAGCCTGCGCCGCCAGGTGGTGGAAAACACCCGCAACCTGCACCGCGCGGTGAACACCGATGTGGAACAGGTGCAGGCACGCAAACAGTCGATCATTTCCAACCAGAGCGCGCTCGAAGCCACCGAAATCGGCTACCAGGTCGGTACCCGCAACATCGTCGACGTGCTCGACGCCCAGCGCCAGCTGTACACCTCGGTGCGTGATTACAACAACAGCCGCTATGACTACATTCTCGACAACCTGAGCCTGAAGCAGGCGGCGGGAACCTTGAGCCCGCAAGACCTGCAAGACCTGGGGCGCTACCTGAAGCCGGACTACAACCCGGACAAGGACTTCCTGCCACCGGACCTGGCGGCGGCGGCGGCGAAGAACTTCGAGCGCAGGCCCTGAGATAGGGGGACACTTCACAGGCCGGGTTGTTTTTGATGGCCCTATCGCTGGCAAGCCAGCTCCCACAGGCTCTTCACTGGCCTCAAGCCATGTGCAGTCCCTGTGGGAGCTGGCTTGCCAGCGATAGGGCCAGGAAAACCAATGCAGGCGTCAGCGAATAAGCGCGCCCAGCCCATCCAGTAAGCGCTGCAGTGCCCCCTGGTTTGCCCGCATCACCGCCCTGCCCGCCTCGCCCATGCGCTGGCGATCCTGCGGCAACTCGATCAACCGCCGCACCGCCTCGGCCAGCCCGTCGGCATCTTCGATCTGCTGCAACGCCCCGGCGTCCTTCAGCATCGCGCTGATCTCCAGGAAGTTGAACACATGCGGCCCCATGAGCACCGGCAATGCCAGTGCTGCGGGCTCGAGCGGGTTATGCCCGCCAGTGGCGACCAGGCTGCCGCCGACGAAGGCGATGTCGGCCAGGGCGTAGAGGAACAGCAACTCGCCCATGGTATCGCCAAGCAGCACGCGGGCCTGGTCATCGACCGGGGTGCCGGCAGAGCGGCGCACGGTGGTGAACTGTTCGCTGCACTGGGCATGCACTGCATCGAACCGCTCGGGGTGGCGTGGCACCAGGATCAGCAGCGCATCGCCGTGCACCTGCAGCAGCTTCTGATGTGCCTGCAGGATCAGCGCGTCTTCACCTTCATGGGTGCTGGCGGCAATCCATACCGGGCGCTGGCTGGCGCCCCATTGCTCGCGCAGCGCCTTGGCGCGCGGCAGCAACTGGTCATCGACCTTCAGGTCGAACTTGATCGAACCGGTCACCTGCACGCATTCAGGGCGCGCGCCCAGGTCGCGAAAGCGCTGCGCTTCGGTTTCGGTCTGTACCGCGATTAGGTTCATCTCGGCGAGCATCGGCCGGGTCAACGTGGCAAAACGCCCATATCCACGGGCCGAGCGTTCGGACAACCGCGCATTGGCCAGCGCCACCGGGATGCCACGCGTGGCACACTGGTGAATGTGGTTAGGCCACAGTTCGGTTTCCATGATGATGCCCAGCTTCGGCTGCACATGGTCGAGAAAACGCCCAGCCGCCCACGGCAGATCGTAGGGCAGGTAGCAATGCTGCACACGCGGTTCATCGGCGAACATCGCACGAATGCGCTCCGACCCGGTCGGGGTCATGCAGGTAAGCGTGATCGGCAGGCCTGGGTAGGCCTTCAGCAGCGCCCGCACCATGGGCGCGGCGGCAATGCTTTCGCCCACCGACACCGCATGCACCCAGATGCCGCCCTGGCGCATGGGCGGCAGGCCGAAGGCAAAGCGCTCGCCGATGCGCTGGCCGTAGGCCGGTGCCTTGCGCGCCCGCAGGAACAGGCGCAGCGCAACCAGCGGCAGGCCCAGGTGAAACAGCAAGGTATAAAGAGTTCTGTTCATGGCGGCGAAGTTTACCCGATCGCGCGCAGGTGCACCGCAAAGCGCTCGGCCAGCCATTGCGCGGCAGGCCCCAATGGCTCGTCACGGCGCCAAGCCAGTTCTACGACCAGTGCCGGTGGCCGCCACTCGCTGGCGAGCTCGACCATGTGCGCCTGGTAAGTGGGGTACTGCACCACGTGCCGGGGCAACCACGCCCAGCCCAGGCCACGCATCAGCAGCTCGGCCATGGCGTAGAAGCTGTCGGCACGCCAGATCTGCGGGCTGATCGCCTCGCCGCCGGGGTAGCCACTCTGTTGCGGGGCGATCAATAGCTGGCGATGGCGCGCCAACTGCTGGCGGTTGACCTTGGCCTGCTGCGCCAGTGGATGGCCGACTGCGCACACCGTGACCATTTCCACACTGCCCAAGGCGCGACGCTCCAGCGATGCCGGCATGCTTTCGTGATGAAAGAACAGGCCAAGGTCGGCACGCCGCTCGACCAGCTTGCGCGCCACATCGCCCTGGGCGCCGCTGGCCAGTTGCACTTCCAGGTACGGGTAACGGCTGGCCAGTTCATCGAGGCTGTCGATCACCGGTTGATAGGGCATGGCCTCGTCCTGGGCGACACGCAGCAGGGCTTCCTGCCCGCGCATCAGGGCCAGCGCACGGCCGTCGAGGCGCTCGCATTGGCGCAGCAGCTCGCGGGCGTCCTCCAACAGCGCGGTACCGTTTTCGGTCAACTTAGGCTGGCGGCCGCTGCTGCGGTCGAACAGGGTCACGCCCAGGTCGGCTTCAAGCATGGCGATTGCAGTGCTGATTGCCGACTGCGCTTTGCGCTGCTCACGGGCAACGGCGGAGAACGAGCGCAGCTCGACGACGCGGACGAAGGTCCGCAGTTGGTCGAGGTTCCAGTGTTCCGCCATCAACCTATCTCCCATGGTGATAGGTAATGACTTTACCGCATCCAGGTGGCGTCTAGAATGCCCGACCAGTCACCGGAGAATTGCCATGAACGCCTACACCTACCTCGCTATTGCCATCTGCGCCGAAGTCATCGCCACTGCCTCAATGAAAGCAGTGAAGGGCCTGAGCACGCCGTTGCCATTGCTGTTGATGGTGGTCGGTTATGGCATTGCCTTCTGGATGCTGACCCTGGTGGTGCGCAGCATTCCGGTGGGTATCGCATATGCCATCTGGTCGGGGCTGGGGATTGTGCTGATCAGTGTGGCAGCGCTGGTGATCTACGGGCAGAAGCTGGATGTGCCGGCAATGCTGGGCATGGCGATGATCGTTGGCGGGGTGGTTGTGATTCAGCTGTTTTCGAAAACTGCCGGGCATTGATGCAACCTGAATTGGCCTCATCGCCGGCAAGCCGGCTCCCACAGGGGTAGCATTGGCCTCTGACTCAACGCCGTACCTGTGGGAGCCGGCTTGCCGGCGATAGGGCCGTCTCAGGTATAGCCTGTATACTTGCCAGCTGTCCCAGTCTTCGAGGTACCGCCATGCCAACCGCCATTTCCACTGACGTGCTGATCGTCGGCGCCGGGGTCGCAGGCCTCTGGCTCAATGCCCGGTTGCGCCGCCAGGGCTATTCGACCGTGCTGGTGGAACGCGCCAGCCTGGGTGGCGAGCAGACCATCAAGTCCCAGGGCATCATCCACGGCGGCACCAAGTACGCCCTGCACGGCGCCCTGACCGGCGCCTCGGAAGCGATCGCCGACATGCCGCGACGCTGGCGCGAGGCCTTGGCGGGCGACGGTGAGCTGCCGCTAGGCAAGACCCGCCTGCTGTCCGACGCGCACTACCTCTGGTCCCCCGGCACCCTGGCCGGCAACCTCACCAGCTTCTTCGCCAGCAAGGCCGTGCGCGGCCGCGTCGATCAGGTCAAGGGTGAGCAACTGCCACCTGCCCTGCAGGACCGCGACTTCAAGGGCAAGGTCTATCGCCTGGCCGAGTTGGTCATCGACGTGCCCAGCCTGCTGGCCAACCTGGCCGAGCTGGCCGGCGACAGCCTGCTCGCCGGCGAACGTATCGAACCCCTGCGTGACGGCGATGAGCTGGTTGGCCTGCGCGTGGACGACCGTGAAATCCGTGCGCAACGTATCGTGCTCAGCGCCGGCGCCGGCACCGAAGACGTGCTGCACGCCTTGGGCCTGAGCCAGCCGGCCATGCAACGTCGCCCGCTGCACATGGTCATGGCCAAGGGGCCGAACCTCAAGCCGCTGTATGCACACTGCCTGGGCGGTGGGCCCAAGCCACGGGTCACCATTACCACCCACCCGGCGGCGGATGGCCAGTGGGTCTGGTACCTCGGCGGCGACCTGGCCGAGGCCGATGGCGTAGCGCGTGAGCCTGCCGCGCAGATTGCCGCGGCGCAAAAGGAAATCGGCAACCTGCTGCCGTGGGTCGACCAAAGCCAGATTCGCTGGGCCACCCTGCGCGTCGACCGTGCCGAACCGGCACAGTCGGGCCTGGTACGCCCGGACAACGCGTTTATTGCCGACCAGCAACGCCTGCTGGTGGGCTGGCCGACCAAGTTGGCGCTGGCCCCGGACTTCAGCGACCGGGTAATCGCCAAGCTTGAGCGCGATGGCATACGCCCCAGTGCCCAAGCCGATCTCTCTGGCCTGCCACGCCCTGCGCTGGGCGTACCTGCTTGGGAGCAATTGCTGCCATGAGCCTGCCGACCCTGCACGACTTCCATCGCCCCCTGGGCAGCACCGGCCTCACCGTTTCGCCCCTGGGCCTGGGCACGGTCAAGTTGGGCCGCGACCAAGGCGTGAAGTACCCGACCGGTTTCACCATCCCCGGCGATGACGAGGCCCGCATGCTGCTGGCCCAGGCGCGCGAACTGGGTATCAACCTGATCGACACCGCCCCGGCCTATGGCCGCAGCGAAGAGCGCCTTGGCCCGCTGCTGCGCGGCCAGCGTGATGAGTGGGTGATCGTCAGCAAGGTTGGCGAAGAATTCGACAACGGGCTCTCCCACTTCGACTTCAGCGCCGCCCATACCCGCCGCTCGGTCGAACGCAGCCTGCGCCTGCTGGAAACCGACCACATCGAACTTGTGTTGGTGCATTCCGACGGCAATGACTTGGCCATCCTCGAACAGCAAGAGGTCTACCAGACACTGGCCGCCCTCAAGCAGGAAGGCAAGATCCTCGGCTACGGGCTGTCCGGCAAGACCGTCGCTGGCGGCCTCAAAGCCCTGGAACAGGGCGACTGCGCAATGGTCACCTACAACCTGAACGAGCAGGCAGAACGCCCGGTGCTGGACTACGCTGCCGAGCACGGCAAGGCGATTCTGGTTAAAAAAGCCTTGGCCAGCGGGCACATCTGCCTGGCGCCTGGGGTTGACCCGGTGCAGGCCAGTTTCGAGCTGCTGTTCTCCCACCCGGGGGTCAGCAGTGCTATCGTCGGCACCATCAATCCCTTGCACCTGGCCCATAACGTGGCCACCGTGGCCCGAATTCTGGGCCA
This sequence comes from Pseudomonas sp. SWRI50, assembly GCF_014269095.1. Lineage (NCBI taxonomy): Bacteria > Pseudomonadati > Pseudomonadota > Gammaproteobacteria > Pseudomonadales > Pseudomonadaceae > Pseudomonas > Pseudomonas sp. SWRI50. The sequence continues at coordinate 233,534 of NZ_JABWRW010000003.1, read as the reverse complement.
GCATTGAGCCGCCCTCGCGGGCGTCCGACAGGAGGAGGAACCTCGTGCCGCGTACGCTGATCCGCAAAAACCCGAGCAACTTCAAGACACTGCCGCTGCATGTCGAGGCAACTGCCGAAGGCCTGGTCTACCAGAGCATCGGCATGCCGCTGAACTTCGCCCAGACCCAACAGCGGCGCAGGGCCATCCAATTGCCCGACACTCAGCGTTTCGTGGCCGAGCTGGCCAACCTGGGCGTTTCGGTACGCCTGACCCTGCATTGGCAAAACCGTGATTACTGGGTACTGGTGCGCCAGCGGCGCCAGGACCGTGGCGACGTGGTGCTGAAGCTGATTTCAGGCTACGTCCCCGCTCAAGAGCTCAACTTGCCGCTGCACACCGCCGTCCAGGAAGTGGCCGAGGAGTGTTTGCTGGAAACGCCGGAAGGCTGGCTGGGCGGGCGCTTCAACGATACCTGGCTACCGGCGCCCTACGCCGCCGCACTGCACTACCGCGAAGCGCTGCCTTTTGTGCTGACGCCGGAGTCTGGCGCGGCACGGCCGGTGCATTGCGGCAAGCTGATGCTGCTGGAGCGACCACGGGCTTACGTGCACCTGCCGACTGCCTCGTTGCAGCTGATCTATGACATGCGCCTGCAGGTGCCCAAGGACGCCAAAAAGCTCAGCTTGTTCCATGTCGACGAACGCCTGGAAGGTGACCAATTGGTGGCCCGGCTGAATCGCAAGCGCCCAGACCTGTACCTGATGCCATTGGAAGAAGGCCGACCGTTGGCCGAGCTCTATACGCTGAAAAAGGACGAGCTGGTGCCGGCGAGCACGCGCGGGCTTTACTTGGCAGAGAGCTTTGCCCGGCAAGAAGGCTGGGTGGTCACCGATGAGCGGATTCGCTGGCGGGATTGGGTGAAGCAGCAGGGCTTGGTGGAGGCCAAGCCAGGGCGGGCTTCACACCTGCAGCGGTTTGGCGACAAGGCACGGGCGCTGCTAGCGCGGGCGCGGACCTCGCTGAACAAATAAATTCACGCGCGCGCCCTGTAGGAGCAGCCTTGTGCTGCGAAGAGGCCGGTGAAAGCACCATAGATTGAGGGTGCTGTCACCGGCCTCTTCGCAGCACAAGGCTGCTCCTACAATGACCGCGCATTGTGCAGGTACAAGGACCGCGCAGTGCGCAGGTACATCAATGCTTGCGGATCTTCTCGACAATCGCCGTGGTCGAGCTGTTTTCAACCAGCCCGAGCACTTTCACGGTCCCGCCATAGGCCTTGACGATGTCGGCGCCGACCACCTGGTCGATACCATAGTCGCCGCCTTTGACCAGCACATCCGGCTTCACCTGGCTCAGCAGGTTTTCCGGCGTACCTTCCGGGAAGCTGATCACCCAATCCACCGCCCCTAGCCCCGCCAGTACCGCCATGCGGCGGTCGACGCTGTTGATCGGGCGACCTGGGCCTTTAAGGCGGCTGACCGACGCATCGTCGTTGACCGCGACGATCAGCCGATCGCCCTGGGCCCGCGCCTGCTCCAGGTAGGTGACGTGGCCGGCATGCAGAATATCGAAGCAGCCGTTGGTGAAGACGATTTTCTCGTTGTGCGCACGCGCATCATCAATCGCCAGCAGCAGTTGCTCCAGGCCCAGCACACCGCGCTCGGAACCTTCTTCGCGCTGGATCGCCCGGCGCAGCTCAGGCGCGCTGATTGCCGCCGTGCCCAGTTTGCCCACCACGATGCCCGCAGCCAGATTGGCCAAGGCAACCGCGTGTGGCAGTTCTTCACCGGCCGCGATGGCTGCCGCCAGGGTAGAGATCACGGTATCGCCGGCACCGGTCACATCGAACACTTCACGCGCCCGGGCCGGCAAGTGCAATGCGGGTTGGCCGGTACGCAGCAGGGTCATGCCATGCTCGCCACGGGTGACCAGCAAGGCGCCCAGGTCGAGGTCCAGCAGCAGCTGCAGGCCCTTGGCGACCAGCTCCGCCTCATCGGCGCAACGGCCAACGATGGCTTCGAACTCGCTGAGGTTCGGGGTAATCAGGCTGGCACCGCGGTAGATGGAAAAATCCTTGCCCTTGGGGTCGGCCAACACCGGAATGCCCTTGGCGCGTGCAGCCTGGATCAGGCTCTGGTGGTTTTTCAACGCACCTTTGCCGTAGTCGGACAACACCAGCACCTTGACGCCATCGAGCAGGCTGTCGACCTCCGCGCCCAACGACAGCGGGTCGGTGGCGAACGGTTCTTCGAAGTCGATACGCAGCAGTTGCTGGTGGCGGCTCATCACCCGCAACTTGACGATGGTCGGCTGGTGTGCGATGCGTTGGAACACCGAGCGCACGCCTGCAGCTTGCAGGCTGTTGGCCAGGCTGTCGGCGGCCTCGTCCTGGCCGGTAACACCGATCAGCGACGCCGGCGCGCCCAGGGCGGCGATGTTCAAGGCAACGTTGGCCGCGCCGCCGGGGCGATCCTCGATCTGATCGACCTTGACCACCGGGACTGGCGCTTCAGGCGAGATACGCGAAGTACCGCCATGCCAGTAGCGGTCGAGCATGACATCGCCGACCACCAGTACCGGGGCTTGATCGAAACGCGGCATGGACAACTTCATGGGCAACCCATATGAAAATAATGAACAGGGGCAGGATATTAGCACAGGGCAAGCGACGGCTTTATGGCCAGATCGGGCCCTTGAAAATTCCGGTGACAATCGGGGCCGGCGAGGCCCCGATCAAAGAGGTTCAGGTGATATCGGCCTTGGCCGGCTCATCCAGGCCCATCGCATGCAGGCGGGCATAATGGCCATTCGCCTCAAGCAGCTCGGCATGGGTACCGCGCTCTACTAAGCGGCCCTGGTCCATCACCAGAATCAGGTCGGCCTTCTCGATGGTCGACAGGCGGTGGGCGATGACCAAGGTGGTCCGCCCTTCCATCACGTGATCCAGTGCGGCCTGGATATGCCGCTCGGACTCGGTATCCAGCGCCGAGGTCGCCTCGTCGAGGATCAGCAGTGGCGCGTCCTTGAGCAATGCACGTGCAATCGCCAGGCGCTGGCGCTGGCCGCCGGACAGCAACACGCCGTTCTCGCCAACCTCGGTATCGAAGCCCTTCGGCAGCTTGTCGACGAACTCCTTGGCATAGGCGTCGGCAGCCGCCGCCTCGATGTCCTCGCGCGGTGCACCGGCCAGGTCGCCGTAGGCGATGTTGTTGGCCACCGTGTCGTTGAACAAGGTGACGTGCTGAGTGACCTGGGACACATGGCGACGCAAATTACGCAGGCGATAGTTCTCGATCTCCTCGCCATCGAGCAGAATCTGCCCTTTGTCGTGGTGATAGAAGCGCGGAATCAACGCCGCCAGGGTCGACTTGCCGCTGCCGGAGCGGCCTACCAAGGCAATCATCTGCCCCGGTTCAGCAACAAAGCTGATATCGCTCAGCACCTCACGGTCGGTGCCGGGGTAGGTGAAGCTGAGGTTACGCACTTCCAGACGGCCTTCTACCTGCGCCTTCTCAAGGGTGCCCGTGTCTACCTCGGGCTCTTCGTCGAGCTGTTCGAAGATGCTTTCTGCGCCGGCGAGGCCCTTCTGGATGGTCGAGCTGACTTCGGACAGCTGGCGGATCGGTTTCGGCAGCAGGCCAGCCGCGGTGATGTAGGCCACCAGGTCACCGGCGGTCGAGTCACCACGGAGGTACAGCACTAGGAACATCAAGGCCGCCATGGCGGTGTAGATCACCAACTGCAGCATCGGCGTGTACAGCGAGCCGGTCTTGGTCATGCGCAGTTGCTTGTCGGTATTGCTTTGGCTCGCGCGGCCAAAACGCTGCTGTTCGTAAGCCTCGCCGCCGAAGCTGCGCACCACGCGATAGCCCTGGATGGTCTCGGACGCAACGTGGGTCACGTCGCCCATGGCCACCTGGATCTTCTTGCTCTGCTTACGGAATTTCTTGCTGGCAACGCTGACCATCACCGCAATCACCGGCAGGATGGCAACCATCACCAAGGTCAGGTGCCAGTTCATCCACAGCAGGTAGGCGAACAGGAAGACCACCGTCAGGCCTTCGCGGATCACGACCTTGATCGCGTCGGTCGCAGCGCCGGTGACCATGGTCACGTTGAAGGTGATGCGCGAGATCAGGTGCCCCGAGTTGTGGTTGTCGAAGTAGCGGTTGGGCAACACCAGCAACTTGTTGAACAACTCGACACGCAGGTCATGCACTAGGCACAGGGAAACCTTGGCCAGGAAGTAGTTGCCCAGAAACGAGCCCAACCCCTGCCAGGCCGCGATCAGGATGATCAGCAGCGGCACCGCCTGCAGCAGTTGCAGGTCGCGCAGGTAAGGCACGGTAGGGAACAACACCGCTTGCGGATTGCTCAGGCCATCGACGAAATACTTGAGGATCCCGGCCAGCATCGGCTGGGTCGAGGCGAAGATCACGAAACCGACGATGCTCAGCAGGAAAATGCCGGCATAGGGTTTCACGTAGCTCAGCAGCCGGAAGTAGATCTTCAGGCTGGAGGTATGCTCCGCGGTTCGCGGTGTTTCGGCCATCATCGAGCTCGCTGTTCAGGTTGAACCGGAAATTTTACCACAGGCGTCATTTTCGGCACGCCCCCAAGGCAACATCATGGCCAGGCCGACCGGCAGCCAGCTGATGAACCATTCTGCACGCGGCGTACCGGTGAGGCTGGCGGCATCGAACTGCATGGCCAGGGTCGAGTAAACCCAGAAGCACAGCAGGATCTTGCCGAACAGCGTGCCACGTGCCCGGACAATTTCAGCCAGGGTGTACAGCCACACGGCCACCCACAGCAGCATGCCGGGCAGGCCCATTTCCACGGCAACGTGGGTGAACATGTTGTGGGTATGGTCGAAGTGCAGGCCAACGGCGTTCACATCGTACGCCGCGCCCAGCCCCAGCCCAGTCCAAGGGTGGGCGGCGATCATGTTCAGCACCGCATGGAAAATCTCCGGGCGGTACGATGAGCCGCGCTCGGCGATCAGGCTGAACAGGGTGTAGAAGGCCGCAGCGGTGGCGATCATGGCGAGGATGGCGAACAGCCGGCTGTGGCGGTCGCGGAACCACAGCGGCGCTAGCACCACGGTGATGACCAGGGCCAGCACCGCGCCACGGCTCTGGCTAAGCACCGCGAAGGCCCCCAGGCAGGCCAGCGCCACCAGCCAGGCCAACTGCAGGCCGCGATGACGCGGCGGTTGGTAAAGCAGCAGCAGCGCGGCAGCGCCAATCACATAAGCGCCCAGGATCGGGTGCGAAATCTCGCCGATCCCCCCCAGCCTTACCGGCAGCGGGTTGCCCTGCACACCATAGAAGTTGATGATCGAGATCAGCGCGGCGAGGCCCAGCAAGCCGCTGCCAAACGCCAGCAAATGGCGAATTCGCCGCTGACCACGCTGCGCCAACAGCGGGAATGCCATCAGAAACACCAGGATATAAATCAGCCGCTTGATTTCGCGCCCGGGGTCCTCGGACGGCGACCAGGCCAAACTGATCCCGCTCCAGGCCAGCAACAGCAGCACGCTCGCCCACAAGGCCGGCTGGCGCCGCCAAGCCTCAGCCAGCACCTGCCGGGCAGACCACGCCAACAGCAACGTCGGCAACCACAAGAACAGCACCAGCCCTTGCTGGTACAGCTTATTGCTGGGCGCCAGCGCAATCGCCGCCAAGAACCAGACCAGACCCAATCCTAACCAGGCGCGCGCCCAGTTTTTTTCATACAACATCCTTTCCCCCGATGAATCAAAGACACCATCCATGGTGCTACCGCATTATTTTCGGCATTATTGCCGGTCATTTTGCTCGCCAGACGACAAGGCCCTATTCATGCAATGCTCCCGGCTCACCCAGGTCGAATTCGATCAGCTGACACTAGGCGCACAGGTGCTAGAGGCAGACAGCCATGGCGCCAAAGTCTACCTGCTCGAGAATGGTAATTTCCTCAAGGTTTTTCGTCGCAAGCGACTGATTTCATCTGCGCTGCTGCGCCCCTATTCCCAGCGCTTCGTCGACAACGCCGCGCGCCTGGCGCAATTGGGCATTCCTACCCTCGAGGTGATCAGCCAGCACAAGCTTGACTTGCCCGGCAGAACGGCGGTGCTGTACCGCCCGCTGCCTGGGCGCACGCTGCTGCAGATGTCGCGCGACGCTGACTTCAGCTGGGACACTTACCTGCCGCGGTTGATCGAGTTGATCCGCCAACTGCACCGCAGCGGTGTCTACTTCCGCTCGTTGCACCTGGGAAATGTCGTGGTCACCCCCGACCAGCGCCTGGGCCTGATCGACGTGGCCGACATGCGCTTCCTGCGCCCGCCGCTGTCTGCACGCATGATTCGGCGCAACGTGCAGCACATGGTGAACTACATTCAGCGGGAGAACCTGGGTGACCGGTTCCCCCTCGCCGACTTCGAGGCCGCCCTGCTGGCCCGCTGACACTCAACCGCGCAGCAGGCTTTGCGACCCGTTCTGGAAAGCCTGCCAGGCCTGCTCCGGCGCCAATGCCTGGCGTTGCCGGGCAGCCAGCGCCGTGGCGCCGGGCACGCTGCAGCGTTCTATCGCCTCGGCCCAGGCTGATTGGTCAGCAATCGGCAGGTAGCCACCGGTGTCCAGCAACTGCTCACGGAAGACCAACAGGTCGCTGCAGACCACCGGCACATCGGCCATCACCGCCTCTTGCACGACCAACCCCAAGCCTTCTGACCGCGAAGGCACCAGTAGCCAGTCAAACGCGCGATAGAGCTGCTGTAGGTCTTCACGGTGACCGCACAGGTGCACACGCCCGGCCAGGCCCAACTCGTCGATGCGCGCTTGCAGCACGGCATGCAAGGGGCCTTCACCGATGATTGCGAGTTGCAGATCAGGCTTGTGGATAGCGGCCTTGGCAAACGCCTCGATCAGCATTTCAAAGCCTTTGCTTTCGACCAGCCGCCCCACTGCACCCAACACCTGCCCATTGCCGGGCTGCAACGCCAGCGCTTGCCGGGCCTGCTCGCGGCTCAACAGCGGCTCGACGAACGCCCGTGGGTCTAGTGCCATGCGCAGGGTTTGTACGGGCCTGCCGAGATCACGTTCAAGGGCTTCGGCAAGCGTATGGGAAACCGCCGCGATGCTCAGGCGCTCGGCGGGCAGCGTACGCAACAAGCGGATGTCACTTGCCGTCAGCCGTGTCTTGCCATGAAACAGCACCTTGGCGCGTACGTTGGGAATCTGCTGCAACAGCGGCAGCACCAGCCGGGCGACGCCGACACCATCGAGCAGCACGACTTCGGCCTGGGCCTCGGCCAGCGCCTTGCGCAGCCGCATGCGCAGCCACGGGCGCAGCAATCGCCACAGGTGCCGGCCCTTGAGCGCACGCGGTGGCATGTGCCACTCCCGGGTCGAACCGAGCCCACAGCAAAGCCCGCTGCCTAAAAGCAGCCAGTTGCTGATCCTGGCATCGGGGCCCGCATGAGACAGCACCTGTCGATGAACCTTGTGGATGGACATGTACGGCGAACCGCCTGCCCACATCATATTGACGATGTTCATGGGGTTAGCGCCCCTCTCCCGCTCAAGTCAGGTGGGACTGCGACTTCATTGAACAAAAATGGTGATACCCATGCCGATTACGGCACCCGCCACCAGCGTCAATGCCAGCTTTATTCGATCACGTTGACGACGTTTGGCCTTGCGCTCTACTTCTACCGGCAAGGTCACGTGATTACCAAATCCTGTGTGCAATACTGCATCACCCTCCAAGGTGACCGCTGTCAGATTTAACTCTGAATAGCGACGGGAAAGCGCCTTTTCTCCAGCATAGGCGGCAAATGGTGCACAGCGCTGATAATCGCTCAAACGACGCAGGCCGGGGTTGAGCGAAAACGCTTGCCAGTCGGCCTTCTCGGACAGCAACGGATAGCACGGCACGCCCGCGATCACCTGTCGATCGCCCAGGTGGATGTAGGGGCTGTGCACGGCCAGGTCGTGGGCATGGCTGCGCAGCCAGACCTGCAGCAGGTTGGGGCTGACCTCCAGGATGGCCCGGGAATCTTCGACAAAGCCCTGCCGATAAAAATGCCAGTCATCCTCGCAGTGGAAGATGTAGGGCGTCTTGACGTGGCTGTAGGCCAGGTCGATCGACGGCAGCTGGCCCAGTTTTGGCCGGTTGACGAACACCGTGCAGTGCGGTTTCCAGTGCTCCGGCACTGCCCCATGCACGGCCTCGTCACCTGAATCTTCGGTGATGAAGACTTCGCGAATGGGCGCGGTGTTGTAGCGATCGAAACTCTCAAGGGTATCTTTGAGCAGATCGAACCGCCCACAACTTGTCACGACCAGCGTGACGTCACTCTCATTTGAAAAGCGCACCGGACTCCCTCCGCATTGCGACAATCGACTTCCAGCGCCCGCTCCGTAGGCACGAAAGCTCTTTTTAAATACCCAGCTTCAGGCGTAGCCGCTGCCAGGCAGACAACGGCGGATGAGGCCTGAGCGCAGGGCGCATGTGGTCGACGATGCTACGTCCAACTTCACCGAAACTGAAACGGGAAACCGCCAGATGGCGGCCATTTTCTGCAATCCGCTGTGCCAGCGCAGGGTCGGCCCGCAAACGGCCAAGTTTTTCCTGGAGGGTCGGAATGCTGTCGTAGAACACCACGTTGTGCATGTCTTGCAGGCCCAGGGCGCGGTTTTCTTCCGCGCCCTGGTCGAACGCCAGCAACACACAGCCACAGGCCATGGCTTCGAAGTTCTTGATCATGTACTCGCCCATGCCGACGTCGGCACTGACGAAGAAACGAATACGGTTGAGCGTGTTGCAGTAATCCTCGCCGGACTTGGTACGGGTCACTACCAGGTTCTCGACCTGCCCCAGCTCGTCCAGCAGCGCCTTGCGCCCACTGTAGGCAACGCTGTTGGTGCTGCCCACGAACGCCAGTTCGATGTCGCGCTCACGCCCTTGGTCGGTCAGCAGGTGCTCATCGTAGCCTTTGGGCACGAATACCGCGTCAAAACCTTCCTGGCGCAGGCGCTCACTGACCATGTAGCCCGAACTGATCACCCGCGCCCACGGCAGCTTGCGGTAATGCGCGCTGAACTTGCCGGTGTACTTGCAGGGGATGTAGTTCTGGTAGGCGTCGTGCTCGAGGATGACCAGGTTAGGCACCGTCTGGATGAACGCCACCTGGCGAATCTCCTGCTTGAAGCGCAGGAAGAACACGATGCGGTCATAACGCTCCACCTGCACTTCACGCTTGAAGTAGCGGCGCAGGTTACGCTGGTCTTCGCTGGTCAGCCAGCGCAGGTCACATTCGCAGTTGGCCGCGACGCCATCGTACAGGCGGTCGAGAATCGCCCGCTGTTCCTTCTGCACCAGAAATAAGACTTTCATTGCGTTCCTTGGGCGCTCAGCGCCATCGCGGTCAACCAGGGGGCGCGCCTACAGCTCACGCCGCCAGAACAGTTCATGTCGGCGCACGGCCTTGCGGAAGAATTCGTTCTCGCCATAGGGCGATGGCCGGCGCCCGGCCAGCCAGCGTTGCAACAGGCGGCGCAGGCGGCGCTTGAACGGCGCCGGGGGCTGTAGGTCGTGCATCATGCCCAGGGCCATAGCCTTGTCGTGTTGGGTTGGCAGGCCCAGCACCAGCGCGCACGGCGCCCACGGCTGGTCGGCACTGAGTTGCGGCGGCAACGCCACACCGTCGCCGCTGTCACCCATTGGCCAGCGGTCGTTGTCATGCAGGTGGTTGGCATAGCACAGCAGCGTTTGCGGCTGCCACTCCAAGCCCTGCAAGGCTTCGAGCACAGCCGCCTGGGCACAGATATGGTCTGGGTGCGGGTCGAGTTGCGGGTGCGGCATGACCAGCACTTCGGGCTTGGCCATGGCCAGCAACGCGCGCAGGTCGGCCAACAGGTTGTGCCAGGTCGGCGCACCATCACTGTCGGCGGGCAGCGCGAATGGGTTGAACTGGCGGAACGGGCGGATATCGGCCATGTCAGCTTCGCGTGAAGCCGCCGGCACATCCGGCGCGGCCTGCATGGCCGGCAGTTGCAGGCAGAAGTAGCCCAACTGCACGCAACGCGATTCCGGCACGCCCGCCCAACGCGGCACGGCAATGCTGTCCCAGGCACGCAAACGCCCTTTGAGGCGCGCCGCCTCGGCCTTGCCCAGGCCCATCTGTTGATAGTGCTCGGCTTCGATTTCGCCGGCAGTCAGGGTCACCACCCAGGTTTCGTCGGCTTGGCTGTACAGGCCATAAGCTGCTAGCTCAGCGTCATCGGCATGGGGCGCAATGACCATCACGCGACGGCGCTGCAACTCGACGCTGGGGGTTATCCACAGGCGCGGTTCGCCCTGCAGCCGGCAATGGCGGCCACGCAGACGCAGCGTACCGGCCTGGAGCGGCGCGGCCAAGCCGGTCAGGTTGAGGAAGCGAACCCCGTCGACACCGCGCTCGAACGCCTGCCGATCCGTCAGCTCATCCGCCAACAGCTCCACCCGCGGGTCGAGAAACCGCCCCAACCAGGTGCTCTTTACCCGCAGCTCCAGGACCAGGGTTTCGTCGCCTTGCAGCGCTGCACCGGCCTTCAACAGGCCGTTCTGCAGGCTGGCCGAGGCTGTACGGGCCTGCTCACCGAAGTTGTAGGCATAGTCCTCGGTGGGCGCGTAGAACAGGTGGTCCGCGAACCAGGCCTCGTGGGCAGCCCACACCAGCGGCAGCAACAACAGCGGCAGCCACCACCAGGTGAATACACCCAGCCCGATCAGCGCGAGCAGGCCTGCAAGCAGGCCCATGCGCTTGTTGCGCCGGTGGCGCTTGAGCAACTGCTGCTTGCGGCTCACGCCTGGAACACCGGCACGGGGTTGCACCAGCGGTCCTTGTACTCGCGGTCGGCGCGACCGAACGAGAACCGCAGGGGTTTGTTACGCGCCCGGGCGTCTTCCCAGGCCGCCTGGGTATTCAGGAAGCTCAGCACGCTACCGGGGCTGAACGCCTTGGTTTCCGGGTCGACACCGCCATTGACGTACTCGACGCTGATCCACTCGGGCGCCTCGACGCGATACACCAACTGAATCGCGATGGGCTTGTCGTCGAGCAGCAGCACCGAACCGATCAACAGCTCGCGCAAACGCTCGAGCACCTCGTCAATGCGCTCGGCACCGGTGGCCGGAAAGCCCCAGCGACGCTGGAACAGGTCACGGTACATGGCGGCAATCTGGCCGGCGTCAAAGTCACTGATCGGCCGCACCACCCCGCCCGCCTCTTCCAGCAAACGCAACTCGCGGCGCTGGTTGTAGCGAAACTTCTTCGACAGGTCCTCGTGGGCACGGGCCATGGCCAACTGCTCGGTCTGCGCCTTGAGCCCAGTGAAGCGACCCTGGTTCAACTCGGACAGGTAACGCGCGGCATGGCGCAGTGGCGCGCCAGCATCGGCGGCGGCCGGCAGGATGATCTCGGCGTTGCCGAGGTCGAACAGGCCTTTCTTGCCCGCACGCTTGAGCACGTCCTTGGACAGCGCCAGGTGGCGCCCCCACGTCGGGATCGCTGCCTTCAGCTCGCCGCCTTGCAGCCACCCCAGGTAGCGCACAGGAATTTGCGCCAGCTCGGCCAACTGCTCGACCACCAGCGGGTGCGTAGCCACGCTGCCGCCAAACCGTGCCCAGGCTTCGGCATACGCGTTGGCGTCGATGACTTGCCAGCCGCGTTCGCGGAAGGCTTGAATATGATTGAGCATCACGCCTGCGCCACCAGGGCACGCACCTGCGGCAACTGCCAGAAGGCCTCGCGCACCGCCGGGTCAGAAAAGCGCTGGTGCAGGCGTTGCAGCATGTGCTCGGCGCACGCTTCGCGCTGCTGCTCATCCAGCGTGGCCATGTGCTTCAGGCCTTGGGCCAGCTGCCCAGCGTCACCGAGCGGGAACAGCACACCCACACCTTCGACCACTTCACGGGCACCGCCGCAGGCCGTGGCCAGCACCGGTACGCCCGCCACCATGGCTTCAAGCAGGACCATGCCGAACGGCTCGTGGTCCGAACTCAAGGCGAACACATCGAACGCGGTGAAATAACGGCGGGCATCCGGCACCTGGCCGAGGAAGTCCACTTGCCCGGCGATACCCAGCTCGGCAGCCAGCGCCTTGAGCTCGGCTTCCAGGCGGCCTTTGCCCAGTATCGCCAGGCGCGCGCCAGCAGGCAGCCCCGGCAGCGCTTGGGCAAAACCGCGCAACAGCGTGGCCTGGTCTTTGTCCGGGTGCAGGCGGCCGACGTTGCCGACGATCCACGCCTGAGGGTCGAGGCCAAGTGCCTCGCGCGCTGCGTCCCGAGGCACCAATGCCGCCTGCAGGGCCTCGATGTCGATACGGTTGTACAGGGTCTGGATACGTTCAGCCGGCCATGCGGGCAGGCAGCGGCGCATGTCGTCCCGCACCGCGTCGGAAACGCCGAGCAGGCTCAGGCGCTTGCTGAACAGGTTGGCAAACAGCCGCCGCCCTTTGCGCTGATAGTCGCCAAAGGCGTGGTGCACACCGATCACCGGCAGGCCGGTGCCCAACAAGGCGACATAGATCGGCTTGAACCGGTGGGCGATGCAGAAACTGAAATGGCGCTCAGCCGCAATCCGCCGCAAAGCACGGATGGCGCCAAGCTTCAGCCCACGCACGGCCTTGGAGCTGAACTCCAGGAACAGCACCTCGTCCGACGCGCAGCCGGCCGCGACCTGCGGGTCGGCGGCGCCGGTGAGAAACACCGTGGTGACCTGGTAGCCACGCCCCTGAAACAGGCTGGCGTACTGACGGGCACAGTCCAGAAACGGCCCGTCATAGCCATGGCAGAACTGCAGGATGCGCGGTTCAGAGCGGCTGGTCATACGCGGCCGCGCCGTCCTTCACTACCAGGATGTCTTCCATGATCAGGTACTGCAGGTCCGAGCCGAAGAACATGTTCAGGGCATCGGTCGGCGAGCAGATCATCGGTTCACCCCGACGGTTCAGCGAAGTGTTCAGCGACACGCCGTTGCCGGTCAGGTCTTCCAGCGCCTTCATCATGTCGTAGTAACGCGGGTTGTATTCGCGCTTGAGCACCTGGGCACGCGAAGTACCGTCCTCGTGGACCACCTCCGGTACGCGGGTTTTCCACTCTTCAGCCACTTCGAAGGTGAAGGTCATGAACGGCGCCGGGTGATCGACCTTGATCATCTGCGGGGCGACGGTGTCGAGCATCGACGGGCAGAAAGGTCTCCAGCGCTCGCGGAACTTGATCTGGTGGTTGATGCGGTCAGCCACGCCTTCTACGCTCGGGCAGCCGATGATCGAACGACCACCCAGGGCGCGCGGGCCGAATTCCATGCGGCCCTGGAACCAGGCCACCGGGTTGCCGTCGACCATGATCTTGGCGATCTGCTCGGGCATGTTGTCGAGCTTGCGCCACTTCGGCTGGTCCGGGTGACGGGCACAGGCGGCGATCACGTCCTCGTTGGAGTACGACGGGCCGAGGTAGACGTGCTCCATCTTCTCGACCGGCACGCCGCGGGCATGGGACACATAGGCCGCGGCACCCACCGCAGTACCGGCATCACCGGAAGCAGGCTGAACGAACAGCTCCTTCACATCCGGGCGAGCGATGATCTTCTGGTTGAGCTTGACGTTCAGCGCGCAGCCGCCGGCGAAGGCCAGCTTGCCGGTCTGCTTCAAGGTATCACCCAGGTAATGGTCGATCATCTGCAGGGCCAGCTTCTCGAACAGCGCCTGCATGCTGGCGGCGTAGTGGATGTACGGCTCGTCGGCGATGTCGCCTTCGCGCTTGGGGCCCAGCCACTCGATCAGCTTCGGCGAGAAGTAGAAACCCTTGCCCTTCTCTTTATAGCGGCGCAGGCCGATGACGTTGGCGTATTCGGTGTTGATCACCAGTTCGCCGTTCTCGAAGCTGGCCAGGCGCGAGAAGTCATATTTGCTGGCGTCGCCGTACGGCGCCATGCCCATGACCTTGAACTCGCCGTCGAGCATTTCGAAACCGAGGAACTCAGTGATCGCGCCATACAGGCCACCCAGGGAGTCCGGGTCGAAGAATTCCTTGATCTTGTGGATCTTGCCGTTTTCGCCATAGCCGAAGAAGGTCGTGGCGTACTCGCCCTTACCGTCGATACCCAGGATCGCGGTCTTTTCCTTGAAACCCGAGCAGTGGTAGGCGCTGGAAGCGTGAGCCAGGTGGTGCTCAACCGGTTCGATCTTGACCTTTTTCGGGTCGAACCCCAGTTGCTCCAGGCACCAGACGATCTTCTTGCGGTAGCGCTTGTAGCGACGGTTGCCCATCAGGATCGCGTCGAGGGCGCGGTCCGGGGCATACCAGTAGCGCTTGGCATAGTGCCAGCGGGCCTTGCCGAACAGGCTGATCGGGGCGAACGGAATGGCTACCACGTCGACGTCGGATGGCTTGATGCCTGCCTGCTCCAGGCAGAACTTCGCCGACTCGTAGGGCATGCGGTTCTTCGCATGCTTGTCACGCACGAAGCGCTCTTCTTCGGCGGCGGCAATCAGCTTGCCGTCAATGTACAGGGCCGCGGAAGGGTCATGGCTAAGGGCGCCGGACAGGCCAAGAATCGTCAATGCCAAGGGATTAGCCTCTTCTTTCGGTAGAGATGCGCCAACGGCCTCGTGGGCGGATGGCGGCTAAAGGGCGAGATTATAACGCAAACAAGAAGGACACACCGCCCCCTTGTAGGAGCGGCCTTGCGTCGGGAAAGGGCTGCGCAGCGGCCCCAGGTTTTGCAGTGTGGCAGAAATTGCTGGGGCCGCTGCGCGCCCCTTTCGCGACGCAAGGCCGCTCCTACAGGGGGCTTGCGGTGAATGCTTATTCGGCGATCAGCCAGTCCATCCGGTAGCTACCCGCTGTCTGCGCCAGCTCTTTGGCGAGCCAGGGCAGCAGTTCCTTCAGCTCTTCCTCCAGCCCCCACGGCGGGTTGGCAATGGCCAGGCCAGAGCCGTTGAGCCCCTGCGGGCTATCCTGGTGGTGCACATACAACTCCACGCGCAGCAACTTGGGCGCGCCAGTGCTGGTGAGGTCCTGATAGAAGCGGGTCAGCGAGCGCTGGTCCTTGATCGGGTACCAGATGGCCGCGACGGTTTGGCGCATGCGGCCAATCGCCTCTTTCATCGAGGTGGTACAGCGTTTGAGCTCATCAGCCTGCTCAAACGGCGGGTCGATCAGCATGATCGCGCGTTTTTCCTGCACCGGCAGCAAGGCGCGCGGCACATGCCAGCCCTCGCCCAGGTGAACGAAGACGCGTGGGTCTTTCTTCATGTTCTCTTTGAGCAGCGGCCCGTCTTCGGGGTGTTTCTCGTTGAGCAGGGCGCGGTCTTGCTGACGCATCAGGCGGCGGGCCAGCTCTGGCGAACCTGGGTAGTAACGCAACTCGCCATCGGCATTGAGGCGTTTGATGATGCGCAGGTAATCGCCTGCCATGGCCGGCAGGTCGTCGCGGTTCCACAACCGGGCAACGCCTTCGAGGTATTCACCGGTGCGGGTCGCCTGGTCGCCCTGCAAGTCATACAGGCCAAGGCCTGCGTGGGTATCGATATAGGCGAACGGCTGCTCCTTGCGCGACATCAGGGCGATGAGGCGGGTCAGCACGATGTGCTTGAGGACGTCGGCGTGGTTGCCGGCGTGGAAGGCGTGACGATAGTTCATGGCAACTCCTGCGGGGGTGGCAAGTTTACCTTGCCTTGCAGGCGGAGTCAGGCCTGGCTGTCGATCGGCGGCGCCTGCTTCGCGGGCGCCGCCTGTTCAACGGGTATTACTTGTCAGCGTGATACGCGGCATCAGCCGTTTCGAAGCGTTGAACCATCGCCGTCGACGGGCTACCCAGCTTGCTCACCACGACGATGGCGATGCTGGCGAAGAGGAAGCCTGGGATGATTTCGTACAGCCCAAGGGTGTCGAACTGCTTCCACAGGATCACAGTCAACGCACCCACCACGATACCGGCAAGGGCGCCGTTACGGGTCATGCCTTTCCACAGTACCGAGATCAGCACCACCGGACCAAAGGCCGCACCGAAGCCCGCCCAGGCGTAGGCCACCAGGCCCAGCACGCGGTTTTCCGGGTTGGCTGCCATGGCGATGGCAATCAGGGCAACCGCCAACACCATCAGGCGGCCGACCCACACCAGTTCACGCTGCGAAGCACCCTTGCGCAGGAAGGCTTTGTAGAAGTCTTCGGTCAGGGCACTGGAGCACACCAGCAGCTGGCAGCTCAGGGTGCTCATCACCGCCGCCAGGATGGCTGACAGCAACACGCCCGCAATCCATGGGTTGAACAGGATCTTCGCCAGCTCGATGAACACACGCTCGTGGTTCTCGGTAACCGGGCCCGCAAGATCAGGGTTGGCCGAGAAGTAGGCGATGCCGAAGAAGCCCACGGCACAGGTACCGGCCAGGCACAGGATCATCCACGTCATGGAAATGCGACGGGCCTTGGCGATCGACTTGACCGAGTCAGCGGCCATGAAGCGCGCCAGGATGTGCGGCTGGCCGAAGTAGCCCAGGCCCCAACCCATCAGCGAGATGATGCCGATGAAAGTTGCACCCTTGAACATGTCGAAGTTGGCCGGGTTCTGCGCTTCGATGGCCAGGAAGGTGGTGTCGAAGCCACCGGTCGAGATCAGCACGATCACCGGGGTGAGGATTAGCGCGAAAATCATCAGCGAAGCCTGCACGGTGTCGGTCCAACTCACCGCCAGGAAGCCACCGACGAAGGTGTAGGCGATGGTGGCGGCAGCGCCAGCCCACAGCGCCGTCTCGTACGGCATGCCGAAGGTGCTTTCGAACAGACGCGCACCGGCGACGATGCCAGACGCGCAATAGATAGTGAAGAACACCAGGATGACGATGGCCGAGATGATCCGCAGCAGGCCGCTCTGGTCTTCGAAGCGGCTGGAGAAGTAGTCCGGCAGCGTCAAGGCATCGCCGTTGTGCTCGGTCTGCACCCGCAGGCGACCCGCAACGAACAGCCAGTTCAGGTAGGCGCCGACGGTCAGGCCGATGGCGATCCAGGCTTCGGAAAGGCCGGAGAAGTAGATGGCGCCCGGCAGGCCCATCAGCAGCCAGCCGCTCATGTCGGAAGCACCGGCAGAGAGCGCAGTGACCACGCTGCCCAGGCTTCGACCGCCCAGGATGTAGTCGGAAAGGTTATTGGTGGCGCGATACGCGGCGAAGCCGATCAGTACCATTGCCGCGATATAGACCACAAAGGTGATCGTTAGTGGATTGCCCATGCGTGTGCCCTGGCGTTTGTTGTTATTTCATGCACAACCACAACGTGGCGGTTGCACCCAGGTGGCGAATGCTATGCAACATCGCAAACAGGGTGCAACCCTTTTTCCGTTTCAAGTTGCACCTACTCATGCATTTTCAGTTAAAGCCTCGTTCTTGCTCCTTTTTGGAGCAAAAACGGGATTTTTCAGACTAAATTGCCCCAGAAACAACCTTTAATTAAGTGTAGGAATGTTCGCCGGACGAGTTGCACCTTTTCCGTTAAAAAATCGGGTTGCACCTGGTTGCACCTGAATTGCCCTACAGCTACTCTTGGCGTCAGCTTAGGCCACAACCGTGGCAATAATGAGGATAAGAAATGGCGACGACCACCCTTGGGGTCAAACTCGATGACCCTACCCGTGAGCGACTCAAAGCAGCTGCGCAGTCCATCGACCGCACGCCGCATTGGTTGATCAAGCAAGCGATCTTCAATTACCTGGAGAAGCTCGAGGGTGGTGCCACCCTGACCGAACTCAACGGTCATGCCAGCAACCTGGTCGACGATGCTGGCGAAGTTCAGCCGGACCATGCTCACCAATGCTTCCTCGAATTCGCCGAGAGCATCCTGCCGCAGTCGGTACTGCGCTCGGCCATCACCGCCGCTTACCGCCGCCCCGAGCAGGAAGTCATTCCGATGCTGCTGGAGCAAGCTCGCCTGAGCGCACCACTGGCAGAGGCCACCAACAAACTGGCGGCCGGCATCGCCGAAAAACTGCGCAACCAGAAGAGCGCTGGCGGCCGCGCAGGCATCGTCCAGGGCCTGCTGCAAGAGTTCTCGCTGTCGTCCCAGGAAGGCGTGGCGCTGATGTGCCTGGCAGAAGCCTTGCTGCGCATCCCAGACAAGGGCACCCGCGATGCGCTGATCCGCGACAAGATCAGCACCGGCAACTGGCAGCCGCACCTGGGCAACAGCCCATCGCTGTTCGTCAACGCCGCCACCTGGGGCCTGCTGCTGACCGGCAAGCTGGTGTCCACCCATAACGAATCCGGCCTCACCTCGTCGCTCACCCGTATCATCGGCAAAAGCGGCGAGCCGATGATCCGCAAGGGCGTCGACATGGCCATGCGCCTGATGGGCGAGCAGTTCGTTACCGGTGAAACCATCGCCGAAGCCCTGGCCAACGCCAGCCGTTTCGAGGCCAAGGGCTTCCGTTATTCCTACGACATGCTCGGTGAAGCCGCCCTGACCGAGCACGACGCGCAGAAGTACCTGGCGTCCTACGAGCAAGCGATCCACTCGATCGGCAAAGCCTCGCATGGCCGCGGCATCTATGAAGGCCCGGGCATCTCGATCAAGCTGTCGGCCCTGCACCCGCGCTACAGCCGCGCCCAGTATGAGCGCGTGATGGAAGAGCTGTACCCGCGCCTGCTGTCGCTGACCCTGCTGGCCAAGCAATACGATATCGGCCTGAACATCGACGCCGAAGAAGCCGACCGCCTGGAGCTGTCGCTCGACCTGCTCGAGCGCTTGTGCTTCGAACCCTCGCTGGCAGGCTGGAACGGTATTGGCTTCGTCATCCAGGCCTACCAGAAGCGCTGCCCGTATGTGATCGACTATGTCATCGACCTGGCCAAGCGCAGCCGCCACCGCCTGATGATCCGCCTGGTGAAAGGCGCCTACTGGGACAGCGAAATCAAGCGCGCCCAGGTCGAAGGCCTGGAAGGCTACCCGGTCTACACCCGCAAGGTGTACACCGATGTGTCCTACGTCGCCTGCGCACGCAAACTGCTGGCCGTGCCCGAAGCCATCTACCCGCAGTTCGCCACCCACAACGCCCACACCCTGTCGGCCATCTACCACATCGCCGGCCAGAACTACTACCCCGGCCAGTACGAGTTCCAGTGCCTGCACGGCATGGGTGAGCCGCTGTACGAGCAAGTGGTCGGCAAGATTTCCGACGGCAAGCTGAACCGTCCGTGCCGCGTCTATGCCCCGGTCGGCACCCACGAAACCCTGCTTGCGTACCTGGTTCGTCGCCTGTTGGAAAACGGCGCCAACACCTCGTTCGTCAACCGCATCGCCGATCACTCGATCTCCATCCAGGAACTGGTTGCCGACCCGGTCGCCAGCATCGAGCGCATGGCCACCCAGGAAGGCGGCATCGGCCTGCCACACCCGCGCATCCCGTTGCCGCGTGACCTGTACGGCACTGAGCGGGCCAACTCGGCCGGTATCGACATGGCCAACGAACACCGCTTGGCGTCGCTGTCCTGCGCCATGCTGGCCACTGCCCACAACGACTGGAAAGCCACCCCGCTGCTGGCCTGCGCCGCCAGCGAATCGGCTGCTGTGCCGGTGCTGAACCCAGCGGACCACCGCGATGTAGTCGGCCACGTCCAGGAAGCCACGGTTGCCGACGTCGACAACGCCATCCAGTGCGCCCTCAACGCCGCACCGATCTGGCAGGCCACCCCACCCGCCGAGCGCGCTGCGATCCTTGAGCGCACCGCCGACCTGATGGAAGCCGAGATCCAGCCGCTGATGGGCCTGCTCATCCGCGAGGCCGGTAAAACCTTCGCCAACGCCATCGCCGAGGTGCGCGAGGCCGTGGACTTCCTGCGCTACTACGCGGTGCAGGCTCGCAACGACTTCAGCAACGACGCCCACCGCCCATTGGGCCCAGTGGTGTGCATCAGCCCGTGGAACTTCCCGCTGGCAATCTTCAGCGGCCAGGTCGCCGCTGCACTCGCCGCGGGCAACCCGGTACTGGCCAAGCCCGCCGAGCAAACCCCGCTGATTGCCGCCCAGGCCGTGCGCCTGCTGCTGGAAGCCGGCATTCCGGAAGGCGTCCTGCAACTGCTGCCAGGCCGCGGCGAGACTGTCGGTGCCGGCCTGGTCGGTGACGAGCGCGTCAAAGGCGTGATGTTCACCGGTTCCACCGAAGTGGCCCGCCTGCTGCAACGTAACGTCGCCGGCCGCCTGGACAACCAGGGCCGCCCGATCCCGCTGATCGCCGAAACCGGCGGCCAGAACGCGATGATCGTCGACTCCTCGGCCCTGACCGAGCAGGTGGTGATCGACGTGGTGTCCTCGGCCTTCGACAGCGCCGGCCAGCGCTGCTCGGCACTGCGCGTGCTGTGCCTGCAGGAAGACTCCGCCGACCGTGTGATCGAGATGCTCAAGGGTGCCATGGCCGAAAGCCGCCTGGGCAACCCGGACCGCCTGGCCGTGGACATCGGCCCGGTGATCGACGCCGAAGCCAAGGCCGGCATCGAGAAGCACATCCAGGGCATGCGTGAAAAAGGCCGTTCGGTCTACCAGGTTGCCATCGCCGATGCGGCCGAGGTCAAACGCGGCACCTTCGTCATGCCAACCCTGATCGAGCTGGACAGCTTCGACGAACTCAAGCGCGAGATCTTCGGCCCAGTGCTGCACGTGGTGCGCTACAACCGCCGCAACCTCGACCAACTGATCGAGCAGATCAACAACTCCGGTTACGGCCTGACCCTCGGCGTGCACACCCGCATCGACGAGACCATCGCCAAAGTCGTGGAAACCGCCAACGCTGGTAACATGTACGTCAACCGCAACATCGTTGGCGCGGTGGTCGGCGTGCAGCCGTTCGGTGGTGAAGGCCTGTCCGGTACTGGCCCGAAAGCCGGCGGCCCGCTGTACCTGTACCGCCTGCTGTCGACCCGCCCGGCCGACGCCATTGGCCGTCACTTCCAGCAGCAGGATGGCGAAGGCAAGCCTGACCGCACCCTGCACGAGCAGCTGATCAAGCCGCTGCACAGCCTCAAGGCCTGGGCCGAGAGCAACCAGCAGGCCGACCTGGCTGCGCTGTGCACCCAGTTTGCCGGCCAGTCGCAGAGCGGCATCGCCCGCCTGCTGCCAGGCCCGACCGGCGAGCGCAACAGCTACACCATCCTGCCGCGCGAGCACGTGCTGTGCCTGGCGGACAACGAAGCCGACCTGCTGGCGCAGTTTGCTGCCGTCCTGGCGGTTGGCAGCTCGGCGGTATGGGCTGACAGCGAACCGGGCAAAGCCCTGCGCGCCCGCCTGCCGAAAGAGCTGCAGGCCAAGGTCAAGCTGGTAGCGGATTGGAACAAGGATGAAGTGGCGTTCGACGCCGTGATCCACCATGGCGATTCGGACCAGCTGCGTAGCGTGTGCCAGCAAGTGGCCAAGCGTGCCGGGGCGATCGTCGGTGTGCACGGGCTGTCCAGCGGCGACCACCAGATTGCGCTGGAGCGGCTGGTGATCGAGCGGGCGGTGAGTGTGAATACTGCTGCTGCGGGGGGTAATGCGAGCCTGATGACCATTGGTTGATGGCTTTTGATAAAAAAGGAGAGCTTCGGCTCTCCTTTTTTATGGGCGCATGTCTTGAGATGTTTGGCGCCTATGAGATCGAGCGCCGCGCGGGCGGCGCTCGATTTCATAGGCGCTGTAAGCATCAAGGCAAGCACCTTTATGCCCTAAGTCCTTCACGTGCGCCTTAGCCAGAGCCACCAAAGACTCCAGACTTTAGCCCCTTCAGATGCAACGACAAGGGTCAACCAAACCCACGTGCTGGTATGGATTTCCCTGTTTTGCATGGGAAATAAGATCTCAACGGATGCCAGACCGCTAGGTCTCATTGCACTTTCTAAACCCATATCACCCAAACCTATTAACCTCCCCCCACCCCACCCGATTCCCTACACTCGCAGCATCCCGCTCAAGGACCGCCCCCATGCCCGAGACCCTGCTCAGCCCTCGCAACCTCGCCTTCGAGCTCTACGAAGTCCTCGACGCCGAAGCCCTCACCCAGCGCCCGCGCTTCGCCGAGCACAGCCGCGAAACCTTCGACGCGGCGCTGACCACCGCCCGTACCATTGCCGAGAAGTACTTTGCGCCGCACAACCGCAAGGCCGATGAAAACGAGCCGCGCTACGTGGACGGCCGGGCCGAGCTGATCCCCGAGGTGAAACCAGCCGTGGATGCCTTCCTTGAGGCGGGCTTCCTCAACGCCAACCGCGACTTCGAGGTCGGCGGCATGCAGTTGCCCAGCCTGGTCTCGCAGGCCTGCTTTGCGCACTTCCAGGCCGCCAACGCTGGCACCACGGCCTACCCGTTCCTGACCATGGGCGCGGCCAACCTGATCGAAAGCTTCGGCACCGACGAACAAAAGCGCCTGTTCCTGCAGCCGATGATCGACGGCCGCTACTTCGGCACCATGGCGTTGACCGAGCCACATGCGGGCTCGTCCCTGGCCGATATCCGCACCCGCGCAGAACCCGCCGGCGATGGCAGCTACCGGCTCAAGGGCAACAAGATCTTCATCTCTGGCGGCGACCACGAGCTGTCGGAAAACATCGTGCACATGGTGCTGGCCAAGCTGCCGGATGCGCCTCCCGGGGTGAAGGGCATCTCGCTGTTCATCGTGCCCAAGTACCGGGTGAACCCGGATGGCAGCCGTGGCGAGCGTAACGATGTGCTGCTGGCTGGCCTGTTCCACAAGATGGGTTGGCGCGGCACCACCTCGACGGCGTTGAACTTCGGCGACAACGGCCAGTGCATCGGCTACCTGGTAGGCCAGCCGCACCAGGGCCTGGCCTGCATGTTCCAGATGATGAACGAGGCGCGCATCGGCGTTGGCATGGGCGCGGTGATGCTCGGTTATGCCGGCTACCTGTACTCGCTGGACTACGCGCGCCAGCGGCCACAAGGGCGGTTGCCGGACAACAAGGACCCGCACAGCCCTGCCGTGCCAATCATCGGGCATACCGACGTCAAGCGCATGCTGCTGACGCAGAAGGCTTACGTTGAAGGCGCCTTCGACCTTGGCCTGTACGCCGCACGCCTGTTCGACGACACCCAGACAGCCGACGACGAGAGCGCCCGGCAACACGCCCAGGCACTGCTCGACCTGTTGACCCCGATCGTCAAATCCTGGCCATCGGCCTTCTGCCTCAAAGCCAACGAGTTAGCGATCCAAGTCCTCGGCGGCCATGGCTACACCCGCGAATACCCCGTTGAGCAGTATTACCGCGACAACCGCCTGAACCCGATTCACGAGGGTACTGAAGGCATCCAGTCGCTCGACCTGCTCGGCCGCAAGCTTGCGCAAAACGGCGGCGCCGGGCTCAAGCAACTGATCCGCCTGATCGCCAGCACAGCCGAGCGCGCCAGCCACCACCCTGGCCTCGACACCCTGCGCCAGCCGCTGGAGCAGTTGGTCAATCGCCTGCAAGCCGTCACCCTTGCCCTGCTGGGTGACATGGCCCAGGGCAACGTCAGCACCGCCCTGGCCAACTCGGCCCTGTACCTCAAGGCCTTCGGCCACTGCGTGGTCGGCTGGCGCTGGCTGGAACAGGCGATCCACGCCGAACTCGGCCTGCTCAAAGGCAACGCCGACGACCGTGACTTCTACCTCGGCAAGCTCCAGGCCGCGCGCTACTTCCTGACCTGGGAAGTGCCGGGCTGCCACAATGAGCTGGCATTGCTCGAGGTACGCGACGACACCTGTATCACCATGCAAGACGGGTGGTTCTAGCGACCAGCGCAGTGCCGCGCTCACGCGCCTCTATCTGTCACCCGTGTCGCTCAGCGCATTGGCAGGCGTGGCCGACCTGCGCGGCTGGCGGGTGATGGCGATACCTGCCGCGACCACCGCAATGCCCACGTAGGTTGTCCAATGGATCACGTCCCCGAACATCATCGCCGCCCATAACAACGTCACCGGAGGCTCGAGGTAGACCAGTGCCGAGACGCGGGTCGCCGAGAGCTTTGTCAGCAATATCCACAGGCTCAGGTAGGCAATGAACGTGGAGAACAGGGTCAGCCATGCGACCGCCGCCCAGACCTGTGTGCTGGCAGGCACGTCGATCAACCCCAGCGGCAAGCCTGCAGCCGTGAGCAGCAGCAGTGTCGCAGTCGATTGCAGAAACAACGGCATCAGCAGACCGTCCTTGCTGTGGTCCGTCGCCATGATCGATTGCCGACGCTGATACAGCGTGGCAATGGACAATGTGATGGCGGCGATCAGCGGCAGGGCGTAAAGCCAGAGGCTAAGCTGGTTCGCAGACAGGCTGTACTCTGCAAAAATGATCATGCTGACGCCGGCGAACCCCACCCCAAGCCCGAGCCATTCCTGCCGTCCACTGCGCTCATGCTGGTTGTTGTTGCTCATCGATGCCGTGATCAATGGCTGCAGCGCACAAATGATGGCGGCAATCCCCGCCGGTAGCCCGCCCCGGATGGCGATGTAGACACTGACCAGATAGGCAAACTGCGCCAGGAAACCAATGACGGCGTTGTAGCGTATCTGCGCCCACGTAAGCGTACGCAGCCGATGCACGACAAAAGGCAGCAGGCAGATGCTGACCAGCAGAAACCGCCAAAACAGCAGGTTGATGGCACCCGCGTCTTCCGTGCCCAGCCGGGCACCAATAAAGCCCGAACTCCAGGAAAGGACAAAGATGACTTGCAGCAGGATCAGGTACGGCGCACTGCTTGGCATGTTCACGCCCCTGTGTGATGCAATTGCGCGAACGTAATCGGCTCGATGCCTATCCTTGAAAACTGGCGGGCTGCTGATCGCTGCAAGGCCCAGCGTAACCCCAACCATTTAGGGATCGTCGCAGGGATGCCATCGTCGGAGGCCAAGTGCCAAAACCGGTTGGAGTCGTCACCAAAGTAGGGACAATGAAAGGACAGCACCAACGACATGCGTCGCCCGCTGACCACCGGGCGCACACCGTGGAACAATCGGCTGCCATAGATGAACAAGGCATCGCCAGGTGCGTCCAGGCGCGCATTTTCGAAGGTACGGTGGTCCAACGCATCAAAGCTGTCGACAGTGCCGTTATGGAACAGGAATTCGCCGCCGCTGTATTCGCAGGCCCCCGACAGCACGATGTTCAGCACGTAATTGGTGCCGTCTGTGTGCCACATGCCGAGTTGCTGCTGTTGCTCGACAGGCTTGGGGTAGAAATAGTTGACCTGCGAGCGCGCATTGACCATGGGGTAAGGCACCAGCGGCACGCCTGCAATGCGCGAGACAGCTAACAGGAATGAGCGGCTGCACATCATGTCGTTGATGAACGATGATAAAGCCGTCACCCCTCGCGTACGCCGCGAAATGATCCAGTCGCTGTCACCCGCCCCCTCCTCCAGACGGCTGCAGATGCCTTGCAAGGCCGCAACGCCCTCGGGCGTGAACAGCCGATGCACAACCGCCACCCCGGTGATGCTGTCCGCTGCGATTTTGGCGTGCGGGCTGTCGGCATACCCAAGCTGCCCAAGTGTTCGGGTGTCGCTGAGGACGGGCCCGTGCTGGCAAAGCAAATCGTCCGACCAGGGCAACTGCTCACTGAGGCAGATAGGCGATGGCCGCGGCGTGCGCTTCAATGTCGACTTGAGCGCCAGCTTCACGCGCCCTACGCCGCGTTCGAACAGGGGTAAGGTGTCTGAAGGATTCATGATGTGTCTGTCCCCGTAGAGTCACTACTGAAGGTACTTCGCGATCTGATAGCGCACCGAGCCATCACCGCTGGCGAACTCGTCCACCACACTGCAGTTGCAATGCCGGGCCCTGATGCGACGGAACTGTTCGGGCGTGTACTTGAGGCAGATGTTGGTCAGCAGGTACCCACGTTGCTGCAGACGCTGCACAGGTTGCAGGGTTACCGCGACATGGATGGGTTCATCCTGAATGCGTAGCGGTACGAGCATGGCTTCATGCTCGCCCGAGGGGATGAAGCCTTGTTGAAGCGCGACCATTTGGGAGAACTGGAGCATGCAGGGGTTGGCGTAGAACTTGAGGATGGTACTTTCCAGGCCTTCGTCGTAGACCTGCATTTCCGAAAGGATGTAGGTGGTGTTACCTGCAAGGCTACGAATCAGCCGCCCAGTGCTCACTGGCAGCTCGTTACCCTCCTGAAACCCAAGCAGGGTGATGAGAGTGAGCTCCTGATCGTGACGCAAATCCTCATGGGTTACGGTGCGGTAATCAGCGGCGATGTAATTGAAACTGCCATCCTCGCGCACGATGGGCCCCACGGCATCGCTCATCGCGGCTTCTGAAGTCTGGTTGATATCGATGGCGGTGTAGCGGATGGAGCTGGACGTCTCGACCATTCGCTTCAGCAAGCAGGCGCTCTTGATCGGCTCCGGGCCCAACTCCACATAGTGCACACGGCGCCCACTGCTCAGCGCTGCCAACCGCTCGGCAACGTCCCCGATGACGGCCTTGAGCGCCCCCTGCCCCTCTGCATCAGCACAGAGCCCGCTCTGACCCACACCTTGCTCATTCAAGGCGCGCATAAGCAGAAATATCTCGTGGTTGAAACGGTGGTCGCTTTCAGGTCCCGGCTCAGGCTGGGCCAAGGTCGAGTACTTCTCGTGGTTCTCGACAGTCCATAGTCGTGCGTGCTGGTAAGCCGGGTTGCGCACGAGTGCATCTACCACGAAGTCATTCAGGCTCATCCGTATCATTCCATTGCAATTCAGGGGGCATGCGGGCTTCGACCCCACAGTAAGAGTGGGTATAAAGGCTGTACAGTTGATTAAATCGAAGCGCTGGTTCGATCCGACCAAATCAGGTGGCTCCATGGGCAAAGGCCTCGACATCGATGTACTGAGAACCTTCCAGGCAGTGGCCCGGCTAGGCCGCTTCAAGGCGGCGGCCGACTACGTCCACCGCAGCCCATCGGCGGTGACGACGCAGATCCAGAAGCTGGAGGGAAAGATCGGGCAACAATTGTTCACACGCAGTAACCAGTCGGTGGAGCTAACCCCTGCGGGCCGTCAGCTGATGGGCGAAGCGACACGTTTCTTGATGGCTCACGACAGGCTACTGGCCACGCTGTCGCCACAGCAGATGACCGGCAAGGTGCGCATAGGCGTACCCGACGGTTATGCCGCCAACCTCATGAGCGACTTTCTGCCGGTGTTCGTCGCCAATAACCCGAAGCTGGAGTTGGGGGCTGTAGCGCGATCCAGCGCAGAGCTCATCGACCTGTTTGCGCGACAGCGGCTGGACCTGGCAGTGGCGGTCAGCAGTGACGGCTGGCAGCAAGGCGAGTGGCTTCGCTCGACGCAGCCGCGCTGGGCCGCAGCGCCTGGATTCAGCCATGACCCCAGTCGCCCCTTGCCGCTGGCACTGCAGTTGAAGGGTTGCCCGTACCGGGAGGCGGCGTTGCAGGCTCTGAAAGCCCACGGCATTGCGTACCGTGTGCTGTTGGAAAGCGCCAACTGGCACGCGGTACTGGCCTGCATGAGAAGTGGCCTGGCCGTGGGCATTGTCGAAGGGCTGGATAGCACGGATACCTCACTCGCGTACGTGGAAGGGCTGGGCTTGCCCGACCTCGAAAAGCACCACGTCTACTTGCTAACGGACACCTCGCACCATGTCGCAGCGCATCTGAATGCTATGTTGAAGGCCGCCATCCAGAAAGTGGGCGTAACAACACCGCCCCATTGCTGGGAGGGCGGTGGTTGAACCGCCCGCGTTATTTCCTGACCAGGGAAGTACCTGGCTGCCATAATGAGCTGGCATTGCTCGTGGCCCGTGACGATACAGGCCTAGGCATGCGAGTGGCGTGGTTCTAGGGGGAGCCACCACTGACTCGGAGGTTCCCGCATGTTTGATTCCAGCGCCCTGTTGCGCCAGCGCTTTGCTGGGCTGCGCAGCACGGCCGAGTTGTTTTCCCTGCGTCATGTGAAGCAGTCGTACCAGGCATTGTCTGTGCGTCGCAATGTGGCCGAGCCGCCGTTCTTCAGCCAGGACGAGGGCGCCATGCTCACCGTGCGGGTCAGCGGCGTTGAGGCCTATGCCGCCACCGCCGACCTGTCCCAACAAGGCTTGCAGCAGGCGCTCGAACGCGCCGAAGCGCTGGCCCGGCAGATCGCCAGGCATAGCCTGCTGGACCTGCGCGACCAACCGGTGACCAGCGCACGCCACGACCATGTCTCGCCCAACTTCGACCAGCCACTGCCCAACCTCGCCGATTGCCTGGGCCTGCTCGCCGCCGAGTCGGCCAGCGTGCCCCAGGACAGCCGCCTGGTGGATTGGCAGGCCGGCCTGGACATCACCCTGGTTGAACAAACCTACCTCAACTCCGCCGGCGCCGAACTGCGCCACGCCCAGCGCTTCCTGTTCCCAGGCCTGAGCGTGACGGCCAGCGACGGCCAAGACAGCCAGAGCCGCAGCCTGGGCCGGGACAACTTTGGCCAGCAGGGGGGCTTCGAGGTCATCGAGCGCTGTGGCCTGGTCGGCGCCGCCCGCCGGGTCGCCGACGAGGCGCTGCAACTGCTGCTGGCACCCAATACGCCCAGCGGCCCGCGTGACCTGCTGCTGATGCCCGACCAGATGATGCTGCAGATTCACGAGTCCATCGGCCACCCGCTGGAGATGGACCGCATTCTCGGCGACGAGCGCAACTACGCCGGCACCAGTTTCGTCAACGCCAGTGACTTCGGCCACCTGCAATACGGCTCGAAGCTGCTCAACGTGACCTTCGACCCGACCATCGGCGAAGAACTCGCCAGCTACAGCTACGACGATGACGGCACCCAGGCCAGCAAGCAGTTCCTGATCCGCGATGGCGTGCTACTGCGCCCGTTGGGCGGCGCCCTGTCGCAGTTCCGCTCCGGCCTGGACGGCGTGGCCAACAGCCGTGCCTGTGGCTGGAACCGCGCACCGATCGACCGCATGGCCAACCTCAACATCGAGCCGGGCGACCGCTCGCTGGCGCAGCTGGTCAAGGGTATCGAGCACGGCATCCTGATGCGCACCAACCGCTCCTGGTCCATCGACGATGCCCGCAACAAGTTCCAGTTCGGCTGCGAGTGGGGCCAACTGATCGAAAACGGCGAGCTCAAGGGCATCGTCAAGAACCCCAACTACCGCGGCATCTCGGCGCAGTTCTGGCGCAACTTGTCCGCCGTCGGCGACGCCAGCACCTTCCAGGTGCTCGGTACGCCCAATTGCGGCAAAGGCGAGCCCAACCAGGTGGTGCGGGTCGGCCATGCTTCGCCGGCCTGCGTGTTCAGCCAGATCGATGTCTTCGGAGGCGACGCCTGATGAGCGCCACACCCCAACACCGTTTCGAAAGCCTGCTTGGCGCCCTGCGCGATGCCCTGCAGCCGGGCGAACAGTTCACCTTTGGCTACAGCGCCGAGCAGTCACAGTTCGTGCGCTTCAACCATGCCAAGGTGCGCCAGGCCGGCGAGGTGAGCCAGGCCAGTGTGCAACTGCGCCTGATCTGTGATGGCCGCCAGGCCGAGCAGTTGATCACCCTGGGCGATGATGCCGTGCAGGACCGCGCGCGCCTGGCCGATGCCCTGGGCCAACTGCGACAGACCCTGCCCCTGCTGGCCGTCGACCCCTACCTGCGCCTGGACGAAACCCCGTGGAACAGCCACAGCCAGCAAGACCACACGCTGCCGGAACTGGATGAAGTGCTGGCCTTGATCGAACGGGAAGCCGGCGACCAGGACCTGGTCGGCATCTACGCCGCCGGGCCGATTTGTCGCGGCTTCGCCAGCTCGTTCGGGGCCTTTGGCTGGCACCAGGCCAACAGTTTCAACATGGACTGGAGCCTGTTCCACAGCAACGGCCAGGCCGTGAAAGCCAACTATGCCGGGCAGGCCTGGAGCGCTGACGAGTTCGTCGCGCGCCTGCGCCTGGCCCGCGAGCAACTGGCGTTCCTGGGCCGCCCTGCCATCACCTTGAAACCAGGCAGTTACCGCGCCTACCTGGCGCCAGCGGCCATGGACGAGATCGCCGGCATGCTGTGCTGGGGCGGGTTTTCTGCGCAGGCCCTGGCCACTGGCAACAGCGCCCTGCAGCGCCTGTATAACGGCGATGCGCAGCTGAGCCCGCTGGTCAGCTTCGACGAGCAAGTCAGCGGTTCGCTGAGCCCGGCGTTTTCGGATGAGGGGTCACCCCGCCTCGATGTGCCGCTGATCCAGCAAGGCCAAGCCGTGCAGCGCTTGATCAGCGCACGCAGTGCGGCCGAGTTCGCGCTGGTGGCGAATGGTGCCGACAGCTACGAGTCGCCCTGCGCCTTGAGCCTCGCGGCGGGCAACCTGGCCAGTGAAACAATCCTCGAACGGCTGGGCACCGGGCTGTATATCAGCAACTTGTGGTACCTGAACTACTCGGACCTGCCAGCAGCACGCATGACCGGCCTGACCCGTTTTGCCACCTTCTGGGTGGAGAATGGCCAGATTCAGGGGCCGGTAAGCACCATGCGCTTCGATGACAGCCTGTACAGTTTGCTGGGCAGCCAGCTGGAGGACCTGACGCGCGAGCGCGAGATGATCTTGTCTACCAGTACCTATGGACAGCGCAGTACTGGGTCGAGTCATTTGCCAGGGGCGCTGGTCAAAGGCCTGACCCTGACATTGTGATAGGCATTACCGGCCCTTTCGCGGGGCAAGCCCGCTCCCACAGCGATGTCACCCCATTCGAGGGCAGTGGAGATCCTATGGGAGCGGGCTTGCCCCGCGAAGAGGCCGGCACAGACAAAAGAGGACGTCATGCCTGATCGTGCACCGCTGGACCCCGTCACCGCCCGCTGGATCCCCTGGGTCGTGGCCATCGCTTTCTTCATGCAGTCCCTGGACGGCACCATTCTCAACACCGCGCTGCCGGCCATGGCGCGCTCGCTGGAAGAGGACCCGCTGCGCATGCAAGGCGTGATCATCGCCTACATGCTCACCGTAGCCTTGCTGATCCCCGCCTCCGGCTGGCTCGCCGACCGCTTCGGTACCAAGCACATCTTCTTCAGCGCGATCCTGTTGTTCAGCTTCGGCTCACTGCTATGCGCCGCCGCCGACAGCCTCGGTTTTCTGATCATGGCCCGAGTCGTTCAAGGCCTGGGCGGCGCATTAATGCTGCCGGTCGGCCGGCTGGTGGTACTGCGCGCCTACCCCCGCACCGAGCTGGTGCGGATCATGAGCTTCATCACCATCCCCGGCCTGCTCGGCCCCCTGCTCGGCCCAACGGTCGGTGGCTGGCTGGTGGAAATCCTCAGCTGGCACTGGATCTTCCTGCTCAACCTGCCGGTCGGTGCCATCGGCTGTTATGCCGTGTGGAAGTTCATCCCTGACCTGCGCGGCGCAGAGCGCACCAGCTTCGATGGCCCGGGCTTCCTCTTGTTCGGCGCGGCGATGGTGCTGATCACCATCGCCATGGAAGGCTTGGGCGAGTTGCACTTGCCGCACTTGCGGGTGATGTTGCTGCTGTTCGCTGGCATGGCCTGCCTGGCCGCCTACTGGCTGCGGGCCGGGCGCGATCCCGAGCCGCTGTTCTCGCCCAGCCTGTTCCGCGTGCGCACCTTTGCCATCGGCATCCTCGGCAACCTGTTCGCGCGCCTGGGCAGCGGCGCCCTGCCCTTCCTCGTGCCCCTGCTGCTGCAGGTGGCACTGGGCTATTCGCCAGCCCAGGCAGGCATGAGCATGATCCCGCTGGCTGCAGCGGCGATGCTGGCCAAGTCCATCGCCCGGCCGCTGATCGAGCGCTTCGGCTACCGCATCATCCTCACCGGCAATACCCTGCTGCTGGGCCTGCTGCTGGCCAGCCTCGGCCTGGTCGACGAGCAGACGCCCTACGCCGTGCTGCTGATACAACTGGGCCTGCTCGGTGCCGTGAACTCCATGCAGTTCACGGCCATGAACACGGTAACCCTGATCGACCTCGACGATGCCAGCGCCAGCAGCGGCAACAGCCTGCTGTCGGTGGTCGCGCAACTGGCGCTGAGCCTGGGTGTGGCCTGCGCGGGTGCATTGCTGGGCGGCTTCACGGCGGCCGGCAGCGCCGAGGGGGTGGAAAGCACCTTGGGCGCCTTCCAGCTGACCTTCGTGACCATCGGCATCATGGCCATGCTGGCCGCAGCCATCTTCCTGCAACTGGCGCCGACAGACGGAAGGCGTGCCCGTCGTCCGGAACAACACATGGAGTCGTAGGGCGAATGGCCATGAGGCTGGTAGACTGTGCGGCATTTTTCGCTTCGCCACACAGGCCCGCCTCGTGACCACCGAATCCACCGCCTTTGCCACCCTGCCGCTGTCCGCCGCCATGCTGGCCAACCTGGACGCCCTCGGCTATACCTCGATGACGCCGATCCAGGCACAGAGCCTGCCGGTCATCCTCAAGGGCCAGGACCTGATCGCCCAGGCCAAGACCGGCAGCGGCAAGACCGCTGCGTTCGGCATCGGCCTGCTGAACCCGATCAACCCGCGCTACTTCGGTTGCCAGGCGCTGGTCCTGTGCCCGACCCGCGAGCTCGCCGACCAGGTCGCCAAAGAGTTGCGCCGGCTGGCGCGCGCCGAAGACAACATCAAGATCCTGACCCTCTGCGGCGGCGTTTCGCTCGGCCCGCAGATCGCGTCGCTGGAGCACGGTGCGCACATCATCGTCGGCACCCCGGGGCGCATCCAGCAGCACCTGGATAAAGGCACCCTGGTACTCGACGGGCTCAACACGCTGATCCTCGACGAAGCCGACCGCATGCTCGACATGGGCTTTTTCGACGCCATCGCCAGCATCATCGGCAAGACTCCGGCCCGCCGCCAGACCCTGCTGTTCTCGGCCACCTACCCGTCCGGCATCAAGCAGCTTGCCGCAGACTTCATGCGCAACCCGCAGCAGGTCAAGGTCGAAAGCCTGCACACCGACAACCAGATCGAACAGCGCTTCATCGAAATCGACGCGCAACAGCGCCTCGAAGCGGTGACCCGCGTGCTCGGCCACTATCGCCCGCAATCGTGCGTGGCGTTCTGCTTCACCAAGCAGCAGTGCGAAGACGTGGTCGCCCACCTCACGGCCAAAGGCATCGTCGCCCAGGCCCTGCACGGTGACCTCGAACAGCGCGACCGCGACCAAGTGCTGGCCATGTTCGCCAACCGCAGCAGCTCGGTGCTGGTGGCGACCGACGTGGCCGCGCGCGGCCTGGACATCGACGGCCTGGACATGGTGCTCAACGTCGAGCTGGCGCGTGACGCCGAGATCCACGTGCACCGTGTCGGCCGTACCGGCCGTGCCGGTGAGAAGGGCGTTGCGGTCAGCCTGGTGGCCCCGGCCGAAGGCCACCGCGCCCAGGCCATCGAAGCGCTGCAGAAGAGCCCGCTGCGCTGGGACCAGCTGGACAGCCTGAAAAATAAAGGCGGCGAGCCGCTGCTGCCGGTGATGAGCACCTTGTGCATCGCTGCCGGGCGCAAGGACAAACTGCGCCCGGGTGACATCCTCGGCGCATTGACCGGCGATGCCGGCATCCCGGGCAAGCAGGTGGGCAAGATCGCCATCTTCGATTTCCAGGCCTTCGTGGCAGTGGAACGGGCACTGGCCAAGCAGGCGATGCAGCGCCTGAACAGCGGCAAGATCAAAGGCCGGGCCCTGAAAGTCCGCATCATTTAAAAAACTATTGGGGCCGCTTTGCGGCCCTTTCGCGACACAAGGTCGCTCCTACACGGGTTACGCGATCCCCTGTAGGAGCGGCCTTGTGTCGCGAAAGGGCTGCAAGGCAGCCCCAGCAATCTTCAAGAGGTAACCCGTGCACACCACCGACGTGATCATCCTCGGCGCCGGCGCCGCCGGCCTGATGTGCGCCCAGCTCAGCGCCCGCCGTGGCCGCCGGGTACTGCTGCTGGACCACGCCAACAAGCCAGGCAAGAAAATCCTCATGTCCGGCGGCGGGCGCTGCAACTTCACCAACATGTACACCGAGCCTGCCAACTTCCTTTCGCACAACGCGCACTTCTGCAAGTCGGCGCTGGCCCGCTACACCCAGTGGGACTTCATCGAGCTGGTGGCCAAGCATGGCGTGCCGTATCACGAGAAGAAGCTCGGGCAGCTGTTCTGCGACAACAAGGCCAGCGACATCCTCAACATGCTCCTGGCCGAGTGCGACGAGGCCGGTGCCGAGTTGCGCATGGACACCAGCATCTCGCACATCGAGAAAACCGAAAACGGCTACCTGCTGCAAACCAGTGCCGGGCAGTTCGCCTGCCAGTCGCTGGTGATCGCCACCGGCGGCCTGTCGATCCCGACCCTGGGTGCTACCGGTTTCGGCTACCAGGTGGCGCGCCAGTTCGGCCACACCCTGCTGCCGACCCGCGCCGGGCTGGTGCCCTTCACCATCACCGAGCCCCAACTCAAGGCACTGTGCACTGAACTGTCGGGCACCTCGCTGGACTGCACGGCCAGCTGCAACGGCACCAGCTTCCGCGAGAACCTGCTGTTTACCCACCGCGGCCTGAGCGGCCCGGCGATTCTGCAGATCTCCTCGTTCTGGGAGGCCGGCGACACGGTGGAGATCAACCTGCTGCCGGACCGCGATGCACTGACCTGGCTGCAACAGCAGCAGGCCGAGCGCGCCAACGCAGAACTGAAGACGGTGCTTGGCGAGGTGTTCACCCGCAAGCTGGCCAACCTGTTGGCCGAGCAGTGGTTCGAATCCAAGCCGATGAAGCAGTACACCCCGGCAGAACTGGCCCAGATCGCCGAAAAACTGGCAGCCTGGCAGGTGGTACCGGCTGGCACCGAGGGCTATCGCACCGCCGAAGTGACGCTGGGCGGCGTGGACACCCGCGAGGTGTCGTCCAAGACCATGGAGTCGCTCAAAGCCCCGGGGCTGTACTTCATTGGCGAGGTGCTGGATGTCACCGGCCACCTGGGCGGTTTCAATTTCCAGTGGGCATGGGCATCGGCTAACGCTGCGGCGCAGTTCGTGTAGAGTAGAATCCATTCAGCAGCACGGAACGCTTCTTGCTGGTCCGTGCGGCACTGTATTCATTCGATCACAGCCCAAGGCCATCATGTCATCGAGCTCGTTCCGTCAGTCACTGCGTCGCCTGTGGGGCCAAGACAAGTTCAGCTACAGCATCAGGGTTACGGTCGCCCTCACCGGCAGCATGGCCTTGTGTTGGTACCAGGATGAAATGGCCCTGCTGATCCCCTTGTTCCTGGGCATCATCGCCAGTGCCCTGGCCGAAACCGACGACAGCTGGCAAGGCCGGCTCAGCGCGCTGGCGGTAACCCTGGTGTGTTTTGCCATCGCCGCGCTGTCAGTCGAGTTACTGTTCCCCTACCCCTGGATCTTCGCCGGCGCCCTGGCCCTGGCGGCCTTCGGCCTGACCATGCTCGGTGCACTGGGCGAGCGCTATGGTGCGATCGCTTCAGCCACGCTGATTTTGTCGGTGTACACCATGATCGGCGTGGACCAACGCGGCGGCCAGGTGAATGACTTCTGGCACGAGCCAATGCTGCTGGTGGCGGGCGCAGCCTGGTACGGCCTGCTGTCGGTGCTGTGGCAAGCGTTGTTCTCCAATCAGCCGGTGCAGCAAAGCCTGGCCAAACTGTTTTTCGAGCTGGGGCGCTACCTCAAGCTGAAGGCCAACCTGTTTGAACCCATCCGCAACCTCGACCTGGAGGCCCGCCGCCTGGAGTTGGCCCAGCAGAACGGCAAGGTGGTCGCGGCGCTCAACGCTGCCAAGGAAATCATCCTGCACCGGGTCGGCAACAGCCAGCCAAATTCCAAGGTCAGCCGTTACCTGAAACTGTACTTTCTGGCCCAGGATATTCACGAGCGCGTCAGCGCCTCGCATTACCCGTACAACGCCCTGGCCGAAGCGTTCTTCCACAGCGACGTGATGTTCCGCTGCCAGCGCCTGCTGCGCCATCAAGGCTCCGCCTGCCAAGACCTGGCACGCTCGATCCGCTTGCGCCAGCCGTTCGTGCTCGACAGCCGGTTTGCCGACACCCTGGAAGACCTCAACGCCTCTCTGGAGCACTTGCGCAACCAGAACAACCCGGCCTGGCGTAGCCTGCTGCGGTCGTTGCGGGCACTGGCCGCCAACCTTGCCACCCTCGACCGCCTGCTGGGCGCCGCCAGCAACCCGGACAGCCTGGCCGATGCCAGTGACAGCAGCCTGCTCGACCGTTCGCCACGCTCGCTGAAGGATGTGTTGAGCCGCCTGCGCACCCAGCTCACGCCGACCTCGCTGCTGTTCCGCCACGCTCTGCGCTTGTCGCTGGCACTGTCGATCGGCTACGGCATGGTGCATTTGATTCACCCGACCCAGGGCTACTGGATCATCCTCACCACGCTGTTCGTCTGCCAGCCCAACTACGGCGCGACCCGGCGCAAGCTGGTGCAGCGGGTGTTCGGCACGGCCATCGGTTTGACGGTTGGCTGGGCCCTGTTCGACCTGTTCCCCAGCCCGATCATCCAGTCGATGTTCGCTGTGGTCGCCGGGGTGGTGTTCTTCGTCAACCGCACCACCCGGTACACCTTGGCAACCGCAGCGATCACCTTGATGGTGCTGTTCTGCTTCAACCAGATCGGCGACGGCTACGGCCTGTTCCTGCCGCGCCTGTTCGATACCCTGGTGGGCAGCCTGATCGCCATTCTGGCGGTGTTCCTGTTCCTGCCCGACTGGCAAGGCCGGCGCTTGAACAAGGCGCTGGCCAACACCTTGGCCTGCGCCAGCGTGTACCTGCGCCAGATCATGCAGCAGTATGCCCACGGCAAACGCGACGACCTCGCCTACCGCCTGGCCCGCCGCAATGCCCACAACGCCGATGCGGCGCTGTCGACCACGCTGGCCAACATGCTCATGGAACCGGGGCACTTCCGCAAGGAAGCGGACGTTGGCTTCCGTTTCCTGGTGTTGTCGCACACGCTGCTCAGCTACCTCTCCGGGCTTGGCGCGCACCGCGACACCGCCTTGCCGGCGGAGGTGCAAGAGCTGTTGATCGAGGGCGCGGGGCAAAGCCTGGCCAACAGCCTGGATGAAATCGCCAATGGCCTGGCGGCGCGGCTACCGGTGGCGATCCACAGTGATGCCGAAGAAGCGCTGGCCAACGACCTGGAGCAGATGCCAGAAGAGCTGGATGAGCACCAGCGGTTGGTGCAGACCCAGCTGGCACTGATTTGCAGGCAGTTGGGGCCATTGCGCACGCTGGCAGCGCACCTGGTCAAGGAAAGCGCGCCGGCCTAAATGCTATGTGGCCTGTGGCGGCCTCTTCGCGGGTAAACCCGCTCCCACAGGAAATGGGTATCGCTTGTGTGGAAGCGGGTTTACCCGCGAAGAGGCCAGCACGGGCATTAGAGGTCAAAAGCCATGCTGGCGTAACAAGCGCGCATAACTGCCATCAGCTTTCATCGCCGCAATCGCCTGTTCGAACCGTTCGACAATCTGCTGGTGTTGCGGGTGTTTCAGGCTGACCAGAATATGCAGGCTGTTCTGCGCCAGTGGCGGGTCGATCAGTTCCACACCATCACGCACCGCCTGCGGTTCGCGCTGCAGGTTGTAACGGGCCACGTATTCATCTTCTACCGCCAGGTTCACCCGGCCTGCCGCCAACATGCGCACGGCTGACGAGAAATTGCGCACAGGCACTTTGTGCAAGCGGGTGTCGCTGTCGAAATCGGGCGAGTAGGCATAGTCACGCACCACGGCAATGCTGTAGGGGTACAAATCGGCAGCATGCTGATAGTCAAACGCCTCACCCTTGCGCTTGAGCAAGCGGATGCGGTTAGTCAGGTAGGCGTCGGAAAACTGGCCGATGCGCGCACGCGCGTCGTTGCGCCAGGCATTGATCAACACGTCGTAACGCCCTTCGCCGACGCCCATCAAGGCCCGTGCCCAGGGCACTTCTTCGAACGCACTGGTGTATCCGGCCCGGGCCAGCGCCGTGGTGACGATGCTGGTCGCCAAACCGCCGCCGGGCATGCTGGTGTCGGTAAACGGTGGCCAGTTATCCGCCACAAGCCGCAGCTTGCCGTAACCCTGGGCGGGCGAGGCCAGCATCACTGCCAGCAACCCCAGAACACAAAGCAGTGGCCGCATGCTCAAGTCCTTTCGCAATGGAGGGCACACACTGTATAGGCGGTCTGCACCACAACTGCCGCTGAGCGTACACAAAGCTGCGGCCGAAGGCAGCGGACAATAGTGTCATTTTGCCTCTATTTTGGCCGAAGGCTGCATGACACCGCCTGCAGCAATCAGCCACTCGTCGGTAGCCTTGGGATTTGCGATGATCGACGGATCATTCAAGGAGTTCCTGCCCATGTCCATCGACTGGCTTTGCAAGCACCACACTGATCTCGGCAAGGAGCAGCTCTATGCCATCCTGCAGTTGCGCACTGAAGTGTTCGTGGTCGAACAACGCTGCAGCTACCAGGAAGTCGATGGCCAGGACCTGACCGGCGACACCCTGCACCTGATGGCCTGGCAAGACGACAAGCTGGTGGCTTACCTGCGCCTGCTCGACCCGCAATCCCAAGGGGGCGATGTGGTCATCGGCCGCGTGGTCACGTCACCTGCGGCGCGCGGGCTCAAGCTGGGGCATGCGTTGCTGCTCAAAGGGCTGGAGGCGGCCGAGCATTGCTGGCCGGGTACGCCGGTGTACCTGTCGGCGCAGGCGCATCTGCAAGGTTTTTATGCAGGGCATGGGTTTGAAGCGGTGGGTGAGGAATACCTTGAGGATGACATTCCGCATATTGGTATGCGTAAAGGCTGAAAAAGCCAGGGGGCACTTTGCCCCCCGCATCACGGATACCCCAACACTTCGCGGATCTGGCGCAAATGCCGAATGATCCACTGCTTGTCGATCGCGCCCCAGTCATGAATGCGATAATGCCCGGCATGATTGCGCGCGCCTTCCTGCTGCTCGAACTCACAGACGATGTCCAGGTCGGCCAGGGCGGCGATGGTGTCCTGGGCCGTGCGGCGTGGCATGCCGGTGGCCTCCATCAGCGCCGGCACGCTGGTCGCGGTCTGGCTGTCGATCAGCCAGGCCACGTACAGGCGGCGGTAGAAGCTGCTCTTGGTCTTGCTCACTTCCATGCTGCATGGTCCTTAACAGTTGCCCGGCAGCTCCCGATAGGTCAGGTAGACGCGCAGGTCGAATTCAAGTTGATGGTAGTCCGGCTCCATGTGCTGACAGAGCTGGTAAAACGCCTTGTTATGGTCGCGCTCACGCAGGTGCGCCAACTCGTGCACCACGATCATGCGCAAAAACTGCGGCGCGGCCTCCTTGAACAAAGCGGCGATGCGGATTTCCTTCTTCGCCTTGAGATTGCCACCCTGCACCCGGGATACCGCCGTGTTCAGCCCCAACGCTCGGTGGGTCAGGTCCAGGCGGTTGTCGAACAGCACCTTGTCCAGGTTGGGCGCACTGCGCAGGTACTGCTGCCGCAACGCCTGGGCATAACCGTACAGCGCCTTGTCGCTCTGCACGTCATGGCGGTCGGGGTAACGACGCTGCAGGTACTCGCCCAGGCGGTCGCTGTCGATCATCTGCCGCACCTGCTCTTGCAGGTGCGGCGGGTAGGCTTGCAGGTAACGTAATACGGTCATGGCAGTGCATTCGGCGTGACGAAGGGCGATTCTAGCCAATCATGGCCGAGGCCAGGAGAAAATCGCCGGGAAGCCGCTGGCATCCGCTGCGGTCATGGGGTGCGCCACCAGAAAACCCTGCACGTAGGCGCAACCGTTTGCCTTCAGCCACGCAGCCTGGGCCGGGGTTTCCACACCTTCGGCGATCACTGTGATGCGGTAGTCGGCGCACAGGCTCACCACGCTGCGCACCAGCGCGGCGTCCACGGCTGAGTCCGGCAGGCGTGCCACCAGGTGGCGGTCCAACTTCAGGGTATCGATCGGTAAATCCCGCAGCATGCGCAACGAGCAGTCACCTGCGCCAAAATCATCCAGCGCCACCCGCACGCCCAGCTCACGCAGGCGGTGTATCTGCTTCACCGCCGCGTCGATGTTGTACATCAGCGACGTCTCCGCGACCTCGACTTCAAGCTGCGCGGGGTCAAGTTGATAGTCCAGGATCACCCGCTGCAGCTCCTCGACCAGGCCAGGCATGACGAACTGGGCACGGCTCAGGCTGATACCCAGCACCAGATCGCGAGGGAAAAGATCGCACCAGGCCTGGCGCTGCGCTGCCCCCTGACGGTAGATCCAGCTGGCCAGGCGGTTGATCAGCCGGGCCTCTTCCAGCAGGGGTATGAACAGCCCCGGCGGCACATCGCCAACGCTGGGGTGCTGCCAGCGCAACAACGCCTCGAAACCGCGCAAGTGGCCATCGGCGAAGCCCACCTGGGGTTGATACACCAGGCTAAAGTCCTGCTGTTCGATCGCTGCCCGTACACC
The DNA here is from genome assembly GCF_014269095.1 of Pseudomonas sp. SWRI50. NCBI lineage: Bacteria > Pseudomonadati > Pseudomonadota > Gammaproteobacteria > Pseudomonadales > Pseudomonadaceae > Pseudomonas > Pseudomonas sp. SWRI50. Next base: position 193,157 of record NZ_JABWRW010000003.1, on the reverse strand, counting down.
GTCTTCAAGCATTAACCGTGAACGTGCGCGGCCATTGAGCTCGTGGTCATAGAAGCGGTATTGCTGGCGGCCAGCCTGCTTGGCCGCGTACATCGCCGCATCGGCTGCGCGCAGCAGGCCCTCGACGGTGGCGCCGCAGTCGGGGTAGGTGGCAATGCCGATGCTGACCCCAAGGCACACATCCAGCCCTTCCACCTGCTGGCTGATGGCGATGCGCTCAAGCAAGCGCTCGGCGTAACGCCCGGCCTGCTCGGGGTAAGGCAAGCTATCGAACAACGCCGTGAACTCATCACCGCCCATCCGTGCCAGCAGTGCTTCGCTGCCCAGGCAGTCCTTGATTTGCTCGGCGACCCAGCGCAGCACGCGATCACCCGCTTCATGGCCCAACGAGTCGTTGATCCGCTTGAAGCCATCCAGGTCCATGTACATCAGCGCCTGCGCCTTGTCCGAGCGCTCGTTGCGCAGCAGCACGCCCTCGGCGGCCTGGTAGAAACCGCGGCGGTTGAGCAGGCCGGTCAGCGGGTCGGTTACCGCTTGGTATTCGAGCTGTTGGTGGAGGTTGCGCACCACCGACATGTCCAGCACCGTCACCACCATCGCCTGCTGATCGGCCGGCAAGGGGGCACACGACAGCGCGACCGGTACCAGCTCGCCACCCAGGGTGCGTAACTGGGCATCGTGCACGCGGAAGATCTGCCGCCCCAAGTAGGCCTGGTAGAAATCCGACTCGCTCCACAGGTTGGCGTTGGCCATTTGCACCAGGTCAAGCAACTGGGCGCCCTGCAACTGCTCCACTGGTGCTGCCAGCAAGCGTGAAATGGCTGGGTTGGCGAAACTGATGGTGCCGGCGGCATTCACCACCAGAATCCCTTCGGCGGCGTTTTCCAGAATCGAAGCGTTGAACGCCCTGGCTGTTTCCAGCTCGCGGGTCAGTTGCTGCAACATGCGCCGGTTGCGTTGCTGATCGAGCAGGGCCTGGACCTTGGGCTTGAGAATCTGCGGGTCGAACGGCTTGAACATGTAGTCCACCGCGCCACTGGCGTACCCCTTCAGCACAGCGGCCTCGGACTGTTCGTTAGCGGTAAGGAAGATGATCGGGGTCAGCCGCGTGCGCTGGCTGCCGCGCATCAGCCGGGCGACTTCGAAACCGTCCATTTCCGGCATGTGTACATCCAGCAAGACCAGGTCGACGTCATGTTCGAGCAAAGCACTCAGGGCTTCCACCCCCGAACTTGCGGTCAATACTTGCCAATCCTGCCGGGCCAGCAAGGCCCGCATACTGATGAGGTTCTCGGGGTAATCATCTACCACCAGTAGAACCGAGCTGCCACCATCCCGTGGCTGTGGTTGAAGGTGAGCGCCATCCATGCTGCTTCTCTATTGTGTGACCGACTTCAAATCACGATTGGATCCGATAAGTACTCTAGACCCGGGCCTGTAACTCGCAATGCAATCAGAACGCTATCAGTGCATAAACTGTACGGTAGCCGACTAACGGTTGCTCTGCCGTGAATACGGGTTATCGCAGGCATAAAAAAACCCGCATCTCTGCGGGTTTTTCAGTACTACCAGCGAATCAATTGACCTTGGCGGCCAATTCACCTTTCAGGTAACGCTGGAACATGCCTTCCAAGGAGATCGGCTTGATCTTGGAGGCATTGCCGGCGGTGCCGAACGCTTCGTAACGGGCGATGCACACGTCACGCATGGCTTTGACGGTTTCACCGAAGAACTTGCGCGGGTCGAACTCGCTTGGGTTCTGGGCCATCAGGCGACGCATGGCACCGGTGGAGGCCAGGCGCAGGTCGGTGTCGATGTTGACCTTGCGCACGCCGTGCTTGATGCCTTCGACGATTTCTTCAACCGGCACGCCGTAGGTTTCTTTGATGTCGCCGCCGTACTGGTTGATGATCGCCAGCCACTCTTGCGGTACCGAAGAGGAACCGTGCATCACCAGGTGGGTGTTAGGGATGCGCTTGTGGATTTCCTTGATGCGGTCGATCGCCAGCACGTCACCGGTCGGTGGCTTGGTGAACTTGTAGGCGCCGTGGCTGGTGCCGATGGCGATGGCCAGGGCGTCGACCTGGGTCTTCTTGACGAAGTCGGCGGCTTCTTCAGGGTCGGTCAGCATCTGGCTGTGATCCAGCACGCCTTCAGCGCCAATACCGTCTTCTTCACCGGCCATGCCGGTTTCCAGCGAACCCAGGCAGCCCAGCTCGCCTTCTACCGAAACGCCGCAGGCGTGCGCCATGGCAACGGTCTGCTGAGTAACGCGGACGTTGTACTCGTAGTCGGTTGGGGTTTTGCCGTCTTCACCCAGCGAGCCGTCCATCATGACCGAGCTGAAGCCCAGCTGGATCGAGCGCTGGCACACGTCAGGGCTGGTGCCGTGGTCCTGGTGCATGCACACCGGGATGTGCGGAAACTCTTCGATCGCGGCCAGGATCAGGTGGCGCAGGAAGGGCGCACCGGCGTATTTACGGGCACCTGCCGAAGCCTGCACGATGACCGGAGAGTCGGTCTTGTCGGCGGCTTCCATGATTGCGCGCATTTGCTCGAGGTTGTTGACGTTGAAAGCTGGAACGCCGTAACCGAACTCGGCGGCGTGGTCCAGCATCTGGCGCATGCTAATGAGTGCCATTGTGTATCTCTCTCCCGACAAGCGTCGTTTGTTTCGTGCAAGCCTGCCGCAGGGGCGGTTGCTGTTCAAGTAGTGTGGGCCACCTGGGCGGCCCGGCCAGTCACGGTGCCTTGCAGCCCCGCCCTATCAGATCGTTGGTTGCCACCCAGTACACCAGGCCTTCTTCGCCTTTGGTGTGGAAGGCCAGCACGCCATCGCTGTACATCGCGCCCGACGCGCTCGGCTCGGATTTGAGCCGGTAGACCTGGTCGCCGCCGCCAAGGCGTACGTCGACCGAATCTTGTTGTGCATCCGCGAAGCGCCACAGCACTTCGGTCTGGGTGTCACAGACCCAACGGGTCCAGTTATCTGCCGGGGCGGGTTGCGCCGGCTGCAGCAGTGAGCATCCTGCCAGTGTCGCCAGGGCCGCTATGGCCATAAGCGCTTTCATCTCATTACTCCGCTAAGGGCTGCTTTGCAGCCCATCGCCGGCAAGCCGGCTCCCACAGGTACCGCACCCCCCTAAGGGCATGTGCAAGGCCTGTGGGAGCTGGCTTGCCGGCGATGGGCCGCACAGCGGCCCCAGTGTTGAAGACCTTCAAACCCAGCTTAGGTGCCCGAGAACCCGATCAAGGGCAACCGGGCGCCTTGTGCTGGTGGTCTTCGTCATACTTTTCCAGGCCATCCGGACCCAGGCGCTTGTTGATGACCGGTACGGTCTCAGCCTGCCACTCAGACTGGTAGCAGCCGCCCTTGGGCGACCGCGACGCGGCTTCATCCGAAGACGGGCTGCTGGAGCACGCGCTCAGCATCCCGGCCAGAATCATCACAGGCAATTGCTTGACCATCAGGTCGCTCCCTTTGCCAAGCGCCAACGTCATCAGGCCTTGGCCCGCTCTTCCAGGATTGCCACAGCCGGCAGGACCTTGCCCTCGACGAACTCGAGGAACGCGCCACCACCGGTAGAAATGTAGGAGATATCGGCGCCAACGCCATATTTGTCGATCGCCGCCAGGGTGTCACCACCGCCCGCGATGGAGAACGCGGCGCTTTCGGCGATGGCTTTGGCCAGCACTTTGGTGCCGTTGCCGAACTGGTCGAACTCGAACACGCCAACTGGGCCATTCCACAGAATGGTCTGCGACGACTTCAGCAGCTCGGCGAAGTTGGCAGCGGTTTGCGGGCCGATGTCCAGGATCATGTCGTCAGCGGCAACGTCGGCAATGGCCTTGACGGTCGCTTCGGCGCTTTCGGCGAATTCCTTGGCAACCACCACGTCGACCGGCAGCGGTACGTTGACCTTGGCAGCGATGGCCTTGGCGGTGTCGACCAGGTCAGGCTCGTACAGCGACTTGCCGACGGGGTGGCCAGCAGCCGCCAGGAAGGTGTTGGCGATGCCACCACCGACGATCAGCAGGTCGCAAACGGTGCTCAGGCTGTTCAGCACGTCGAGTTTGGTCGACACCTTGGAGCCAGCGACGATGGCCGCCATTGGCTTGGCCGGGGCTTTCAGCGCCTTGCCCAGGGCATCCAGCTCGGCGGCCAGCAGTGGGCCGGCAGCGGCGACTTTGGCGAACTTGGCCACGCCATGGGTCGAACCTTCGGCGCGGTGGGCAGTGCCGAACGCGTCCATCACGAACACGTCGCACAGGGCAGCGTATTTCTGCGCCAGCTCGTCGGCGTTCTTTTTCTCGCCCTTGTTGAAGCGCACGTTCTCGAACAGCACCAGGTCACCGGCCTTGACCTCGACACCTTCCAGGTAGTCGGCGATCAGCGGCACGTCACGGCCCAGGGCTTTGCTCAAGTAGTCGGCGACCGGCTTGAGGCTGTTCTCGGCAGAGAATTCACCTTCGGTCGGGCGGCCCAGGTGCGAGCAGACCATTACCGCCGCGCCCTTTTCCAGGGCCAGCTTGATGGTCGGCAGCGCTGCCAGGATACGCGCGTCGCTGGCTACCACACCGTCCTTCACAGGCACGTTGAGGTCTTCGCGGATCAGTACGCGTTTACCTTGCAGGTCGAGGTCGGTCATCTTCAACACGGTCATGAATGCAGTCCTTCAGGGCTGTTTGTTGCGGGTTGGTTGAACGACGTGCAGATAGTGTTCGGCAACGTCGAGCATACGGTTGGCGAACCCCCATTCGTTGTCGAACCAAGCCAGCAGGTTTACCAGGCGGGGGCCGGAAACACGGGTCTGGCTGGCATCGACGATCGCCGAATGCGGGTCGTGGTTGAAATCACAGCTGGCGTGGGGCAGCTCGGTATAGGCCAGCAATCCTTTGAGCGGGCCCTCCAGCGCTGCCTCGCGCAGCACCCGGTTGACCTCGGCGGCGCTGGTGTCGCGGGCGGTCTGCAGCGTGATGTCCAGGCATGAGACGTTGACGGTCGGCACGCGTACCGCTTTGGCCTGAATTCGCCCGGCAAGTTCCGGCAGCAGCCGCTCGATGCCGCGCGCAAGGCCCGTGGACACCGGGATCACCGACTGGAACGCAGAGCGCGTACGGCGCAGGTCTTCGTGGTGATAAGCGTCGATCACCGGCTGGTCGTTCATCGCCGAGTGGATGGTGGTGATCTGCACGTATTCGATGCCGAACGCCTGGTCCAGCACGCGCAACAGCGGCACGCCGCAGTTGGTGGTGCAAGACGCGTTGGACACCAGGCGCTCGTTGCCCGTCAGGCATGCCTGGTTGATGCCGTACACCACCGTGGCGTCCACGTCCGCCTCGCTGGCCATGGGCTGCGAGAACAGCACCCGTGGCGCGCCGGCATCAAGAAAACGCTGGCCATCGGCGCGGGTGTTGTAGGCGCCGGAGCACTCCAGCACCAGGTCGATGTCCAGGGCGGCCCAGTCGATGCCTTCCGGGGTGGCGCTGCGCATCACCTTCACGCAGTCGCCGTTAATATGCAGACAGTCGCCGTCGACCCTCACTTCCCCAGGGAAACGCCCGTGGGTGGAGTCGAAGCGTGTCAGGTACTCGAGGCTGGCCTGATCGGCCAGGTCGTTCAACGCAACAATCTCGAAACCGGCCTTCGCCCCCCGCTCGAACAACGCGCGCAGGACACAGCGGCCGATGCGGCCATAACCGTTGAGTGCAACTTTGTAGGGACGCGGGTGGGGCATAGGTGGCTCTTGAAATCCGTCGGTTGAAAGGGGCCGCCATACGGCCCATTCGCGGCACAAGGCCGCTCCCACAGGGTACTGCGGCGTATGCAGATCCTGTGGGAGCGGCCTTGTGCCGCGAACGAGGGCCAAAGGCCCTCGCTTTGCCTGTATCAGTCTTCCAGCAGCTCTTCGGCGGTGCCCAGGATATTCTCCAGGGTAAAGCCGAATTCTTCGAACAATGCAGAGGCCGGGGCCGACTCACCGTAGGTGGTCATGCCGATGATACGGCCTTCCAGGCCGACGTACTTGTACCAGAAGTCGGCGTGGGCAGCTTCGATGGCGATGCGCGCACCCACTTCCAGTGGCAGTACAGACTGCTTGTAGGCAGCGTCCTGGGCGTCGAACACGCTGGTGCACGGCATGGAAACCACGCGGACCTTGCGGCCTTGCTCGCTCAGCTTGTCGAAGGCCTGAACCGCCAGGCCCACTTCGGAACCGGTGGCGATCAGGATCAACTCTGGCTCGCCAGCGCAGTCCTTGAGGATGTAACCACCACGGCTGATGTCAGCGATCTGCTGGGCGTTACGGTCCTGATGCTGCAGGTTCTGACGCGAGAAGATCAGCGCCGATGGGCCGTCTTTGCGCTCCAGGGCGTTTTTCCAGGACACGGCCGATTCGACCGCGTCAGCTGGGCGCCAGGTGTCCAGGTTCGGCGTGCTGCGCAGGCTGGTCAGCTGCTCGATCGGCTGGTGAGTCGGGCCGTCTTCGCCCAGGCCGATGGAGTCGTGGGTGTAGACGTGGATCACGCGCTGCTTCATCAGGGCCGACATGCGCACCGCGTTGCGGGCGTATTCCATGAACATCAGGAAGGTCGCGCCGTAAGGCACCAGGCCGCCGTGCAGGGCAACGCCGTTCATGATCGCGGTCATGCCGAACTCGCGTACGCCGTAGTAGACGTAGTTGCCGCTAGCGTCATGGGCGTCGACGCCCTTGCAACCTTTCCACAGGGTCAGGTTGGAACCGGCCAGGTCAGCCGAACCGCCGAGGAACTCAGGCAGCAACGGGCCGAAGGCGTTCAGGGCATTCTGGCTGGCCTTGCGGCTGGCAATGGTCTCGCCTTTGGCAGCGACTTCGTTGATGTAGGCCTGGGCCTTCTCGGAGAAGTCAGCCGGCAGCTCGCCGCTGTCACGGCGCTTGAACTCAGCAGCCAGCTCAGGGTACGCCTTGGCGTAGGCGTCGAAGCGCTGGTTCCACTCGGCTTCAGCTTTGGCACCGGCGGCCTTGGCGTCCCACTCGGCATAGATGTCGGCCGGGATTTCGAACGGGCCGTGGTTCCAGTTCAACTCTTTACGGGCCAGGGCGATTTCGTCGTTGCCCAGCGGTGCGCCGTGGCAGTCTTCCTTGCCCTGCTTGTTCGGCGAACCGAAACCGATGATGGTCTTGCAGCAGATCAGGGTCGGCTGATCGCTTTTGCGTGCAGTCTCGATCGCGGTCTTGATCTCGTCGGCGTCATGGCCGTCGACGTTGCGGATCACCTGCCAGTTGTAGGCTTCGAAACGCTTCGGCGTGTCGTCGGTGAACCAGCCTTCGACTTCGCCGTCGATGGAGATGCCGTTGTCGTCATAGAAGGCAATCAGCTTGCCCAGGCCCAGGGTGCCGGCCAAAGCGGCGACTTCGTGGGAGATACCTTCCATCATGCAGCCGTCGCCGAGGAACACGTAGGTGTTGTGGTCGACGATGTTGTGGCCTTCACGGTTGAACTGTGCGCCCAGGACTTTTTCCGCCAGGGCGAAGCCCACGGCGTTAGCCAGGCCTTGGCCCAGTGGGCCGGTGGTGGTCTCCACACCTGGGGTGTAGCCGTATTCCGGGTGGCCCGGGGTACGGCTGTGCAGCTGGCGGAAGGCCTTGAGGTCGTCGATCGACAGGTCATAGCCGGTCAGGTGCAGCAGCGAGTAGATCAGCATCGAGCCGTGGCCGTTGGACAGCACGAAGCGGTCACGGTCGGCGAAGCTTGGGTTGCTCGGGTTGTGCTTCAGGTAGTCACGCCAAAGCACTTCGGCGATATCCGCCATGCCCATAGGGGCACCTGGGTGGCCGCTGTTAGCCTTTTGCACGGCATCCATGCTGAGGGCACGAATGGCGTTGGCACGTTCACGACGGCTGGGCATCGCTGATCTCCTGGGGCTGAAAGGTTGTGATACGAAAAAAGGCGGCCATTTTCGCCCACTGGGGGGCTGGGGGCAAACATTTAAGCGTCAAGCGGCACGCTTTAAGCGGCAAGGTGCATGCAAGCATGGGCTGGGGCCGCTCTATCCTTGCAGCTCATCGCCAATATCAAAACTTTTTGATATTGGCCTTGCGGGTGCCACGATGCCTGTCTAGACTGCCGCCCCATGAACCTCCGTGCGCAATCGATCCCTCAGCGAAGCGACACCCTGGCCGCCTTGTGCAAAGCCAGTGGCGACGCGCTGCGCCTGAATGTTTTGCGCGCATTGGCCAGCGATTCGTTTGGCGTGCTCGAACTGGCGCAAATCTTCGACATCGGCCAGTCCGGCATGAGCCATCACCTGAAGGTGCTGGCCCAGGCCGAGCTGGTGGCGACCCGGCGCGAGGGCAACGCGATTTTCTACCGCCGCGCCCTGCCCGACAGCCTACGCCTGGGCGGGCGCCTGCACACGGCATTGCTCGAAGAAGTCGACGACCTGACCTTGCCACCTGCGGTGCAGGCGCGCATCGCCCAGGTGCAGCAACGCCGCGCAGCCACCAGCCAGGACTTTTTCCTGCGCGTGGAAGAAAAATTCCGCGCCCAGCAAGACCTGATCGCCGGCCTGCCGCAGTACCGCGAAAGCCTGCTGGCGCTGCTCGACAAGCTGAACTTCGCGCCCACCGCCAGCGCGCTGGAAGTAGGCCCCGGCGACGGCGGCTTCCTGCCGGACCTGGCACGGCGCTTCGCCACGGTGACCGCCCTGGACAACAGCCCGACCATGCTCGAGCTGGCCCGCCAGGTCTGCCAGCGTGAGCGCCTGGACAACGTGAACCTGCAGTTGGCCGATGCACTGAATGCAACGGATGTGGCAGCCGACTGCGTTGTGCTGAACATGGTGCTGCACCATTTCAGCGACCCGGCCCTGGCCCTGCGCCAGCTGGCCAAACGGGTGAAAGCGGGCGGCAGCCTGCTGGTCACCGAACTGTGCAGCCATGACCAGGGGTGGGCGCGCGATGCCTGCGGCGACCTCTGGCTGGGCTTCGAACAGGACGACCTGGCCCGTTGGGCCAATAGTGCCGGGCTGGTCCCCGGGGACAGCCTCTATGTGGGCTTGCGCAACGGTTTCCAGATACAGGTCCGCCATTTTCAGCGGGCGACTGGCGACATACACCATCGGTAAATTTTAGGAACCCTTCGAGATGAGCGAATACTCCCTTTTCACCTCCGAGTCCGTGTCCGAAGGGCATCCGGACAAGATCGCCGACCAGATTTCGGACGCTGTCCTTGATGCCATCATCGCTCAGGACAAATACGCCCGCGTGGCCTGCGAAACCTTGGTCAAGACCGGTGTCGCCATCATCGCTGGCGAAGTGTCCACGTCCGCCTGGGTCGACCTCGAAGAACTGGTACGTAAAGTCATCATCGACATCGGCTACAACAGCTCCGACGTCGGCTTCGACGGCGCCACCTGCGCGGTGATGAACATCATCGGCAAGCAGTCCGTGGACATCGCCCAGGGCGTCGACCGCTCCAAGCCGGAAGACCAGGGCGCTGGCGACCAGGGCCTGATGTTCGGCTACGCCAGCAACGAAACCGACGTGCTGATGCCAGCGCCGATCTGCTTCTCGCACCGTCTGGTCGAGCGCCAGGCCGAAGCGCGCAAGTCGCGCCTGCTGCCGTGGCTGCGCCCGGACGCCAAGTCGCAGGTCACCTGCCGTTACGAAAATGGCAAGGTAGTCGGCATCGACGCGGTGGTCCTGTCGACCCAGCACAACCCTGAGGTCTCGCAAAAAGACCTGCAGGAAGCGGTGATGGAGCTGATCGTCAAGCACACCCTGCCGGCCGAACTGCTGCACAAAGATACCCAGTACCACATCAACCCGACCGGCAACTTCATCATCGGTGGCCCGGTGGGCGACTGTGGCCTGACCGGCCGCAAGATCATCGTCGACTCCTACGGCGGCATGGCCCGCCACGGTGGTGGCGCGTTCTCCGGCAAGGACCCGTCCAAGGTCGACCGTTCCGCCGCCTACGCCGGTCGCTACGTGGCCAAGAACATCGTCGCCGCCGGCCTGGCCGAGCGTTGCGAGATCCAGGTCTCCTACGCCATTGGCGTAGCTCAGCCAACCTCCATCTCGATCAACACCTTCGGTACCGGCAAGGTCTCCGACGACAAGATCGTCCAACTGGTGCGCGAGTGCTTCGACCTGCGTCCGTACGCGATCACCAAGATGCTCGACCTGCTCCACCCGATGTACCAGGAAACCGCGGCCTACGGCCACTTCGGCCGCACCCCGCAGCAGAAGACAGTCGGCGACGACACCTTCACCACCTTCACCTGGGAACGCACCGACCGCGCCCAGTCGCTGCGTGACGCTGCCGGCCTGTAAGTTTCCTACAGCGCTGGACGAAAGCCCCTGCCGAGCAATCGGCAGGGGCTTTTTTGTGACATATCGGCTGACAACTGTTCACGGCAATCGGCACCCAGCCTGCCTAGGCTGAGGGTTCCCACCCGCCATGCAAGGATGCTGGCCATGCCGTTCATGCTGTTGTTCGCACTGCTGCTATCGCTACATGCCTCGCTGGTGCACGCCAGCCCCTGCCCCGACTGGGACGCCAAACAAGCCCACGCCGAGGTCACCCACCTTCGCAGCACGATTGCCCAATGGGACGACGGCTACCATCGCCTGGGCATCACCCAGGTAGCAGATGAACTGTATGACCAGAGCCGGCAACGCCTGGAACACTGGCAGCAATGCTTCGGCCTGCAGGCGCAACCCGCGCCACTGGCCACGGCGCGCGGCCCGATTACCCACCCCGTCCCGCATACAGGCGTCGACAAGCTGGGCGACGAGCAGGCCGTCGGCCGCTGGATGGCCGGCAAGGCTGGCCTGTGGGTGCAGCCGAAGGTCGATGGGGTGGCGGTATCCTTGCTCTACCGACAGGGGCAACTCGTAGAGTTGCTGAGCCGGGGTGACGGGGCCCAGGGGCACGACTGGAGCCGCCACATCCCGCACCTCGATGCCATTACCCGGCAACTGCCCCAGGCCCTTGACCTGGTGTTGCAGGGTGAGCTGTATCTGCGCCTGGACCAGCACGTGCAAGCCCAGGCGGGCAGCGCCAAGGCGCGGGGCACCGTGGCAGGGCTGCTCGCCCGCAAGCAGCTCAGCGCTGAACAAGGCGCCAGCATCGGCCTGTTCGTCTGGGATTGGCCACAGGGCCCCAGCAGCCAGGCGGAGCGCCTGTCGCAGCTGGCACAACTGGGCTTCCCCGACAGCCAGCGCTACAGCGTTGCCATCGACTCCATCGCCGATGCCGCACACTGGCGCCAGCACTGGTACCGCTCACCTCTGCCCTTCGCCACCGACGGCGTCATCCTGCGCCAGAGCAGTCGGCCTCCTGCCGAGCGTTGGCAGGCCAAGCCGCCCTACTGGCTGGCAGCCTGGAAATACCCCTACGCCCAAGCCTTGGCAGAGGTACGTGAGGTACGCTTCCGAGTCGGTCGCACGGGCAGGGTCACGCCGGTGCTGCGCCTGCACCCGGTCAAGCTGGACGACCGGCTGATCACACAGGTCAGCCTGGGCTCACTGGCACGCTGGCAGCGCCTCGACATTGCGCCGGGTGATCAGGTAGCAATCAGCCTGGCCGGCCTGACCATTCCGCGTTTCGAGCACGTGGTGCACCGGGCGGCCCTACGCCAGCCGGTTGCAGCGCCGCAACCGGGGCGCTACCACCCCCATAGCTGCTGGCACGCAGACGACGGTTGCGACGAGCAGTTCATTGCGCGGCTTACATGGCTAAGTGGCAAGCAGGGGCTGGCAATGCCGCGCACCGGGCCAGGTACGTGGCAGCGCCTGGTCGGGGCTGGGTTGGTCACTTCGATGACGGATTGGCTGCAACTCGATGCTCAGCGCCTGGGCCAGGTACCGGGCATCAGCGACGCCACCGCCACGCAGCTGCTGCACGCCTTCGAAGGCGCCCGAGCACAGCCCTTCTCCCGCTGGCTGCGCGCGCTTGGCGCACCCGTACCGGGTGGCATCCAGCTCGACGGTGATTGGGCGCAGCTGTCCTCGCGCACGGCCGATGATTGGCACGCCATGCCGGGTATCGGCGCAGTGCGCGCGCGTCAGCTGGAAGCGTTTTTTACGGCCAACGAAACTCAAGCCATTGCGGCGCAGTTAAGCGAGGCCGGCGTGAAGGCGTTCCAAATCAGCAACAAACCGCTCGCGCAATGATTTTTTACCAAATCCCACGCAAGGAAAGTCTGAGTTTCGGCCATAAAAAACCAACAAGGGTTTCTAAATAGGAAAAACCAAGGCAGGATTTCCCCCAACTTTTCTGCCCCGCCCCGTTCAGGAGGCTTTTCATGAAACGTATTTCGACTCTTTTCTTGCTCGCAACACTGGGCCTCGCTGCTGGCGCCGTGCAGGCTGCCGAGCCGGATGCTGGCCTGACTGGCTGCGCGGCCAAACGCAGCGCCATCGAGAACCAACTGAAGATTGCCCGCGAACACGGCAACAGTGACCAGGTTGCGGGGCTCGAGCAGGCACTGGAAGGTGCAAAAAACTGTACAGAAACCAGCCTGCGCAAAGAGCGTGAACAAAAGGTGCTCGATGCGCGCCATGAGGTCGCGCAACGCGAAAAAGACCTGAAGAAGGCCGAAAAGAAAGGCGATGCTGAAAAGATAAACAAGCGTAAAGACAAACTCGCCGAGTCGCGCAAAGAACTGCAGGAAGCGGTCGACGAACTCGACCGCTGAGGTGCAGCGTCCGTGAGCGCCTTATCGCCGGCAAGCCAGCTCCCACGGGTACTCCACTGCTCTCAAGGGCTGTGTGTTTACTGTGGGAGCTGGCTTGCCGGCGATAAGACCCTTACAGGCGATCAATGATTGCGGAATTCAGTATGGCAAGCCTTGCACGCAGCCTCGACCCTGTCCATCGGTCCCTTCAACTGCGCCGCCTCCAGCGGCTGGCCCCGGGTAGCATCGACCAATTCACCGGTCACGCCCTCCAGTTGCCGGGCAAGGTCATGGAACCGCGCCTGACGCTCCCACACCTCCGCTCGCGCGCTGCTGTCACCGCCATCGCGCGCTTGGGGGAAGTGCTGCCACGGCTGGCGCGACAGGCTGTCGAGCTTCACGGCCCCGTCGGAGAACTTCACCCCGTCGAACGGCAAACGGCCGCGCAGCATGCCACCCAGGTCCTCGCTGGTCTTGAGCATGTCCTTGAAGATCGCCTTGCGCTGGCCCAGCGGCGAGTTCGGGTCCACACGGTCACAGGCACTCAGGGCAAGGGCTGCGAGCAGAACAACGGTCAATCGCTTGAACATCACGGTCACTACGGCCTACGAAAATGGGCGGCCAGTATCGCTGGCCAAGGGCCAATGACCAATAGCCACATAAAACACAAGGTCGAATCTTCATGTTCGCCCTGACAGGAATCCCCCTATGAAATTCGCCCTGCGCCACCTGGCCTGGACACTCCCGGCACTGGCCCTGCTGGCCGGCTGCAACGGCGGCGAGAACGCCAAACCTGAGCCCCATGCCATTGCCACCTATGCCAGTGCCACCTGGCAGGACCTGCCCAGCGTCAGCGACACCGACCTGGTGGCCGGCTTCCACGCGTGGCGCAATGGCTGTGAAAAACTCAAGCGCGACGCCGTCTGGGCCACCACCTGCGAGGCCGCTGCCAGCGTGCCGGACGATGCACTGCAAATACGCGCCTTCCTGCAGCAAAACCTGCAGGTCTATGGCTTGCGCTCGGCCGAGAACAACGCCAACGGCCTGATCACTGGCTACTACGAGCCGGTCTACCCGGGCAGCCTGAAACCGACCGAAACTAACCACGTAGCGGTGTACGGCGTGCCCGACGACATGATCGTGGTCGACCTCGCCAGTGTGTACCCAGAGCTCAAGGGCAAGCGCCTGCGCGGGCGACTGGATGGCCGGGTGCTCAAGCCTTACGACACAGCCGAAGTCATCAACCGTGAGGGCGTAAAAGCCCCGGTGCTGGCCTGGCTGACCGACCCGATGGACTTGCAGTTCCTGCAGATACAGGGTTCGGGCCGGGTACAACTGGAAGATGGCCGCCAGCTGCGCCTGGGCTACGCCGACCAAAATGGCCACCCCTACCGGCCGATCGGGCGTTGGCTGGTGGAACAGGGCCAGTTGAAGAAGGAAGACGTCAGCATGGGCAGCATTCATGCCTGGGCCCAAGCCAACCCGCAGCGGGTACCAGAGCTGCTGGCCAGCAACCCCAGCTACGTGTTTTTCAGCACCCGCCCCGACAGTAACGAAGGCCCGCGCGGCTCGCTCAACGTGCCACTGACGGCCGGCTACAGCGTGGCGATCGACCGCAAGGTGATTCCGTTGGGCAGCCTGCTGTGGTTATCCACTACGCGCCCGGATGGTACCCCGGTGGTGCGGCCGGTAGGCGCTCAGGATACCGGGGGTGCGATTGCCGGTGAGGTACGTGCAGACCTGTTCTGGGGGACCGGGCCAGAAGCCGGTGAGCTGGCCGGGAACATGAAGCAGCAAGGGCAGATCTGGATGTTGTGGCCTAAGGGCAAACCGCTGCCTGAAGTACCGAAAGTGCCTTGATCGGGGCTGGGCTCTTCGCGGGGCAAGCCCGCTCCCACAGTAATCGTGCAAACCCTGAATAATGCATGATCCCCTGTGGGAGCGTGCTTGCCCGCGAAGAAGCCAACTCGGTTTCAGACGGAAACCACGAAAAACGCCACGATCAACGCCAACCCGGCAAACCACACCACTGACCGCAATGCCGCCCAGTCCGCCAGGTAGCAGATGATGTAGAGCAACCGGCTGGTGATGTACATCACGCCCAGCACGTCCTGCGTCACCTGCTCGGCATTGCCGACGATATCTGCCACCAGCACGGCCGCCGCAAACGCCGGAAACGCTTCGTAGCTATTCTGCTGCGCCGCATGGGCTCGGCGAGGCAGGCCCGATAGCGTGTCCAGGAAGGCACGCGGATCGTGATTGTCCTTGAGGCCGAAGCGGCCACTGCTCACTTTGGCGATCAATGCACAAAGCGGCGGCAATACCAGGGCAATCAGGATGCACCACAGGGCAACGGTCATGGACAGCACTCCTTGTTCAATCGAAAGGTTAGAGCTTCATTACCAGCATGCCTGCCAGCACCAGCCCGCAAGCTAGGAGTCTTGGCCCGCCAAAAGGTTCTTTGAGGTAGCGCATACCCAACAGCACCACCAGGATCACGCTCAGTTCCCGCAGCGCCGCCGCCTCGGCCACCGACCCCAGGTGCATGGCCCACAGCACCAGGGCATAACTGAACAGCACACAAAGCCCTACGGCCAACCCCAGCCGCCATTGGGTTCGCCAAAACAGCACAAACGGTGCACGGCGCGCCACACTGGCCAGCAGCGGGAAGGGCCAGGCACTGAGCAAGGTCAGCCATACCAGGTAGTCCCAAGGCTTGCCCCACAGCCGCACCGCCTGGCCGTCGAACCAGGTGTAGCAACCGATGCACAGGCCAATCAGCGCCACCACGGGCAACATCGACCAAGGCAGCCGATCACCACCGCCCCCCTGCCACAGCAGGCACGCCATGCCACACGGAATGAGCAGGATGCCGATGATCTGCTGCTGGCTCAGCGATTCCCCGGCAAAGGCCAGGGTCAAGCCCAGCACCACCAGCGGCGACAACCCGCGCATCAGAGGATAGACCAGCCCAAGGTCGCCAACCCGATAGGCCTGGATCAGCAGATAGCGGTACAACTGTTCGGCCAGCGCCGAGGCGACCAACCAGGGCCAGATTTCGGCGGGAGGCACCTCGACAAAGGCCACGGCCAGCACGGCAAAAGCCAAGGCGACCGTGTCCATGCTGGCAATCACCAACAAGCGTTCGCCGCTGAATTTGATCAGGGTGTTCCAGGTCGCATGCAGGAGGGCGGCGACCAGTACCAGGGAAGTTGCCAACACGCCTTCAAGTCCTTGTGACGTTATTGAGGCACGAATATATCGTCTTCAGTCTGGTGTGCGTATGTCGGAAGATTTTCAGCGCTTACGAAATCGGGCGCCGCGCGGGCGGCGCATCTCAAAACCATCGCACAACTCAAGCCCTACATGTGAACGATTCCAACAATTCCGGTCAAAGGTGTGCCCCGAAGCCCTCGCCAGGTCATCAAAGAACTGCCCGAGTCATTCGGGTACGACTTGGAAGCCACTGTTACAGGATTTGGGATGCTTGAATTAGTTGCCGCGTTTATCTGCCTCACCACCCTTCTCACCTACGTCAACTACCGCTTCATCGGCCTGCCACCCGCCATTGGCGTGATGGTCACGGCACTGCTGTTCTCGTTGATGCTGCAAGGGCTTAGCCTGATTGGCTTCCCTGGCCTCGAAGAGCGCGTCGAAGGCCTGATGAACCAGATCGACTTCAACGATTTGCTGATGCACTGGATGCTGGCATTCCTGCTGTTCGCCGGCGCCTTGCACGTCAACCTCTCAGACCTGCGTAGCTATCGCTGGCCGATCGGCCTGCTGGCGACCATCGGCGTACTCATCGCCACCGTGGTGATCGGCTACCTGTCGCACTGGGTGTTCGCGATGTTTGGCTGGCAGGTTCCGCTGATCTACTGCCTGCTGTTCGGCGCGCTGATCTCGCCCACCGACCCGATTGCCGTGCTCGGCGCATTGCGGACCGCCAATGCCTCCAAGCCGCTGAAAACCACCATCGTCGGCGAATCGCTGTTCAACGACGGCACCGCGGTCGTGGTGTTCACCGTGCTGCTGGGCATCATCCAGCTCGGCGAAACCCCCAGTGCCTATGACACGGCGGTCCTGTTCGCCCGCGAGGCCATTGGCGGTGTGGTGTTCGGCGGCGTGATCGGCTACGCCACCTACCGCATGATCAAGAGCGTCGAGCAGTACCAGGTCGAGGTCATGCTGACCTTGGCGCTGGTCATCGGTGGCTCGGCAATGTGCTACGAACTGCACGTTTCTGCACCGATCGCCATGGTGGTCGCCGGCCTGATCATCGGCAACATGGGGCGCAACCTGGCGATGAACGACATGACCCGGCGCTACATGGACGGTTTCTGGGAGTTGATCGATGACATGCTCAACGCCCTGCTGTTCGCGCTGATCGGCCTTGAGCTTCTGCTGCTGCCGTTCAACTGGATGCACCTGGCGGCCGGCGGGGTGCTGGCACTGGCGGTCCTGCTGTCGCGGCTGCTTACCGTGGCCCCGGCAATCTTGCTGCTGCGCCGCTGGCGGAGTGTGCCGAAAGGCACCGTGCGGGTACTGACCTGGGGCGGCCTGCGCGGCGGCGTGTCGGTAGCGCTGGCACTGTCGCTGCCGCTGGGTGAGGAACGTGACCTGCTGCTGTCGATCACCTACATCGTGGTGCTGTCGTCGATCCTGGTGCAGGGGCTGAGCATCGGGCGGGTGGTGCGCAAGGTTAGCGCCCAGCCCTGAGATTGCCGGGGCCGCTTTGCGGCCCATCGCGACACAAGACCGCTCCTACACGGGATTCGCATTCTCCTGTAGGAGCGGCCTTGTGTCGCGATGGGCTGCAAGGCAGCCCCAAAATATCTACTCGACTGCCGAGTCCGGGAACTGGTCCTGGACGTACTTGATCTCGGTGCGCCCGTGAGCCGCCGGCATGCCATCTTCGCCGAGGTTGACGAACACCATCTTGTCGACGGTCAGGATGCTCTTGCGGGTGATCTTGTTGCGCACTTCGCACTTGAGGGTAATCGAAGTGCGGCCGAATTCAGTGGCGGTGATGCCCAGTTCGATGATGTCGCCCTGGCGTGAGGCACTGACGAAGTTGATCTCCGACATGTACTTGGTCACCACACGCTGGTTGCCCAACTGGACGATGGCGTAAATCGCCGCTTCTTCGTCGATCCAGCGCAACAGGCTGCCACCGAACAGGGTGCCATTGGGGTTGAGGTCTTCGGGTTTTACCCATTTGCGGGTGTGAAAGTTCATCGGTACTCCTAACCTGCTTGGCTAACGTGCATTCATGATGGCAGAGCGGCCGTCGCCGCTCCATTGAACATCGACTATCGTCTCGATTAATCGACAGAAAACCTTGGGCGAAGGTCCCTGTCGCGGCTATAATCCTGCCGCTTCACTTGGCCACCCGCAGCGGCGGCCATGCCCGCCACCTGTCCGAGGGGCGCTGCAGCAGGCTAGGCCTGTCAGGCTCGGATGGGGCGTTGTCCGCTCCTGCGGACGCTCAACGCACAACGGCGCCCATTCGCACACTACGAATGGAGGCTCTCATGAGCGCTGTAAACACGCCTGCTGGTTTTACCGATTTCAAAGTCGCTGACATCTCCCTGGCTGCCTGGGGCCGTCGCGAAACCATCATCGCCGAATCGGAAATGCCTGCACTGATGGGCCTGCGTCGCAAGTACCTCGCCGAGCAACCGCTCAAGGGTGCGAAGATTCTGGGCTGCATCCACATGACCATTCAGACTGCCGTGCTGATCGAAACCCTGGTTGCCCTGGGTGCCGAAGTGCGCTGGTCGTCCTGCAACATCTTCTCCACCCAGGACCAGGCCGCTGCCTCCATCGCTGCCGCCGGTATCCCGGTGTTCGCCTGGAAAGGCGAAACCGAGGAAGAGTACGAGTGGTGCCTGGAGCAGACCATCCTCAAGGATGGCCAGCCATGGGACGCCAACATGATCCTCGACGACGGCGGCGACCTGACCGAACTGCTGCACAAGAAGTACCCAGCCGTTCTGGACCGCGTCCACGGTGTCACCGAAGAGACCACCACCGGCGTGCACCGCCTGCTGGACATGCTGGCCAAGGGCGAGCTGAAAGTCCCGGCGATCAACGTCAACGACTCGGTCACCAAGAGCAAGAACGACAACAAGTACGGCTGCCGTCACAGCCTGAACGACGCCATCAAGCGTGGCACCGACCACCTGCTGTCGGGCAAGCAAGCCCTGGTGATCGGCTACGGTGACGTGGGCAAGGGCTCGGCCCAGTCCCTGCGTCAGGAAGGCATGATCGTCAAGGTCACCGAAGTTGACCCGATCTGCGCCATGCAAGCCTGCATGGACGGCTTCGAGCTGGTCTCGCCGTTCATCGATGGCATCAACAACGGCACCGAGGCCAGCATCGACAAAGCGCTGCTGGGCAAGATCGACCTGATCGTCACCACCACCGGTAACGTCAACGTCTGCGACGCCAACATGCTCAAGGCCCTGAAGAAGCGTGCCGTGGTCTGCAACATCGGCCACTTCGACAACGAGATCGACACCGCCTTCATGCGCAAGAACTGGGCCTGGGAAGAGGTCAAGCCGCAGGTGCACAAGATCCACCGCACCGGCGCTGGCAGCTTCGACCCGCAAAATGACGACTACCTGATCCTGCTGGCTGAAGGCCGTCTGGTGAACCTGGGCAACGCCACCGGTCACCCAAGCCGCATCATGGACGGTTCGTTCGCCAACCAGGTGCTGGCACAGATCTTCCTGTTCGAGCAGAAGTACGCCGACCTGTCGGCCGAGAAGAAAGCCGAACGCCTGACCGTTGAAGTGCTGCCCAAGAAGCTCGACGAAGAAGTGGCCCTGGAAATGGTCCGCGGCTTCGGCGGCGTGGTCACCCAGCTGACCCAGCAGCAAGCCGACTACATCGGCGTGACTGTCGAAGGCCCGTTCAAGCCACACGCGTACCGCTACTAAGCGGCAAGCGCCCGGCGGCATGCCGGCGGGCGCTTGTAGTCGTTTAATCTTGATCGATGCCCAAGCCAGGCCGGCCCCCACCGCCCTGGCTTTTACTTGCAGCGTGCGGCTCATGGCCTGCAGCTGAGGAAACAGAGATGTCACAAGAACGCCGCTACAGTTTCGAATTCTTCCCGACCAAGACCGATGCCGGTCACGAAAAGCTGATGGGCGTTGCCCGCCAGCTGGCCACCTACAACCCCGATTTCTTCTCCTGCACCTACGGTGCGGGCGGCTCTACCCGCGACCGCACACTGAACACCGTGCTGCAGTTGGAGAGCGAAGTGAAAGTACCTGCCGCACCGCACCTGTCGTGCGTCGGCGACACCAAAGAAGAGCTGCGCGCCCTGCTTGCCGAGTACAAGGCCGCGGGCATCAAGCGCATCGTCGCCCTGCGCGGCGACCTGCCTTCCGGCATGGGCATGGCCAGCGGCGAGCTGCGCTACGCCAGCGACCTGGTCGAATTCATCCGCCAGGAAACCGGTGATCACTTCCACCTGGAAGTGGCGGCCTACCCCGAGATGCACCCCCAGGCCCGTAACTTCGAGATCGACCTGGCCAACTTCGTGCACAAGGTCAAGGCCGGTGCCGACAGCGCCATCACCCAGTACTTCTTCAACGCCGACAGCTATTTCTATTTTGTCGAGCGTGCGCAGAAACTGGGCGTCGATATCCCGGTGGTGCCCGGCATCATGCCGATTACCAACTACAGCAAGCTGGCCCGGTTCTCCGACGCCTGCGGCGCCGAGATCCCGCGCTGGATCCGCAAGCAGCTGGAAGCCTATGGCGACGACACCGCCAGCATCCAAGCTTTTGGCGAAGAAGTGATCACCCGCATGTGTGAACAACTGCTGCAAGGCGGCGCACCGGGCCTGCACTTCTATACCTTGAACCAGGCCGAAGCGAGCCTGGCGATCTGGAACAACCTGAAGCTGCCTCGCTGAAACTTTTTGGCAATATCTGATTAAGAAATGATTAAGGCTTTGGTCATAGACTAAGGCCTTATTTATTTTCGGGTTAAACAGGTCTTGCCTGACATGCAGCATCCCCAGCCATCGCGCCCTCAGCTCGTCTACTTGGCTTTCGGCCCGGCCACCTACCACCAGGAAGCCTGCTTCAGCATCGTCAGTGCCCTTGCCCACCTGGACGTGTCGGCAGGCGAGGCGCTGGATATTCAGGTCTATACCGACAACCCGGCGCCCTATGCCAAGCTGCCGGTCACGCTGCACCTGCTCGACGACGCCACGCGCGCGGCGTGGAATGCCCCGCATGGTTATCACTTTCGCAGCAAGCATGTGCTGCTGCGCCAGGTGCTGACGCAGCATGCAATGGCGGTGCTGATCGATACCGATACCTTCTTCCGTCAGTCACCGATGCGGCTGTTCCAGCGGGTCGCGCCTGGCCATCTGCTGTGCAACGCCATCGGCGGGCGCTACGGCGCCAACCAGAAATGCCTGCTGTACAAGAACCTGCTGTCCGTCCTCCAGGCCCAAGGCCTGGCCGATTGCCAGATGCCGCTGATCAACTCGGGCGTGATCGGGCTCACCGCCGAAGACGCGCAGGCACTGGACCACTCCATCGCCATGATGGACCAGTTCTACCCACTGGCCCGCGAGGCTTACACCCTCGAAGAGTTCTGCCTGGCCGTGGCGGCCTACCGCAAACTGCAGCTGGCCGAGTGCACCGACGTCATCCACCACTACTGGAGCCGCAAGGCCCAGTTCCGCGCCAAGATCCAGGCCTGGCTGCGCAAACATGGCGATGCGCCGCTGTGTGAAGCCGCGCTGGCCGATGTTGCGCGGGTCAATGATCAACTGCCGCGGCCGCCGACCCTGCATCGGCTGGGCTACAAGGCGTTGAGCCTGACCCTGCCCAGCCACGAGCGGCAATTTGCCCGCGAATTACTGTATGGCAGCTACCCCTACCCTAACGAGTTCGACCGGGCCTGTGCATCGGCCTGGTGGGACAAAGCCCTGGAGAACTTCAATGCGCGCAACGGCCGCATCGAACCCGAACAGCTGCGACAGTGCCTGCGCCACCCGGGCCTGCGCCTGTCGCTCGGGGAACAGCGCAAAGCTATCGAAGCGCACCTGCTCAAGCCGGCGCAGGCCTGAACAGCCGCCGCTTCACTGGCCTTGAGCAGGCCGAGCGCGTAATCTGCGGCCCATGCTCGCCACCACCCGCCTGTTCTGGATCCTGCTGCTCGCCTGCCTGAGCCCGTTGGCCCTGGCCGAACGCCTGCGCCTGGTGTCCGACGACTGGGCACCGTATGTGTACCAGCAAGACGGCCAACCCCGGGGCATCGACTACGAAGTAACCACCCAGGTATTCAGGCGCCTGGGGGTAGAAGTGGAATGGCAGTTCCTGCCCTGGAAGCGCTGCCTGGCGATGATCGAGCAAGGGCTGGCCGACGGTATTGTGGATATCTTCCAGTTCGACACGCGCAAGCCCTATCTGGTCTACCCAACGGAGCCCATGTCGGATGTCGAGTTCGTGCTATTTCAGGCGCGTAACCGCCGCCATGCCGTCACCGGGCTGGACGATCTTGCGGGCCTGACCGTCGGCACATCGCCCGGCTACACCTATGGCGCCGCATTTAACGATTCGCCGCGTTTTCGCCGCGAAGCAGCCCCTACCCATGAAGCCAACTTCGGCAAACTGCTGCTGGGCCGTATCGATTTGCTGATTACCGACCGCAAAGTCGGGCGCTACCTGATGCGCCAGCTGGGCCTTGAACAACGGATCGAAGCGCTGCCATGGGTGGTCAGCCGACAGACGCAATACCTGGGGCTGACCCGCAAACCCGGGCGAGAGGCACTGGCCCAAGCGTTTTCCGAAGAGTTGCAACGTTTCAAGCAGGAACCGGCGTACGCCGCCATCAGCCACCGCTACATAGGCGACATCGGAAACATTCTCAACGCCGTTGAGCAGCAGGAAAGCAGCACGTCGCGATAGCTCTGTTATACTCGGGCCTTCCCGCCAGGCTTACGCCCGGACGCTCGGCCTAGCAACAGGCATCCCGATCGGCAACGACGCACCATCGCGTCAGCCCTCCGCTTCCTGGATGTGCAGTGAAAGCCAAGCTGGACCGGACGCGATCGCATCTCACCGATGCCCGTCGCGCCAGGCAGAACATCCCAACGGGCCCAGCCCACACGAGAACAGGATTGCCCATGTCCTTTGCTTCCCTCGGTCTCTCCGAGGCTCTTGTCCGCGCTATCGAGGCTGCGGGCTATACCCAGCCGACTCCGGTGCAACAGCGGGCTGTTCCCGCCGTGTTGCAAGGCCGTGATCTGATGGTCGCCGCCCAGACAGGTACTGGTAAAACCGGCGGTTTCGCCTTGCCGATCCTCGAGCGCCTGTTCCCGGGTGGCCACCCTGACAAGTCGCAGCGCCATGGCCCGCGCCAGCCTCGCGTACTGGTCCTGACTCCGACCCGCGAACTGGCCGCCCAGGTACATGACAGCTTCAAGGTCTATGCCCGTGATCTGCCGCTGGTCAGCGCCTGTATCTTCGGCGGTGTCGGCATGAACCCACAAATCCAGGCCATCGCCAAAGGTGTCGATGTACTGGTCGCGTGCCCTGGCCGCCTGCTCGACCTGGCTGGCCAAGGCAAGGTCGACCTGGCCCACGTCGAAATCCTGGTCCTCGACGAAGCCGACCGCATGCTCGACATGGGCTTCATCCATGACGTGAAGAAGGTCCTTGCCCGCCTGCCGGCCAAACGCCAGAACCTGCTGTTCTCGGCCACCTTCTCCAAGGACATCACCGACCTGGCCGACAAGCTCCTGCATAACCCGGAGCGCATCGAGGTCACCCCACCGAACACCACGGTCGAGCGCATCGAGCAGCGCATCTACCGCCTGCCCGCCAGCCACAAGCGTGCGCTGCTGGCACACCTGATCACCCAGGGTGCCTGGGAACAGGTGCTGGTCTTCACCCGTACCAAGCATGGCGCCAACCGCCTGGCCGAGTACCTGGAAAAGCACGGCCTGACCGCCGCCGCGATCCACGGTAACAAGAGCCAGAACGCCCGCACCAAAGCCCTGGCCGACTTCAAGGCCAACGCGGTACGGGTACTGGTTGCCACCGACATCGCCGCCCGCGGCCTGGACATCGACCAATTGCCCCACGTGGTCAACTTCGAGCTGCCCAATGTCGAGGAGGACTACGTCCACCGCATTGGCCGTACGGGCCGTGCCGGCCGTTCGGGTGAGGCCATTTCTCTGGTCGCACCTGATGAAGAGAAGCTGCTCAAGAGCATCGAGCGGGTCACCAAGCAGAAGATTGCTGACGGCGACCTGATGGGCTTCGACGCAAGCCAGGTCGAGGCCGAGAAGCCGGAAGTGCGCGAACGCCCGCAAAACGCCGGCCGTGGCGGTCGCAACCAGCCACGCGGCGAAGGCGGCAAAGACGCCAACGGCGGCCGCAAAGACAAAGGCAAGGACAAGGGCAAGACCCGGCAGCACGCTGCCGAGAAGCCTGCCGAGAAGGAAAAGGCGGGCGACAAGCCGCAACAGCGCAAGCCGCGTGACAACAAGCCACGCCAGCAGCAAGCCAGCCAGAACAGCACACCGAAAGCACCGGCCGACCGTGCCCCGGACGAGTTCCTGGATGACGAAGTCGACAACTTTGGCAACCGCGCTGACTACGTCAGCCCGTACCAGGGCAAAAACCAGGGGCGTAACCGCCGTCCTGGCGGTGGCACTGGCGCAGGTCAA
Source organism: Pseudomonas sp. SWRI50 (assembly GCF_014269095.1). Lineage (NCBI taxonomy): Bacteria > Pseudomonadati > Pseudomonadota > Gammaproteobacteria > Pseudomonadales > Pseudomonadaceae > Pseudomonas > Pseudomonas sp. SWRI50. The sequence goes on along the minus strand of NZ_JABWRW010000003.1, from coordinate 168,789 downwards.
AGCCAGGGCCAAGGTGCGGCTCCACGCAACAACAACGGCGGCCAACCTCGCACGGGTGGCCAGCCACGCAGCGCCAGCGGCGAGAAACGCCCACCGCGCAACAACGCGGGCGGTGGTGCACGCCGTGACAACAACGGTGGTGGTCGCGGTCGCCCGGCGCGCGATGATGCTGCGCGCCAGGAACCTGCAGTCCGCAGCTCGCGTGAGCCGCAGAACCAGCCTGTGATCATCCGCAAGGAATCCAAGCTCGATCGTTACCCAACGCCTGAGCAACTGGACGATCTGCCAAGCCGCCCACGCGGCGAGCGACCTGCGCTGCTGACGCGCAATCGCTGATTGTAAAAAACTGGGGCCGCTGCGCGGCCCTTTCGCAACACAAGGCCGCTCCTACAGAAGAATGCGTTTCTCTGTAGCAGCGGCCTTGTGTCGCGAAAGGGCTGCGTAGCGGCCCCAGCGGTTTCAGCTATACCGCAATTACTTCTGCTTCACGCCTTCAAGGCTGATATCCAGGTCCAGAGTCTGCGAAGTCGCGCCTGGGCCTTTGATGCCGAAGTCGTTCAGGTTAAGCGTGGTGGTGGCGTTGAAGCCAGCACGTTCGCCGCCCCATGGGTCTTTGCCTTCACCGTTGAAGGTGGCCTTGAAGGTGACCGGTTTGGTCACGCCGTGCAGGGTCAGGTCACCGGTCACGTCGGCAGTCTTCTCACCGGTCGATTTGACGGCAGTCGACACGAACTTGGCGTCCGGGTACTTCTTCACGTCCAGGAAGTCTTTGCTGGCGATGTGCTTGTCACGCTCGGCATGGTTCGACCACAGGCTGGCAGTTTTCAGGTCGACGTTGATCTTGCTCGCTTCAGGCTTGGCGCTGTCCCAGCTGAAGTTGCCGTCGAAGTCCTTGAAGGTACCGTGAATGAAGCTGTAGCCCAGGTGGCTGATCTTCCAGTCGACGAACGCATGCTGGCCTTCCTTGTCGATCTTGTAGTCAGCGGCCATGGCCTGGCCAGCGGAGAACAGTGCAGTACCGAGCGCCAGAGCGGCAAAAGTCTTTTTCAACATCCTTTCTATTCCTTGCAATTGAGGTTGAGAGTCAAGCTTTGCGGCCCAGCATACGGATCAGGGTCGCGTCACGGTCTATGAAGTGGTGTTTCAGTGCTGCCAGGCCATGCAGCACGGCAAAAATCACCAGGCCCCAGGCTAGCCAGAGGTGGATCACCCCAGCCAGGTCCGCCTGATCGGGCAGGTCGCTGACCAAAGCCGGTACTTCGAACAAGCCGAATACCGGAATACCAACGCCGTCGGCAGTGGAGATCAAGTAACCGGCGATCATCACCGCGAACAGCCCCACATACAGTGCCAGATGGCCCAGCTTGGCGGCCACGCGGGTGAGTGCCCCGTGGTTGGCCGGTGCCGGCGGTGGCGGGCTGATGAAACGCCAGAGTACGCGCAGCAGCATCACTGCCAGCAGCACCAGGCCGATGCTCTTGTGCAGGTCAGGGCCCGACTTGCGCCAAGGGTCGTAGTAATCCAGGCCGACCATCCACAGCCCCAGGCCAAACAGGCCGAAGACTGCCAGCGCGACACCCCAGTGCAGGATGATGCTGACCACGCCGTAGCGAGAAGGTGAATTGCGCAGTTGCATGTTGGCGTGTTTCCCCGTGAAAGCTGTGCACAGACTAACGCGTAACGTATCGAATAAAAGCGGAAAAAATTGCTTCGGATTATCGAGAAATCCGATGGATATTGTGAAAGCTTCCTATTAAGGAAACATTAACGATAGTCGGTGAGTTCAGGGTTGCCAGTGCCGGCCTCTTCGCAGCACAAGGCTGCTCCTACAGGAGGAAGAGGCCGGCACTGTCGATCAATCAACCCGCCTTGGCCTGGATATTGGCCACTGGCTTCTTCGCGGGCTCTGATTTGACCGTGGCCTTTTTCGCTTCGACAGGCTTGTGCGCCTGTTTTGCCGCCGGCTTGTGGGCCGGGGCATGCTTGGCAGGCGCGGTTTTGGTCGCGGCAGGCTTGGCAGCAGCAGGTTTTACCGCGGCTTCCTTGGCCACAGGCGCCGGTGCAACCGGTTCTGGAGCGGCCTGTGGCGCCGGTGCCGGGGCCACTTCGTCGGCCTTGGCAATCGGCTGGGCTTTCACCTCAGGCTTGTCAGCCCCACCAAACAGGCGCTTGAAGAAACCTGGCTTGTCCTGCTTGGCCTCTTCTTTCACCGGCTCGGCCTTGGCAGGGGCTTTTTCCACCTTGTCGCCCTTTTCAGCCTTGTCGGAAGCACCACCGAACAGGTTGGAGAAGAACCCGCCCTTGTCTTTGGCCGCCGCGGCGCCTGCTGCTGCCGCCACCGGTACGGCCTTGGCCGGGTCGAACGACTTGCCGGCCAGCAGGTCCTGCACCTGGCCCGCCGCGCGTTGACCGCTGCGCAGGGCGCCTTCCAAGGTGCCTGGGTAGAGCGCGTCAGTGTGCTCACCGGCGAAACTGATGCGCTGCACCGGGCGCTCCCACAGGCGCCAGTACTTGCTGATCTGCCCTGGGCCGTAGGCCAGGTAGGCGCCACCGGTGCCAGCGTCAGTGCTGTAGCGTTTGACTTCGTAGCCGGTGAACGAACCGCGGGCCTGTGGATAAAACGCATGCAGGCGGATAAGCACCTGGTCGACCATCTGCTTGTCGCCAAATGCCTGCAGCAGGCGCGCATTGTCGCCGGATAGGTTGATCACCACGTTGGCGCCGCCCTTCAGCGCCGGTTCGATCCACAGCATGCCCAGGCCTGCGTTACTGAAGATTTCGCCGGACATACGGGCACGGCTTTCCCACACCGGCTTGTTGAACTTGAGCATCAGCTGGTCGCGCCAGCCATAGTTGGTGCCCTTGAGCGCGGCCAGGTGCTGGCTGTCCAGGCCCGGGGTCATCTGGATCTTGGCCAGGGCGCGCAGCGGCACGGCCATGACCAGGTAATCGGCCTGGTAGCCCACGCTGCCAACCTTGACGGTGACGCCGTCCTTGTCCTGCACGATGGCAGTGACCGGCGAGCTGGTCTTGATGGTCTTCAGCTGTTTGACGAACGCCTGGGCCAACACCGGGCTGCCACCGGGCAGGCGCGCGGCACGCAGATCGCGGTCGCTGACACCACGGTAAACGCGGTTCTGCTGAGCGAAATACAGCAGCGACAGGCGCGACGGCTCATCGTAACGGCTACGGATCTGCTGGTTGACCAGCTGACGCGCGGTGGCCGGCAGTTGCAGCTTGTCGAGCCAGGAAGACACGTTGATCTGATCGAGGGCGAACAGCGTGCTGGTCGCCTGCGGGTTCAGCGGGTCGTCGATCGAACGGGCCAGGTCGTCGAGGGTTTTCTCGTAGCGCTTGAGCGCCTCGGCAGTGGCGGGCTGCTTGGTGGCAAGGTCCGTCGCACTGAAGTACTCACCGTCGATCAGGTAGCCCGGCGTACGCACGAACTCTGGCGCCGGCAGTGTTTCAAGTTTGAAACGGTCGAGGTACTGGTTGAGTACCGGCTGTGCCTTGGCGTTGCCGATCCACTCACTGGTGGCCAGGCCCGAGCGACCGCCCATGCCCGACTTGGCCTCCAGCAGCGTCACCTGCCAGCCCTTGCTCTGCAGTTCATAGGCGGCAGTGAGGCCCGCAAGGCCCCCACCCACCACGATAGCCGTAGGTGTTTTGTCCTTTGCCAGCGCGGCACCGCTGGACACACCAATCAATACCAACGCGCACAGGCGCACCCAAGCAGCAGCCATGTCGGCGAACTCCGAGTCAGACGTTACAGAAAAAAAGGGAGGCAGGAATGCCCCGAGGCGATGCGTTAAGAATACGTCAGCTCTGCCAACCCTGCCAGCACGGCGACATCAAGTCCTTTTGGCAACTGACATTTTTGCCAGTAGCGGTGTCATAGGCATGCAGGCGATGCTGGCGACAATGGCCAAAAGCCCGCCAGGAGGGCCTGCGCATGATCTTCGAGGAGCGTTTCAATCATGTCGAACGACAGTTTCTGTGGCACAAACAGACACTTTGCACGGCATCTGGCCTGAGCATCCGCTCTAACAGCACGTCCTGGACAGGCTTTCACGAAGCGCTCAAGGGCGAAGACGGCACGGAGCTGGTGATTGGCGAACACAGCGATGTGGAGATCACCTTCTCCCAGGAGGTCGAGTGTTTACGGCTGGAATACTACGTAGTCAGCGACTTTCTCTGTGACGACCTGCACATGCTGTTTGATGCCAGGAACTACGACTACGATCTGGTCGCGCCAGCCTCCCGCAACTTCTACTGGCTCACCATCGAGGGCAGCGGCTTCACCGACCTTCTGCCAGGCCCCATCTCCACGCTTCCCTATCACCAGGTCATCGAGGGCCCCTTCCGGCGCCTGACCATCTCCACCTCGCAGGCCGGCACGGTGCACATTCGCAAGCTCGAATGGACCGGTACCCGACGACATTGACCGCCAGCGGTTGTGGTGCCCTCCAGCTTTGCTTAGGCTTACGCGGTCCAAGCCAGCAGCAAAGCCAGGAGAAGTACCCATGGGCCTCAACGATCAGTGGATGCAACGTGACCTCAAGGTCCTGTGGCACCCCTGCACCCAGATGAAAGACCACGAGCAGTTGCCGCTGATCCCGATCAAGCGTGGTGAAGGGGTGTGGCTGGAGGACTTCGAAGGCAAGCGCTACCTGGACGCCGTGAGCAGTTGGTGGGTTAACGTGTTTGGCCATGCCAACCCGCGCATCAACCAGCGCATCAAGGACCAGGTGGACCAGCTGGAGCATGTGATCCTGGCCGGTTTCAGCCACCAGCCGGTGATCGAGCTGTCCGAGCGCCTGGTCGCCATGACCCCAGCCGGGCTGGACCGGGTGTTCTACGCCGACAACGGCTCATCCTGCATCGAAGTCGCGTTGAAGATGAGTTTCCATTACTGGCAGAACATCGGCAAACCCGAGAAGAAGCGCTTCGTCACCCTGACCAACAGCTACCACGGCGAAACCATTGCCGCGATGTCGGTGGGCGATGTGCCGCTGTTCACCGAAACCTACAAGGCGCTGCTGCTCGACACCATCAAGGTGCCCAGCCCCGATTGCTACCTGCGCCCTGAGGGCATGGGCTGGGAAGAACACTCGCGCAACCTGTTCCAGGCCATGGAGCAAACCCTGGCCGAGCACCACGCCACCATCAGTGCGGTGATCATCGAACCGTTGATCCAGGGCGCAGGCGGCATGCGCATGTACCACCCGGTTTACCTGAAACTGCTGCGCGAAGCGTGTGACCGCTACGGCGTGCACCTGATCCACGACGAAATCGCCGTGGGCTTCGGCCGCACCGGGACGATGTTCGCCTGCGAACAGGCCGGCATCCGCCCAGACTTCCTGTGCCTGTCCAAGGCACTGACCGGGGGCTACCTGCCGCTGGCCGCGTGCCTGACCACCGATACCGTGTACCAGGCCTTCTACGACGACTACCCGACCCTGCGCGCGTTCCTCCACTCGCACAGCTACACCGGCAACCCGCTGGCCTGCGCCGCAGCGCTGGCGACCCTGGATATCTTCGAACAGGACAACGTGATCGAGGCCAACAAGGCCTTGTCCGTGCGCATGGCCACGGCCACCGCGCACCTGGCCGACCATGCGCATGTCGCCGAAATCCGCCAGACCGGCATGGCCCTGGCCATCGAGATGGTCCAGGACAAGGCCGGCAAGGTCGCCTACCCCTGGCAGGAACGCCGCGGCCTGAAGGTCTTCGAGCACGCCCTGACCCGCGGCGCGCTGCTGCGCCCACTGGGCAGCGTGGTGTACTTCCTGCCGCCGTATGTGATCACGCCCGAGCAGATCGACTTCCTCGCCGAGGTGGCCAGCGAAGGCATCGACATCGCCACCCGCGATAGCGTAAGCGTTGCCGTACCGGCCAACTTCCACCCCGACTTCCGCGACCCGGGCTAGGCCCGAAAGCCCGCCGCCGACCCTGTGGGAGCGGGTTTACCCGCGAATGCGATGTTGCCCCCACCTTCGCATTCGCGGGTGAACCCGCTCCCACAGGGTCACATGATCCCTTTTCGTCCGAGCTGAACCATGAGACTGTCCCGCTTCTTCATCGACGCCCCCCTGAGCCTTGGCGAGCATGACCTGCCCGAAGCCCAGGCCCATTACATCGGCCGCGTGCTGCGCATGGCCCCCGGTGACGCCGTGCAGCTGTTCGACGGCAGCGGCCAGGAATACCGTGGCCAGTTGCTCGAAGTCGGCAAGAAAACCGTGCGCGTGACGCTGGACCAGGCCCTGGCTGGCCAGGCCGAATCGGCGCTGCACATCCACCTTGGCCAGGGCCTGTCCCGTGGCGAGCGTATGGATTGGGCCATTCAAAAGGCCACCGAACTGGGCGCCAATGAAATCACCCCGATCGTCAGCGAGCGCTGTGAAGTGCGCCTCAAGGACGAACGCGCCGACAAGCGCCTGGCCCACTGGCGCCAGGTGGCCATCAGTGCCTGTGAACAGTGCGGCCGGTCGAGCCTGCCCGTGATCCACCCGCCGGTGACACTGGCCGAATGGATCAAAACCACCGTAGCCGACCTGAAACTGGTCCTGCACCCGGTGGCCGAACCACTGACCAGCCACGAAACACCGTCACGCCTGGCCTTCCTGATCGGCCCAGAAGGCGGCCTGAACGACGCGGAAGTCGACCAGGCCAAAGCCGCCGGCTTCCACGCCGCGCGCCTCGGCCCACGCGTGCTGCGCACCGAAACCGCGCCAGTGGTGGCGCTGTCGGTGGCACAGCAGTTGTGGGGCGATTTTTAACCCTGCGCCTAAAGTACGTAGAACGACAGGGCGATGAAGTGCAGCAGGCTGCCGGCGATCACGAACAGGTGCCAGATGCCGTGCCAGTGGCGAAAGCGGCTGTCGAAGGCAAAGAAGATGATGCCCACCGTGTAGAACACCCCGCCGGCCGCCAACCAGGCGAAGCCGGCGGTACCGAGGCTGCGCAGCAGCGGGTTGACCGCCACCAGGACAATCCAGCCCATCACCGCATAGATGATGATCGACAGCACCCGCGCCTCGGAGCGGGGCTTGATCTCCTGCAGCATGCCGATCACCGCCAGCCCCCAGACCACCCCGAACAAACTCCAGCCCCAAGGCCCGCGCAAGCTGACCAGGCAGAACGGGGTATAGCTGCCGGCGATCAGCAGGTAGATCGACAGGTGATCGAGCTTGCGCATGATCACCTTCGCCCGCCCACGCGTGCTGTGGTAGAGGGTGGAAATGCTGTAGAGCAGCAGCAGTGTGCCGCCGTAGATGGAGAAACTGACGATCTTCCAAGGATCGCCCTGCAGGCCCGCGACGACGATCAGCCAGATGCCACCGATACAAGCCAGAATGGCGCCGACCAAATGGGTCCAGGCGTTGAAGCGTTCACCGTAATACATGCAAACACAGACCTCCTGTGAGGGGCTGGGTTCCTGAGACAATCAGCTTTGGCCTCTTCGCGGGGCAAGCCCGCTCCCACAGGTACAGCTTCTGCCCCGCATTATTCGATCCCTGTGGGAGCGGGCTCGCCCCGCGAAGAGGCCAGAGCAAACACCTTATTATCCAGAGTTAGGTTGCAGATCCGCGTCACGCACCAGCCGTTCCAAGGCCACCAGGTCCGGCACCCGCGCCACCTGTTCGCCCACCTGCACCGCCGCCAGCTCCAGGCTGCCCAGCGCCACATCCACATAATTGAGCTGGCTGTCGAGCTTGCACGACCGTGGGATGTCCTGCAGCAGCACCGCCAGGTAGCGCAGCCCGGTATCGCCCAGGGCATTGAGCACCACGATGCGCGCGCGCTCGCCACACGGGGTTTCGCCACCGCATGCGGCCTCGAAGCCGATCAGTGGCAAACGCTGCTTGCGCCAGTCGATCCAGCCCAGGTGCCAGGCGGGCTCGCCACGCTGGCACACCAGGTTGCGCTGGCCGAACAGTTCGGCCACGGCGACATTGGGCAAGACCAAGGTACGGTCGCCCAAGGGCAACAACAGGCCGGTAAGGCTGCTGCGCTGGCCCGAGATCAGTTCAAGCATGGGCTTGGCTCCAGTGGGCGATGCTCTGCAGCAACACAGACTCCTGGTAAGGCTTGCCCAGGTATTCGTTGACACCAATGGCCATGGCCCGGTCGCGGTGCTTCTGCCCGGTGCGCGAGGTGATCATGATGATTGGCAAATCCTTCAGGCGCTCGTCACGGCGAATGCGCGTAGCCACCTCGAAACCGTCCATGCGGGGCATCTCGATGTCCAGCAGTAATACATCCGGCCGATGCTCTTCCAACTGCGCCATGGCATCGACCCCGTCCTTGGCAGTGAGCACGCTCATGCCATGACGCTCCAGCAGCCGGCTGGTGACCTTGCGCACGGTGACCGAATCGTCCACCACCATCACCAGCAGTGACCGGCGCGGCGCCGGGCCGAACAATTGCCGCTGGGCATCGCCGCCGCCCGGCAAGCGCGCCAGGCGCCGTTGCTGGCCACGCAACTGGCCCAGCAGGTCGAGAATCAACACGACGCGGCCGTCGCCCAACAAGGTCGCGCCCGACAACCCGGCGACCGCAGCGAATTGCGGGCCCAGGCTCTTCACCACGATCTCCCGGCTGGGTGACAGGCTGTCAGCCTGGATGGCGAATGACTGCTCCTGGGAATGCACCAGCAGCACCGGCAGCGGCACGCTTTGCCCAAGCAGGCTGGGCCGTGGCTGGCCTTGCAGCAATTCACCCAGGTAGCGCAGGTCGTAGGTGTGGCCTGCGTAGACGTAACGCGGGGCATCCAGTTGGTAGCAGGCCGCAAGCTCCGCAGGCGGCACGCGGACAATGCCTTCGATGGTATTGAGTGGGATCGCGTATTGGTCTTCGCCCAGGTGCACCATCAGCGCACGGTTGATCGACACCGTGAACGGCAGGCGGATCAGAAAGCGTGCGCCCTTGCCCTGGGCCGACTCGATGGTCATCGAGCCCCCCAACTGCTTGACCTCTTCGTGCACCACGTCCATGCCCAGCCCACGCCCGGAAATCTGGGTGATCTTCTCGGCGGTGGAGAAACCGGGGCGCAGGATGAACTGCAAGACCTCGTGATCGCTCAAGTGCGCCTGCGGGTCCAGCAGGCCACGCTTGATCGCCTTGCGCCGCACGGCCTCCAAGGGTACGCCGGCGCCATCGTCGGTCATCTCGATGACGATGTCGGCGCCTTCGTGCAACAGGTTCAGGTGAATCGTGCCGTGCTCCGGCTTGCCGGCAGCCAGGCGCGCTTCGCGGCTTTCCAGGCCATGGTCGACGGCATTGCGCAGCATGTGCTCCAGGGGCGCCACCATGCGTTCGAGCACGCTGCGGTCCAGCTCACCTTCGGCATTGCCCACCACCAGTTCAACCTGCTTGCCCAGCTCGCTGGCCACCTGCCGCACCACGCGTTGCAAGCGCGGCACCAAGCGTTCGAAGGGCACCATCAGGGTCGCGGTCAGGCCTTCCTGCAACTGGCTGTTCACCCGCGCCTGCTGCTGCAACAGGCCGTAGGCTTCCTGAGCACGCTGGGCCAAGGTTTCCTTCAGGTCGAGCAGGTCGGAGGCCGACTCGAACAGGGCCCGCGACAGCTGCTGCAGCTGCGAGTGGCGGTCCATTTCAAGGGGGTCGAAGTCGTCGTAGGCGTCGCTCTCGAACGGCTGCCGGCTGGAAATCCGCCCCTGGGTCTCGACATCCAGGCGCAGCAGCTGGTCACGCATGCGCTCCAGGGTGGTTTCCATTTCGTTGAGGGTGAACTGGGCGTCGTTGACCTGCTGCTCGATGCGGCCACGGATCACCGAATGCTCACCGGCCAGGTTGCCCAGGTCGTCGAGCAGTTCGGCATCGACCTTGACCATGTCGCCCGCCGCTCGCTCCGGCGCGGCTGCAGGCACTTCGAGGGCCGAAGCCTCGACAGCACCTTGGCCGGCCGCGCTGTCGGTCAGGGCCGCACTGCTGAAGTTGCGGATGTAGTCGATCAGCGCCGTGGCGGCATGCAGCGGCTGCCCCAGGCGCACCGCATCGAGCATGTGCGCCAGGCGGTCATGGCAATTTTGCAACAAAGCGAACAACGGCGGGCTCGGCGGCAGGCGGCCGGCAGCGAGCAGTTCGTAAAGAAATTCCAGCTCGTGGGCCAGGTCGCCGATGGCGGCGATCTCGACCATGCGTGCACCGCCTTTGAGGGTATGCAGGTCACGCAGCAGGTTATCCACCTCGACACTGCTGCGCGGGTCGGCCTGCCAGCGCGCCAGGGCCGCAGCGGCGCTTTCGACGATGTCCGAGCTTTCTTCCAGGAAGACTTCCAGCAGCTCCTTGTCGCCTGGGCTCTCAGGCTCTTCAGTCAACGGCTCGCTCGCTGGCGGCAGCGCTAGGTTGCGCGACGGCCCCAGGCCAAGGTCCATGTCGGGGTGCAACGGGGTGACCGTATCAATGCCCACAAGGCCCGTGGCCTCAGGTGCCAAGGCCTGCGCCAAGAGGCTGCGCAAGCTGTCGATCAGCGCCGGCCTGGGCGAAATCTCCTGCCCGGCGGCCACCTCGTCGAGCATGTCCAGCAGCGCTTCATGGCCTGCCTGCGCCTGGGCGAAAAAGCGTGCGTCGGCGGCCAGGCTGCCCTCTTCCACGGCACCATAGACGTCGAGCAGGGCCTCGCAGACGTCGTCCATCTGCCACAGGTCAGCCAGGTGCGCCGCGTGGCCCAGGCTGGTCAGCTCATCGAGCAGGGTGTCCAGCGCCTGGCGCTGCCCCGGCTGCTCTTGCCAGCGCGACAGCAACGACTCGGCGTCGAGCAGAATGTCCATGGCTTGGGCCAGGAAGCTGGCGGTCAATTGCGGGTCGCGCTTGCTGCGGCGCGCATGCTGCGGGTCTTCATGCAGGCTGGCCAGGCGCACATCCACCGCCTGGCCCACTTGTTCGATCAACTCGGCGGCACCCGGGATGGCCGCCAGCGGCGTGCTTTCCAGCTGTGCCAGGCCCAAGTGGAACAATGAACGCCCGGTCTCCAGCCATTCGATCTCCGCCACTTGCAGGGGCAACTGGTGGCCCTTGTACTCACGCGCCAGGCGGTCGAAGGCGGTGGCCAGTTCGGCGACGGGCATCACGCCTGCCATGGCGGCGCTGCCCTTGAGCGTGTGCAAGGCGCGTTGCAGGCTGTCGCTGACCGGCGTGTCGTGGCCGTCGGCGCCCTGCAAGAATGCCTCGAGGCTGGCCAGGTGGCCGTGCGCCTCGCTGCGGAAGATGTCCAGCAGGTGCGGATCGAGGCCATCCACCTCTGCAGCGGGTGGCGCATCGTTTTCGGCCAGGGCATGCAGATGCCCAGCCAGCTGCTCGATTTCGGTCAGCTGCGGTAACTGCCCGGCGGCAAAGTCGGCCAACAGGTCAGGCAGGTGGACGAACACTTGCTGCAAGGCGACCACCCCTTCCGGGGTGAGCACGCTTCGGCCTTCGAGCATTCGATTCAGCAGGTGCTCCGCGCCCCAGGCCAGCTCGGCCACCGCCTCGGCATGCACCATGCGCCCGCTGCCCTTGAGCGTATGCAGCGCACGGCGCACTTCCAGCAGTGCCTCGCGCTGCTGGTTGTCGGCTCGCCAGCGCAGCCAGTGGCGCTCGATTTCCGGCAGCAGTTCACCGGCCTCGTCGAGGAACACGTCGCGCAGCTCGTCGTCGATGCCATCGCTGTAGTCTTGTTGGCCGAAGCCGGTTTCGCTGACCGCGCAGACCACACCCAGTGCCGCCAGGCTGGCGCGCGCCATTTCGATGAAGGGCTGAGCATCGGCAAGCGGGTCGGCCACCCGCCATTGCAGGTAGCATTCGGCTGCGCTCAGGGCATCGGCCAGGTGCGCCAGCTCATCGGCTGGCGGCTCGACGTCCAGGTGCTGCAACCAGCGTTGCACGTAGCTGGCGCAGCCGGCAAACACGTCGGCAGGGCCCGCCAGCATCAGCATCGCCAGCGCCCCGCGCACTTGCTGCAGCAGCCCCGGCAGCGGCTGCAGGCGCTGCCGGGGCCAGTCGGACTCCAGGCAATCACCAATCAAGTCCTTGGCCTGCTGCAGTACGGCCAGCGACTCGCTCAGCACCAACTGGCGGATCTCGGTGAGGTCCGAGCCCGGCATCCCGCCCTGCCCGCTTTCTTCCAGCGGGCCGACCATGCCATTGAGGGTCGCCTCCACATACAACAGGGCGCCCGCCACATCCATCAAGACCGCGTCATCCACCGAGCCCTCGCCGGGGGCCAAGGCCTGCAGCGCCAGCACCTGGTCGATAATCACCCGCCGCGGCTGCTGGAAGCCCAGCACTGCCAGGGTGTCGGCGACATGGCGCAACGGTGCGAGCAGGGCTTCGGACTGTTCGCTGTGCTGGCGGTCGCCGCGCACGAACTGGTCCAGGCGTTCCTTGATGCGCATCAGGTCGTCGCACAGGGCGCTCACCACCGAGCGCAGGGCATCGCGGCCGGGCCCGGCCTGCATCTGTTCCCGCCAGTTGCCCAGCGACAGGTCAAGGTTGGCCAGGTCATCGGAGCCGGCAAAGCGCTGGGCAGTGCCACTGATGAGGCTGGCCTGGGCCAGCGGCTCCACGCCGCGACAGGCGCGCAGTTGGTTGAGCAACGGCAGCATCACCAAGGGCAGGTCGTGGCGCGCGCCGCGCAGCCGTTCCAGGTACGACGGCAGTTGCTCCAGGCCACGGAACAGCGCCCCCAGGCAGTCGCCGCGTGGGCTGACTTGGCCGTCGGCCAAGGCCCGGGCGAACAGCTCCAGCTCTTCAGCCAGGCGCGTCGCACCGCGCAACTCGAGCATGCGCAGGCAACCGTGTACCTGGTGCAGGTTGTCGACCACGAACGCCAGCATGGACAAATCGCCCGGCTCGCCAGCAAAGCGCTCCAGGGCCTGTCGCGCCTGGCCCAGGCAGTCGAGGATGGCGGCCTTGGTCCAGGCCAGCGCTACCGTTTCGTGGCGCTCGGGGCTTACAGCGGCAGAAGCCATGGGCATTCCTCAGCGCGGCTCGGCAGGTGCCGGCAGGGTGAAACCAGAAACAGACCGGCGCATCTCGCTGGCCATGCGTGCCAGGTGGCGGATGCTGTCGGCAGTGGCGCCGGACCCGGCAGACGTCTGCGCGGTGATCTGCTGGATGACGGCCATGGTGTGGGAGATCTGCCCGGCAGAGGACGTCTGCAACTGGGCCGCGTCGGAAATACTGTGGATCAGCTCGGCCAGGTTCTGCGACACCCCTTCGATCTCCGCCAGCGCCACCCCGGCATCCTGGGCCAGGCGCGCGCCGCGTACCACTTCGGCGGTGGTCTGCTCCATGGAGATCACCGCCTCGTTGGTATCGGCCTGAATGGTGCGCACCAGCGCCTCGATCTGCCGCGTGGCCGACGACGAACGCTCGGCCAGGCGCTGCACTTCGTCGGCAACCACCGCAAAGCCCCGCCCGGCTTCACCGGCCAGCGAGGCCTGGATCGCGGCGTTGAGGGCCAGGATGTTGGTCTGGTCGGCAATGTCGTCGATCAGGCTAACGATGTCGCCGATCTCCTGGGACGACTCACCCAGGCGCTTGATCCGCTTGGCGGTGTCCTGGATCTGTTCGCGAATGTTGTCCATGCCGTTGATGGTGTTGTGCACCACCTCGTTGCCCTTGTTGGCAATCGCCACCGAGCGCTCGGCCACCTTGGCCGACTCATAGGCATGCGCCGACACCCGGTCGATCGATTCGACCATGTCGCCCACCGCCTCGGACGCCTCGCTGATTTGCGCGGCCTGGTGCTCGGACGCTTTGGCCAGCTGACGCGCGGTGTTCTGCGTGTCCTGCACGGCAGCGGCCACCTGCACGGCGCTGTGGTTGATGGTAGCGACCAGGTCGCGCAGTTGGTCGACGGAGTAGTTGATCGAGTCGGCGATGGCGCCGGTAAAGTCTTCGGTGACCGACACGGTGACGGTCAGGTCGCCATCGGCCAGCTCTTCGATCTCGTCGAGCAGGCGCATGATCGCCTGCTGGTTGCGTTCGTTCTTCTCCGCGGTCTCGCGCAGTTGCCGGTTGGTGGTGCGCACCATGACCAGGCCGATGAGGATGATCGAGGCCAGCGCCAGCAGGCCCAGGACGTAGCCGCCGACCGTGTCCAGGGTACGCCCGCCGGCCAGGTTCTCGAAGCCGTTGGCCAGGTGCGAGGCCTCGTCGAGCAGGGTTTGCGACAGGCTGAAGATGTTGCCCGCAGCTTCACGCACGCGGAACAGTTCGGGCGATGTTTCGAGGATTTCGTCCACCGAGCCGGCCACGAACTGGAACAGCTCGGCGATTTCAGCCAGCCGCGCCCGGGCATCGGCGTCCTCGACGCGGGTCACCTGCAGCGCGGGGTTGCCGTTGAGCATGCCCTCCAGCACCTGGCCAAAACGCCCGGCATCGCGGCCGAAGGCATCGGCGGCCTGGGCCGCGGTGTCGTCACCGGCCAGCACCGTGTTGACCGAACCGAGGATGCGCTCAGCCAGCAGCAACTGGCGCTGGGCAACGACCACCTGGTTGGCGGGGGCACCGCTCTGCAGCAGGATTTCGACCACTTTTTCGTATTCGACCTGCAACTGCGGCACAGTCTCGGCAAGCGTCGCCGCCACCTGGTGCAGCGACAACACCGTCTGCTCGCTGGCCAGGATGGTATCGGTGTTCTTGCGCAGGTTTTCCCAGTCCTGGCGGACGGCTTCCATCTCATCGCGCACCGTGGCCGGTGCCGCTGGCAGGCCGGTGGACGTGTCACCTTCGCGCAGGTAGCTCCAGCGCCGCTCGAAATCGTTGCGCGCATCCGACAGCAGCTTGAACGCCAAGGCCTTGCCCGTCGCCGCCTCGGTGGCGTTCTTGGCAATCCGCTGGGACAGCACGCGAAGCTCACCGGCATGGCCGATGTACTGTTTGTCGTAGTTGGACTGGGTGCTCAGGTAGGCGAAATTGGCGAACAACAGGATGATCGACAGGATCAGCACCAAAAACAGCACGGTGATCTGCGCGATGCTGCGCGTACGCGGAGCCATGGGCGTTGCGGTAGCGCTGGTGGCAGGCTTGTTCACGTTCGCAGGTCCTATAACGCCACATCAAGAAAGCCCGGCGCCTGGGCCAAGGCGAAGGGGCTGAAGATTGCCCAATTGCGTTCACGCGGGAAGTGCCCCTGCACGAAGCGGGCGGCCGCGCGGATCAATGGCTGCGGGGGCGACAGTTCCAGGCTGCTCAGGGCAAAGTGCTGCAGCCCCAGTACTTCGTCCACCAGCAGGCCGACGAACAGGTCCTCATGGTCCAGCACCAGCACCCGCCGCTGCTTGCCAGGGGCGGCCGGGCCAAGCCCGAAGAAGCTGCTCAGGTCCATTACCGGCAGCAACCGCCCGCGCAAATTGGCAACTCCGCAGACCCAAGGCTGAACCCCAGGAACACGGCTGCTGCGCGGTTCGCGCAGCACTTCGGCCACCTCGCCCATGGGCGCGACGAACCATTGCCCGGCGATCCGAAAGCCGATCCCGCTCCACTCTTGCAGGCGGGTGTCCTGCGGGGGCTGGTCCGCCACCAGCAGGCGGCAGCGCCGGTCGATGTCCAGCAGCAACTCGAAGGCGGTCAGCGACGCGCCATGAGGGCGGGTGGTCAAGCCCCCAGCACTTCTTTGAGCTTGGCGATCAGTGCGTCTTCTTCGACCGGTTTGGTCAGGAAGTCGCGCGCGCCCTGGCGCGTCGCCCAGATACGGTCGGTTTCCTGGTCCTTGGTGGTTACCACGATCACCGGAATGGCGCTGGTTTCCTTGTCCTTGCTCAGCTGGCGGGTGGCCTGGAAGCCGTTCATGCCGGGCATGACGATGTCCATCAGCACCGCGTCGGGCTTTTCCTGACGGGCCAGGGCCACGCCATCGCCACCGTTGTTGGCCTTGAGCACCTGGTAGCCGTGCTTTTCCAGCCATTCGGTCAATCTGTACATCTCTGTCGGCGAGTCGTCGACAATCAGAACTCGGGCCATGCTGTTTCCCCATCAGGAAAGTAAGACCGCGCCATGGCGGACGCGGTCAGGGTGCGTGTTGTTGGTGTTCGGCAAAACCAGGCACATGGGCCCTGATCGCCTCGAGCAGTTCTTCTTTGCTGAATGGCTTGGTGAGGAACTGGTCGGAGCCCACCACCCGCCCGCGGGCCTTGTCGAACAGGCCGTCGCGCGACGACAGGAGGATCACCGGTATGTCCTTGAAAGCGCTGTTGTGCTTGATCACCGCGCAGGTCTGGTAACCGTCCAGGCGCGGCATCAGCACATCGACGAAGATGATGCGTGGCTGGTGATCGACGATCTTGGCCAGGGCATCGAAACCATCGCTGGCGGTAATCACCTCGCAACCCGCTTCGCCGAGCAACATCTGCGCGGTACGGCGGATCGTGCGTGAGTCGTCGATCACCATGACCTTCAGGGGTTGTTCCATCACTTGGGCTACCGTCGCTGCTCAGGCCAGAATTGCTGGGGCCGCGTTGCGACCCTTTCGCGACACAAGGCCGCTCCTACAGGTTTGCGCAGCATTGTGCCTCGCATTTTTAGCACACTCCGGGTAGCCATTCCATCTGCTGCGCCCCTTGACCATCGGCGCTCCCGGCGCCACCCTGAGCCACTTTTCTTTCGATCCATCGCGGCTGCGCGCCGCCAAGAGGAACCACCCCATGAGCGTTCGCCTCGGCATTGTCATGGACCCCATCGCGTCCATCTCCTACAAGAAGGACAGCTCGCTGGCCATGCTGCTGGCCGCCCAGGCACGCGGCTGGAGCCTGTTCTACATGGAACAGCGCGACCTGTACCAGGGCGAAGGCAAGGCCCGTGCACGCATGCGCCCACTAAAAGTGTTCGCCGACCCGGCGCGCTGGTTCGAGCTGGGCGACGAGCAGGACAGCCCCCTGGCCGAGCTGGACGTGATCCTGATGCGCAAGGACCCGCCGTTCGACATGGAGTTCGTCTACAGCACCTACCTGCTGGAGCAGGCCGAGGCCGAAGGCGTGCTGGTGGTCAACCGCCCGCAGAGCCTGCGCGACTGCAACGAAAAACTGTTCGCCACGTTGTTCCCGCAGTGCACGCCACCGACCCTGGTCAGCCGCCGCCCGGACATCATTCGCGAATTCGCGGCCAAGCATGGTGACGTGATCCTCAAGCCGCTGGACGGCATGGGCGGCACTTCGATCTTCCGCCACCGGGTCGGCGACCCCAACCTGTCGGTGATCCTCGAAACCCTGACCGCGCTGGGCGCGCAGCAGATCATGGCGCAGGCCTACTTGCCAGCGATCAAGGACGGCGACAAGCGCATCCTGATGATCGACGGCGAGCCGGTCGACTACTGCCTGGCGCGCATCCCGGCCAGTGGCGAAACCCGCGGCAACCTGGCCGCCGGTGGCCGTGGCGAAGCGCGCCCGCTGACCGAACGTGACCGCTGGATCGCCGCCCAGGTCGGCCCGACCCTGCGCGCGAAAGGGCTGCTGTTCGTTGGCCTGGACGTGATTGGCGAGCACCTCACTGAAATCAATGTCACCAGCCCAACCTGTATTCGCGAGATCGACAACGCCTTCAACACCGACATCGGCGGGCAATTGATGGACGCCATTGATCGCCAGCTGAAGGCGCGCTGACCGGCAACGCGCGGCACAATCGCGGAGTGGGGTATGATGCGGGTCCTTTTTACTTGGCCTGCTGCCCCGCCCCGCGGTTGCTGGATACCTGATGACGCTGCCCGCTGACATCCCCTCCGACCTGCTGCCACCGCGCGTTCGCCCGGTGGACCGGCTCGGCTTTACCCTGTTCCTGGCTGCCCTGGTGCACCTGGCGCTGATCCTTGGCGTCGGTTTTACCGTGGTCAAGCCGGCTGAAATCCGCCATACCATGGACATCACCCTGGCCACCTTCAAAAGCGAGAAAGCGCCCGAGAAGGCCGATTTCCAGGCTCAGGACAACCAGCAAGGCAGCGGCACCCTGGAGAAGAAGGCGGTGCCCAAGACCACCGAACTCGCCCCCTTCCAGGACAGCAAGATCAACAAGGTCACGCCACCGCCTGCGGCCAAGCCCGAGGTCGCGCCGCCGCCCACGCCTGAGAAGTCGGCCGTGGTGACCAAGGCCGCCAAGCCTCACAAAGTCGAGCCCAAGCCCAAGGAAAGCAAGGCGCAGCCAAAGCCTGCAACGCCCACGCCTGATTTTGACAGCTCGCAGCTGTCCAGCCAGATCGCCAGCCTTGAGGCAGAGCTGTCCAATGAACAGCAGCTGTATGCCAAACGCCCGCGCATCCACCGCCTCAACGCCGCCTCGACCATGCGCGACAAGGGCGCCTGGTACAAGGAAGAATGGCGCAAGAAGGTCGAGCGGGTGGGCAACCTCAATTACCCTGACGAAGCGCGGCGCCAGCAGATCTACGGCAACTTGCGCATGATGGTCTCGATCAACCGCGATGGCTCGCTGTACGAAGTGCTGGTGCTGGAATCGTCCGGGCAACCGGTGCTGGACCAAGCGGCGCAACGTATTGTCAGGCTGGCGGCGCCGTTTGCGCCGTTTACCGGGGACCTGGCGGAATTCGACCGGCTGGAGATCATCCGTACCTGGCGCTTTGCCCGTGGGGACCGGTTGTCCAGTAACTGATTTGCTGGCTGTACTGGCCCTTTCGCGGGCAAGCCCGCTCCCACCCGAACTGTGTAGCCTCCAAGTCTAGCGTCGCACCTGTGGGAGCGGGCTTGCCCGCGAAAGGGCCGGTACAGGCGACACATAAACCACCTTGTCAGCCTCGCCACCTGGCGCCACACTATCCCCCATGAAAACCCTCGCCCCGAGCTACCTCAAGCATCAGTTCCTGATCGCCATGCCGCACATGGCCGATCCGAACTTTGCCCAGACCCTCACGTACATCGTCGAGCACAACGCCAATGGCGCCATGGGCCTGGTGGTCAACCGACCGCAGGAGCTCAGCCTGGCCGACATCCTCGAGCAGTTGCGCCCGGACGACGAACCCCCGGCCAGCACGCTGCACGTGCCGATCTACCAGGGCGGGCCGGTGCAAACCGATCGCGGCTTCGTGCTGCACTCCAGCGAGTGCACCTACCAGGCCACCGTCGAACTGCAGGGCCTGTCGCTGTCCACCTCGCAGGACGTGTTGTTTGCCATTGCCGAGGGCGTGGGGCCGCAAAACAGCCTGATTACCCTGGGCTACGCGGGCTGGGAAGCCGGCCAACTGGAAGCCGAGCTGGCTGACAATGCCTGGCTCAACTGCCCGTTCGACCCCGAGATCATCTTCGGCCTCGCCAGCGACCAGCGCCTGAACGCCGCCGCCGCCAGCCTGGGCATCAACCTCAGCCTGCTGACCAGCCAGGCGGGCCACGCCTGATGGCCGAGCTACGCCTGCTGCTGGGCTTTGACTACGGCACCAAACAGATCGGGGTGGCGGTTGGCCAGGTCATCACTGGCCAGGCCCGCGAGCTGTGCACCCTGAAAGCGCAGAACGGCGTGCCGGACTGGGCCCAGGTGGAAAAACTGGTCGCTGAATGGAAACCCGACGCCATCGTCGTCGGCCTGCCGCTGAACATGGACGGCACCCCCAGCGAGATGAGCGCGCGCGCCGAGAAATTCGCCCGGCGCCTGAACGGCCGCTTCAACCTGCCCGTGCACACCCACGACGAACGCCTGACCACCTTCGAGGCTAAAGGCGAACGCCTGACCCGCGGTGGCCAGCGCGGCAGCTACCGCGACAACCCGGTCGATGCCATTGCCGCCGCCCTGCTGCTGCAAGGCTGGCTGGAGGCCAATACCTGATCATCTTTGCCGCCGGGCAGAGCCGGCGGCCCCCGAGGAGCACGCAATGAGCCTACCCAATCCCGCCGATCTGATCCGGCAGATGGCTGTCGACCTTCGCGCCCACCTGGCCCGCCGTGCTATCACCGAGCCGCGCTTCATCGGCATCCGCACGGGCGGCGTCTGGGTCGCCCAGGCCCTGCAGGAAGAAATGGGCGATACCAGCCCCATGGGCACCCTGGACGTGTCGTTCTACCGCGATGACTTCAGCCAGAACGGCCTGCACCCGCAAGTACGCCCGTCCGAGCTGCCGTTCGAAATCGAAGGCCAGCACCTGGTCCTGATCGACGACGTCCTGATGAGCGGTCGCACCATCCGGGCCGCGCTCAACGAGCTGTTCGATTACGGCCGCCCGGCCAGCGTCACCCTGGTCTGCCTGCTCGACCTGGATGCCGGCGAGCTGCCGATTCGCCCCAATGTGCTGGGTGCCACCCTGTCGCTGGCAGCCCATGAACGGGTAAAATTGACCGGACCCGCACCGCTCGCCCTCGAGCGCCAGGACCTCGCCTCCGCTTCCGCCCTTTAAGAGTCCCCCGCGATGACGCCAATCGACGCCAAGCGCCCGCTGCAGCTCAATGATCAGGGCCAGCTGCGCCACTTTCTCTCGCTCGACGGTTTGCCCCGCGAACTGCTGACCGAGATCCTCGACACCGCCGACTCCTTCCTGGAAGTCGGTGCCCGGGCCGTGAAAAAAGTCCCGTTGCTGCGCGGCAAGACCGTCTGCAACGTGTTCTTCGAGAACTCGACCCGTACCCGCACCACGTTCGAACTGGCCGCGCAGCGCCTGTCTGCCGACGTGATCAGCCTGAACGTGTCGACTTCCTCGACCAGCAAGGGCGAAACCCTGTTCGACACCCTGCGCAACCTGGAAGCCATGGCTGCCGACATGTTCGTCGTGCGCCACTCCGATTCGGGCGCCGCACACTTCATTGCTGAGCACGTGTGCCCAGATGTGGCCGTGATCAACGGTGGCGATGGCCGCCATGCGCACCCGACCCAAGGCATGCTCGACATGCTGACCATCCGTCGGCACAAGGGCAGCTTCGAGAACCTGTCTGTCGCCATCGTCGGCGATATCCTGCATTCGCGCGTGGCGCGTTCCGACATGCTCGCGCTCAAGGCGCTGGGCTGCCCGGACATCCGCGTGATCGGCCCGAAAACCCTGATTCCGATCGGCATCGAGCAATACGGCGTGAAGGTCTACACCGACCTCGCCGAAGGCCTGAAAGACGTCGATGTGGTAATCATGCTGCGCCTGCAGCGTGAGCGCATGGCCGGCGGCCTGCTGCCCAGCGAGGGCGAGTTCTACCGCCTGTTCGGCCTGACCACCGCACGCCTGGCCGGTGCCAAGCCCGATGCCATTGTCATGCACCCTGGCCCGATCAACCGCGGTGTAGAGATCGAATCGGCAGTGGCCGACGGCAAGCACTCGGTGATCCTCAACCAGGTGACGTACGGCATCGCCGTGCGCATGGCCGTGCTGTCCATGGCCATGAGCGGGCAAAACGCGCAACGCCAACTCGACCAGGAGAACGCCCTGTGAGCATCAGTATTCTTGGCGCCCGGGTCATCGACCCCAACAGCGGCCTGGACCAGATCACCGACCTGCACCTGGACGGCGGCCGCATTGCCGCCATCGGCGCAGCGCCGGCCGGCTTCAGCGCCAGCCGCACGATCCAGGCCGATGGCCTGATTGCAGCGCCTGGCCTGGTCGACCTCGACGTCTCTCTGCGTGAGCCGGGCTACAGCCGCAAAGGCAACATCGCCAGCGAAACCCGCGCCGCCGTGGCCGGCGGTGTGACCAGCCTGTGCTGCCCGCCGCAGACCAAACCGGTGCTGGACACCTCGGCCGTGGCCGAGCTGATCCTCGACCGTGCCCGTGAAGCCGGCAACAGCAAGGTCTACCCGATCGGCGCCCTGACCAAGGGCCTGGAAGGCGAGCAACTGGCCGAGCTGGTGGCCCTGCGCGACACCGGTTGCGTGGCCTTCGGCAATGGCCTGCAGCAAATCCCCAACAACCGCACCCTGGCCCGTGCCCTGGAGTACGCCGCCACCTTCGACCTGACCGTGGTGTTCCACTCCCAGGACCGCGACCTGTCTCAAGGTGGCCTGGCCCATGAAGGCGCCATGGCCAGCTTCCTCGGCCTGCCGGGCATCCCGGAGACTGCCGAGACCGTGGCCTTGGCGCGCAACCTGCTGCTGGTCGAACAGAGCGGCGTGCGGGCGCACTTCACCCAGATCACCAGCGCCCGCGGCGCGCGCTTGATCGCCCAGGCCCAGGAACTGGGCCTGCCGGTGACCGCCGACGTGGCGCTGTACCAACTGATTCTCACCGATGAGTCACTGCGCGAGTTTTCCAGCCTGTACCACGTGCAGCCACCGCTGCGCACCGCCGCCGACCGCGACGGCCTGCGCGCGGCCGTCAAGTCGGGGGTGATCCAGGCGATCTCCAGCCATCACCAGCCGCACGAGCGCGATGCCAAGCTGGCGCCCTTCGGTGCCACGGAGCCTGGTATCAGCAGTGTCGAAGTGCTGCTGCCACTGGCCATGACCTTGGTCGAAGACGGCCTGCTCGACCTGCCGACCTTGCTGGCACGCTTGACCAGCGGCCCGGCTGCCGCCATGCGCCTGCCGGCGGGTGAACTGAAGGTAGGTGGCGCGGCGGACCTGGTGCTGTTCGATCCGAAAGCCTCGACCGTTGCCGGCGAACAGTGGCTGTCCCGTGGCGAGAACTGCCCGTTCATCGGCCACTGCCTGCCTGGCGCTGTGCGTTATACCTTGGTCGATGGGCACGTCTGCCACGAGGCCTGAGTAACCCCAGGGGCCGCTCTGCGGCCCATTCGCGGGGCAAGCCCGCTCCCACAGGACCTTCGCAATCATCAAGGCAAGCGCAGAACCTGTGGGAGCGGGCTTGCCCCGCGAATGAGCCAGCACAAATGTGCCCGCCAAGCTCAACCGCTCATCCCCCAAGGTTGAAATCCTTCCCCCCACCCCCATATGAGTCTGCATCAGGCACTTTCGCCCCGCTGCGTGGAGACTCTCCCCTTGACCACCATCGTTTCTGTCCGCCGTAACGGCAAAGTCGTCATGGGCGGCGACGGCCAGGTTTCCCTCGGCAACACCGTGATGAAAGGCAACGCCAAAAAGGTCCGTCGCCTGTATCACGGCCAGGTCATTGCAGGCTTCGCCGGTGCCACTGCCGATGCCTTCACCCTGTTCGAACGCTTTGAAGGCCAACTGGAGAAACACCAGGGCCACCTGGTCCGTGCCGCCGTCGAGCTGGCTAAGGAATGGCGTACCGACCGCTCCCTGAGCCGCCTGGAGGCCATGCTGGCCGTGGCCAACAAGGACGCATCCTTGATCATTACCGGTAACGGCGATGTGGTCGAACCCGAAGACGGCCTGATCGCCATGGGTTCCGGTGGCGCCTACGCCCAGGCCGCCGCCCGCGCCCTGCTGAACAAGACCGACCTCTCGGCCCGCGAAATTGCCGAGACCGCGCTGAACATCGCCGGTGACATCTGCGTATTCACCAACCACAACCTGACCATCGAGGAGCAGGACCTGGCCGACTGATCAGTTGTTTTGGCGTCCCGCCCAGGGCGGGACTTTTCCACACTGATTGCTCTGCTTGAGGACCATTTTCATCATGTCCATGACCCCCCGCGAAATCGTTCACGAACTCAACCGCCACATCATCGGCCAGGACGACGCCAAGCGCGCCGTGGCCATCGCCCTGCGCAACCGCTGGCGGCGCATGCAACTGCCGACCGAGCTGCGCGCCGAGGTGACCCCGAAGAACATCCTGATGATCGGCCCGACCGGTGTCGGCAAGACCGAAATCGCTCGTCGCCTGGCCAAGCTGGCCAACGCGCCGTTCATCAAGGTCGAAGCGACCAAGTTCACCGAAGTCGGCTACGTCGGCCGTGATGTCGAATCGATCATCCGTGACCTGGCCGATGCCGCGCTGAAGATGCTCCGCGAGCAAGAAATCATCCGCGTGCGCCACCGCGCCGAAGATGCCGCTGAAGACCGCATCCTCGATGCCCTGCTGCCGCAGGCGCGGGTCACCAGCTTCAGCGAAGAAGCCGCGCAGACCAGCAGCGATTCCAACACCCGCCAGCTGTTCCGCAAACGCCTGCGCGAAGGCCAACTGGACGACAAGGAAATCGAGATCGAAGTGGCTGACGCCGTAGGTGTCGAAATCGCCGCGCCGCCTGGCATGGAAGAGATGACCAACCAGCTGCAGAGCCTGTTCGCCAACATGGGCAAGGGCAAGCGCAAGGCGCGCAAGCTCAAGGTCAAGGAAGCGCTGAAGATGGTCCGCGAAGAAGAAGCGGGCCGCCTGGTCAACGAAGAAGAACTCAAGGCCAAGGCCCTGGAAGCCGTTGAACAGCACGGTATCGTGTTCATCGACGAAATCGACAAAGTGGCCAAGCGTGGCAATGTCGGCGGCGCCGATGTGTCCCGCGAGGGTGTACAGCGCGACCTGCTGCCGTTGATCGAAGGCTGCACCGTCAACACCAAGCTGGGCATGGTCAAGACCGACCACATCCTGTTCATTGCCTCGGGTGCGTTCCACCTGAGCAAGCCAAGCGACCTGGTGCCTGAGCTGCAGGGCCGTCTGCCGATCCGTGTCGAACTCAAGGCACTGACCCCAGAAGACTTCGAACGCATCCTGCAGGAGCCGCACGCTTCGCTGACCGAGCAGTACCAGGCACTGCTGAAAACCGAAGGGCTGAACATCGAGTTCCTCACCGACGGTATCAAGCGCCTGGCCGAGATCGCCTACCAGGTCAACGAGAAAACCGAGAACATCGGTGCCCGCCGCCTGCACACCCTGCTCGAGCGCCTGCTCGAAGAGGTGTCGTTCAGTGCCGGTGACCTGGCCAGCACCCACGATGAAACGCCGATCCAGATCGATGCGGGTTATGTGAACAGCCACCTGGGTGAGCTGGCGCAGAACGAAGACCTGTCGCGCTATATCCTGTAAGACCGTATGGGGCCGCTTTGCGGCCCATTCGCGGCACAAGGCCGCTCCTACACTGAATGCAGCGGTGTACCTGTAGGAGCGGCCTTGTGCCGCGAATGGGCTGCAAAGCAGCCCCAATCAAGCTTGAATCCCTCCCTCAGAAGCTGGAAGCTTGCAGCATCAGCTCCCGAGAGATTCAGCCCATGGCCCGTCTGCCCACCGCCATCAACCTGCACAAAGCCTCCAAGACCTTGAGCCTTACCTACGGCCCCAACGAGGTCTACCACCTGCCCGCCGAATTCCTGCGCGTGCACTCCCCTTCCGCCGAGGTCCAGGGCCACGGCAACCCCATCCTGCAAGTTGGCAAGGTCAACGTCGGCCTCGCTGGCCTCGAACCCGCCGGCCAATATGCACTGAAATTGACCTTCGATGACGGCCATGACAGCGGCCTGTTCACCTGGGAGTACCTCGAGCAACTGTGCCTGCGCCAGGAACAGCTGTGGGCCGAGTACCTCGACGAGCTGCACAAGGCCGGAAAATCCCGCGACCCGGCCGAATCGGTCGTGAAACTCATGCTCTAGCGCAAGCCCTCGAACGTTTAGAGCGCATTTTCTAATCTCATCTGCTTGAATGCCCCTACAGGCAGCTCAGTGACGGGCTGTCTTGCGCATTACATGAAAGTCGGGTAACCAATGGAGCTGGCAAGTTCCCTGCATCGCCTTGAAGGCAATCAGGGCCTGGCCGGTATGTAGAGGTCGCGAGCGAAAGCAGGCTGTCTTCACACGCAGAATTCCCCGCAGCTCATCGCCGAATGCATCCGGCCCGCAGCACCGCTGTTCCTTATCACTGGTCACCCGAGTAGCAGTACCGGGCTCTGGACTGTGCAAGCGCCACAGGCAACCGGTACTCGTCTCTGGACAACGGAGCGTCGCAGATGAGTAACAAGAACAACGATGAGTTGCAGCGGCAGGCCTCAGAGAACACCCTGGGGCTGAACCCGGTCATCGGCATCCGCCGCAAGGACCTGTTGAGCTCGGCACGCACCGTGCTGCGCCAGGCCGTGCGCCAACCTTTGCACAGCGCCAAGCACGTGGCGCACTTCGGCCTGGAGCTGAAGAACGTGCTGCTGGGCAAATCCAGCCTCACCCCCGAAAGCGACGACCGCCGCTTCAACGACCCGGCCTGGAGCAACAACCCCCTTTACCGCCGCTACCTGCAAACCTACTTGGCCTGGCGCAAGGAGCTGCAGGAGTGGATCGGCAACAGCGACCTGTCACCCCAGGACATCAGCCGCGGGCAGTTCGTCATCAACCTGATGACCGAGGCCATGGCGCCGACCAACACCTTGTCCAACCCGGCCGCGGTCAAGCGCTTCTTCGAAACCGGTGGCAAAAGCCTGCTCGATGGCCTGTCCAACCTGGCCAAGGACGTGGTCAACAACGGTGGCATGCCCAGCCAAGTGAACATGGACGCCTTCGAAGTGGGCAAGAACCTGGGCACCAGCGACGGCGCCGTGGTGTTCCGCAACGACGTGCTGGAGCTGATCCAGTACAGCCCCATCACTGAGCAGGTGCACGCGCGGCCACTGCTGGTGGTGCCGCCGCAAATCAACAAGTTCTACGTATTCGACCTGAGCCCGGAAAAAAGCCTGGCGCGCTTCTGCCTGCGCGCACAACAGCAGACCTTCATCATCAGCTGGCGCAACCCGACCAAGGCCCAGCGCGAGTGGGGCCTGTCGACCTACATCGATGCGCTCAAGGAAGCCGTCGACGCCGTGCTGGCGATTACCGGCAGCAAAGACCTGAACATGCTCGGCGCCTGCTCCGGCGGCATCACCTGCACTGCCCTGGTGGGCCATTACGCCGCCTTGGGCGAAAAGAAGGTCAATGCCCTGACCCTGCTGGTCAGCGTGCTGGACACCACCATGGACACCCAGGTCGCGCTGTTCGTCGATGAACAGACCCTCGAAGCCGCCAAGCGCCACTCCTACCAGGCCGGCGTGCTCGAAGGCAGCGAGATGGCCAAGGTGTTCGCCTGGATGCGCCCCAATGACCTGATCTGGAACTACTGGGTCAACAACTACCTGCTCGGCAACGAGCCGCCGGTGTTCGACATCCTGTTCTGGAACAACGACACCACGCGCCTGCCGGCCGCCTTCCACGGCGACCTGATCGAGATGTTCAAAAGCAACCCACTGACCCGCCCCGGTGCACTGGAAGTGTGCGGCACGCCGATCGACCTGAAGCAGGTCACCTGCGACATCTACAGCCTGGCCGGCACCAACGACCACATCACCCCGTGGCCGTCCTGCTACCGTTCGGCGCACCTGTTTGGCGGCAAGATCGAGTTCGTGCTGTCCAACAGCGGCCACATCCAGAGCATCCTCAACCCACCGGGCAACCCCAAGGCGCGCTTCATGACCGGCGCCGATCGCCCGGGCGACCCCG
Organism: Pseudomonas sp. SWRI50; assembly: GCF_014269095.1. Taxonomy (NCBI): domain Bacteria; kingdom Pseudomonadati; phylum Pseudomonadota; class Gammaproteobacteria; order Pseudomonadales; family Pseudomonadaceae; genus Pseudomonas; species Pseudomonas sp. SWRI50. The sequence goes on along the minus strand of NZ_JABWRW010000003.1, from coordinate 141,564 downwards.
TGGCCTGGCAGGAAAACGCGACCAAGCATGCCGACTCCTGGTGGCTGCATTGGCAAAACTGGCTGGGCGAACGTGCCGGCGACCTGAAAAAAGCGCCAACCCGGCTGGGCAACCGCGCCTATGCCGCTGGCGAGGCATCTCCGGGCACTTACGTTCACGAACGTTGAGTTGCAGCGCCGTGGCCACCTGCGGGTGGGCCACGGTGTTCACTTCACCACAGAGCCACGCGCATGCCGTCACCCTATATCTTCAGGACCGTCGAACTGGACAACCAGTCCATCCGCACTGCCGTGCGCCCGGGCAAGCCGCACCTGACGCCGCTGCTGATCTTCAACGGCATCGGCGCCAACCTGGAGCTGGTGTTTCCGTTCATCGAAGCGCTGGACCCGGACCTGGAAGTCATCGCCTTCGACGTACCGGGCGTAGGCGGCTCGTCGACGCCACGCCAGCCCTATCGCTTTCCGGGGCTGGCCAAGCTCACGGCACGCATGCTCGATTACCTCGACTACGGCCAGGTGAATGTGATCGGCGTGTCGTGGGGCGGCGCCCTGGCGCAGCAGTTTGCCCACGACTACCCCGAGCGCTGCAAGAAGCTGGTGCTGGCCGCCACGGCTGCCGGCGCGGTGATGGTGCCGGGCAAGCCCAAGGTGCTGTGGATGATGGCCAGCCCCCGGCGCTACATCCAGCCTTCGCATGTCATCCGCATCGCCCCGCTGATCTACGGCGGTGGCTTTCGCCGCGACCCAGACCTGGCCATGCGACACGCAGCCAAGGTGCGCTCCGGCGGCAAGCTGGGCTATTACTGGCAACTGTTCGCCGGGCTTGGCTGGACCAGCATTCACTGGCTGCACAAGATCCAGCAGCCCACCCTGGTACTGGCTGGCGACGACGACCCGTTGATCCCGCTGATCAACATGCGCCTGCTGGCCTGGCGGATTCCCAATGCCCAGCTACACATTATCGACGACGGCCATCTGTTTCTGATCACCCGGGCCGAGGCCGTCGCCCCGATCATCATGAAGTTCCTCCAGCAAGAGCGTCAGCGCGCGGTCATGCATCCGCGCCCGGCTTCGGGCGTATAGGGGCGGGTTCGCCCGCGACGGGGCCAGCAGGCGCCAAGGGTCAAGACGAGGGAGTGTTGCCATGAAAGACAAACCGGCCAAAGGAACGCCAACGCTTCCCGCCACCAGCATGAACGTGCAAAACGCCATCCTCGGCCTGCGCGGGCGCGACCTGATTTCCACGTTGCGCAGTGTCGGCCGTCATGGCTTGCGCAACCCACTGCATACAGCCCGCCACCTACTGGCCCTGAGTGGCCAGCTGGGCCGCGTGATGCTCGGCGACACCCCTTACCAGCCGAGCCCGCGAGACACCCGCTTCAGCGACCCCACCTGGAGCCAGAACCCGTTCTACCGGCGCGGCCTGCAAGCCTACCTGGCCTGGCAGAAGCAGACCCGCCTGTGGATCGATGAAAGCCACCTGGACCACGATGACCGCGCCCGCGCGCAGTTTCTGTTCACGCTGATCAACGATGCCCTGGCGCCCAGCAATTCGCTGCTCAACCCACTGGCCGTGAAGGAGCTGCTCAACACCGGCGGGCAAAGCCTGGTGCGTGGCGTGGCGCACTTGCTTGACGACTTGCGCCACAACGATGGCTTGCCTCGCCAGGTGGACGAACGCGCCTTCGAAGTGGGTGGCAACGTCGCGGCAACCCCCGGCGCCGTGGTGTTTCGCAACGAACTGCTGGAGCTGATCCAGTACCAGCCGATGAGCGAAAAACAGCACGCCCGCCCACTGCTGGTGGTGCCGCCGCAGATCAACAAGTTCTATATCTTCGACCTCAGCTCGACCAACAGCTTTGTCCAGTACATGCTCAAGAACGGCCTGCAGGTGTTCATGGTCAGTTGGCGCAACCCCGACCCACGGCACCGCGAGTGGGGGCTGTCGAGCTACGTTCAGGCCCTGGAAGAAGCGCTTAACGCGTGCCGCAGCATCAGTGGCAACCGCGACCCCAACCTGATGGGCGCCTGCGCTGGCGGGCTGACCATGGCAGCGCTGCAAGGCCACCTGCAAGCCAAGCACCAGTTGCGCAGAGTGCGCAGCGCCACGTACCTGGTCAGCTTGCTGGACAGCAAGTTCGAAAGCCCCGCCAGCCTGTTCGCCGACGAGCAGACGATCGAGGCGGCCAAGCGCCGCTCGTACCAGCGCGGTGTGCTGGACGGCGCCGAGGTGGCGCGGATCTTCGCCTGGATGCGGCCCAATGACTTGATCTGGAACTACTGGGTCAACAACTACCTGCTCGGCAAGACCCCGCCCGCCTTCGACATCCTCTACTGGAACGCCGACAGCACACGCCTGCCGGCGGCGCTGCATGGCGACCTGCTGGACTTCTTCAAGCACAACCCGCTGACCCACCCGGCAGGCCTTGAGGTGTGTGGCACGCCCATCGACCTAAAGCAGGTCGACCTCGACAGTTTCACCGTGGCCGGCAGCAACGACCACATCACCCCGTGGGATGCCGTGTACCGCTCAGCCATGCTGCTAGGCGGCGACCGACGCTTCGTGCTGGCCAACAGCGGGCATATCCAGAGCATCATCAACCCACCTGGCAACCCCAAGGCCTACTACCTGGCCAACCCGAAGCTGTCCAGCGACCCGCGTGCCTGGTTCCACGACGCGCAACGCAGCGAAGGCAGTTGGTGGCCATTGTGGCTGGAGTGGGTCACCCCGCGCTCCGGCCCGCTGAAAGCGCCACGCACCACGCTTGGCAATACCACCTATCCGCCGCTGGGCCCTGCGCCAGGCACCTATGTCCTGACCCGATGAGCACACCGCCCGGATGAAGACCCGCGACCGTATCCTTGAATGCGCCCTGCAACTGTTCAACCAGCAAGGCGAACCGAATGTCTCGACCTTGGAGATCGCCAACGAACTGGGCATCAGCCCTGGCAACCTGTACTACCACTTCCATGGCAAGGAACCTGTGGTGCTGGGGCTTTTCGAGCGTTTCGAAGAGGCGCTGATGCCGCTGCTCGACCCACCGCTTGAAGTGCGCCTGGAGGCCGAGGACTACTGGTTGTTCCTGCACTTGATCGTCGAGCGCATGGCCCAGTACCGCTTCCTGTTCCAGGACCTGTCCAACCTGACCGGGCGCCTGCCGAAGCTGGCCCGCGGCATGCGCAGCCTGATCAACGCACTGAAGCGAACCCTTGCCGCGTTGCTGGCCAGCCTCAAGGGCCAGGGGCAAGTAGTGAGCGAAACCCAGGCGCTGGGGCAGTTGGTGGAGCAGATCACCCTGACACTGATGTTCTCGCTGGATTACCAGCGCGTGCTGGGGCGGGAGGGAGATGTGGGGATCGTGGTGTACCAGGTGATGATGCTGGTGGCGCCGCACCTGCAGGCCCAGGCCCGGGCGGCGGCGGAGCAGTTGGCGGTGCGGTATCTGGAGGGGTAGTGCCGCATCGGCGGTGCCCTCTTCGCGGGGCAAGCCCGCTCCCACAGAGACCCAGCTCAGGGTTTGCAAGCTGAGCTGAATCTGTGGGAGCGGGCTTGCCCCGCGAAGAAGGCGACGCGGGACTAGATCAGGGTCCCGGTGCCGGTCGCTGCCGACGGTGTGCTGCTGGCCGGGGCCGCGCTTGGCGCTGGCGCTGCAGCAGTCGGAGCCGGTGCCGCACTGGCCGCAGGTGCTGCCGGTTTGGCGGCGGCCGGTTTGGCCGGGGCCTTCTTCACTGCCGGTTTCTTCGCCGCTGCAGGCTTGGCCGCAACAGGCTTGGCAGCGGGTTTGGCAGCGGGTTTGGCAGCAGCGGTTTTCGCAGCAGGTTTAGCCGCTGGTTTTGCCGCAGCCGCTTTGGCCGCCGGCTTGGCTGCTGCGGTTTTCGCAGCAGGTTTGGCAGGCGCCTTGGCCAGTGGTTTGGCAGCGGCTTTGCTCGCAGCCGCCTTGGAGATCGGCGTGACCGAGGCACCGGTCAGTTTCTCGATCTGCTTGGTCAGGCTGTCCACTTGCTGGTGCAGCGCCTTGATCTCATTGCGGCTTGGTACGCCCAGGCGCGAAATGGCGCTGTTCAGGCGCTTGTCGAAGGCTTCTTCAAGCTCGCTCCACTTGCCCAGCGCGCGATCTTTCACGCCGGACACGCGCGACGTGGTCGAAGCCTTGGCGCTATCAGCCACGTCTTCGGCGGTCTTCTTCGCCTGCTTCTCGGCCTTCTCGCCGTCCTTCACCAGCGTATCGAACAGCTTCGGGCCGTCCTGGTCGATCTTCGAATAGATCCCCAGGCCCGCCAGCCAGATCTTGCGGGAGTACTTCTCGATCCCGCCGACCCAGGAGCTGCTTTCTTTGTCGGAATTCTTCTTGCCAGCCATCCTGCTCTCCTTATGGTTTGTGCGCGACGCGCTCAAGCAGCTCGTGCAGCTGTTCAAGCTTGATGGACAACGCCTCAACGTCATGTTTAGACGGAATGCCAAGGCGATTCAAGGCGCGACCAACCCGTGCGTCGAAAGCTTTTTCGATCTTGTCGAGTTGAACTTCGACCTTGCCGCGTACGCGGCTGACTTCCTGGGTCGCTTCATCCAGCTGGTTATTGGCCGCATCGAGCTCTTTGTCGATGCGCTTCTTGCCACGTTTTTCAACGCCTTCGCCGGCTTTGACCAGCTCGTTGAAATACTCGGAACCTTCCTGGCCGACGCGGGCATAGGCGCCGATACCTGCCAGCCAGATCTTGCGCGCATAACCGCGCACTTCGCCCAGGGTGCCTGGGGCGTCGTCCTTTTTCTTCACATTCACTTTGGCCATGCTCTGTACCTCATGCTCATGAGTGGAGAGGAACTGCCCATGGAGGTTGGGCTTGAGCATAAGGTAGGGAAGAAAATTAGAAACCTCACCCTAAGCTCACGCGGCATAAGGGGGCCAAACATGTACCGCCGCCGCCGCAGGCATCGGCGCTAGCGTGCGAGCATTCCCGCCACCGGAGCTCACACCTCATGCCTGCGTCCCCGCCCCTGCAACCCACCACGTTCAAGCAACGGGTAGCCAGCCAATTCGCCCAACGCCCCACGCTGCGCGAGGTGGTTGCCAAGGCCGGCTTGACGATCCTGGCCAACCGCTACCCCTGGATCACCCGCAACCACCCGCAGTTGCAGTCCCTCGAGCCCTTCACGCTCATCCACAGCGCAGGCAAGCAACCGGCACAGGTCTCCCTGGTAAACACCCTGCTCGACCATTTTTTGACGGGCAAAGGTATGGCCCTCACGCGCACAGACGTGCTCAGCATTGCGCCGCCCCTGCCCTTTCTGCCGCAGGCGGCAGGTGTCGGCCCAAACGCCCAGCCCGAAGTCAGCCTGAACATGGCCAACCTCAACCGCGACTTCGATGAACTGTTAGCGGCCCTGACCGAAGCCTTTCAGCAAGCGCAGATTGGTTTCTGGGCTGCAAGCGACGCCACATCGGGCCTGTCCCATGTGCACAGGTTGGCGCAGACCTTGAAGGCCGCCCTGCTGCTAGGCGTGGAACGGCAGGGCTTGTCCGAACCGGTGAAAGCCGTGCTGTATGGCGTGGTCAACGGCACTGCCAGCGCACTGGCGATCAACCGGCTGCAGGTCACCCTCGATGAGCATCCACCCCAGGCCTTACCGGACCTGTTGATCATCGCCGAAGCCGGGATCGTGCTGTGGTGCAAACCTTCAGGCACGGTGCGCAGCTACGTTGACCTTGCGGCCTTCGCCGAGGCCCTTCGCGACGCACTGGCGCAGCAGTATCAATTCGACACGCTGCGCTGGGCACAGCAACCGCTGAACACAGACCCGTTCGCGTTCCAGTCCACTGAACTACTCAATGGCATCCTCGACAGGGTCGGCCGCCTGCGGTTGTCCACGCTCACCAGCGTCCACGCGCTTGAGGAGGCCTTCAGCACGTTGAGCGACCCTTCGTCCCATTTCCTCGACCTGCCCCTGCCAAGCACCGAGCAGCCACTGCTAAGCCTGCCCACCTGGCTGAGTCAAGCAGACAGCACCGGCCACCTACTGTACGCCGAAGCCCTGCTGGAGCTCGCCGCCAGCCAGGCCCACGCCCAGGGCAGGACGTCCCTCGATGCGATAGAACCCCTGGGCCGCTATGCCGCTCGCCGGCTGCGCGAACAGATGCACGCGGACTTCCCAGCCGAAACACCACAGGACCCCGACCAGCTGCTCGTGCAGATCTCGGTGGTGGTACCGCTGTCGTCGTCCGGCCCCGCGCAATTGAATTACCTGAAAAGCATGACCCTGACGGAACTGGCCATTGCACGCCTGCACACGGGCAGCGACGAAGTGGCGTCCGGCCTGCTCGACATCCACGCACGGCCTCTGGGCAGCTGGCTGAACCTGGATTACGTCAACCGCTTGATCTCGACCGTGGATGTCGGCGGGCATTACCCCGCTTATGTCGCCCACCAACTGCAAGACGCCACGCTCAAGGCCAGCCGCCTCCAGCGCCATGCCACGGAATGGCGCAGCACCCTGCAGTTCGCCGCGCTCAGGGCCAGGATCGAAGCCAAGCTCAGCGCACAGGCCTGCCAGGCAATCGTCGATTTCTGCCGTGCCAATCACGCGTCACCTGAAGCGCTCAGCATTTCGCCGCTGGCGTTTCTGCCTGCACCGGGTGCCTCTGAAGGCAACACGGTGCATGGCATGTTCCTGATCAAGGTAAAGGCCAACCAGCGCTGGGTCCTGTATCGCCCCCTGTTCGCGGATGACGCCGTGGCGGAGTTTGCCAGCCTGGACAGTTTGATGGCGCAGATACGGGCTGATCAGGCGTTGCAGCAACAGCTGCTGGCCTGGATGGATGACGACGCCAGGGGCATCTACCAGCACGGCGGATTCGAACGGCCGCACCTGCATAGCCGCCTGTCGGTCCTGGCGCACTTGATTGGCACGCAGTCGGCGTTGGTAGACACCCTATTGGAACGCCTCAGGGTCCCTGTTACAGCCGTTCACACACCTTGGCTGGAAGATTTGGACAACCACCTCTACAACGCACGCATTCAGACAATGCTACTGCTGGCCTCCCGGCAGAGCCGCTCGAATGCGCAACAGCGCTGGGCCTTGATCGTGCAGGGCGGCTGGGTTCTGTTCAACACGGTCACGCCCCTGCTGCGTGGCCCTGCGGCCATGCTGGCCTGGCTGGTCGCCGCCGTGGCAACGCTCAAGGATGACCTGCCCGCCCTGTCCGATGGCAGCGCAGAGGAAAAGGCCTTGGCAGCGGCAGATGTGCTGACCAACCTGGCCCTGTTGTTGATGCAGGGCCCCACAGCCCCAACGCATGCGGGGGTCAGCTCGGCAGCGGTGGACGCCATGGCCCTGGAGGGCCCCGCCCGCAGAGCACCCTCCACGCCGGTAACCGTTGAGGCACCCAAAACAGCGGACTGGGCCGAACCCCATCAGGCGCAACGCCCCGGCCACGTCAGCGTGAGCCGTTGGCACAACAGCCAGCGGGTGGGCAATTTGCCCTCCCATGCCCGCCAGCGCCTGGGCGAACTGCGCGCAGGCGTTTCCCTGCAAGGCCATGCGGCTGAAACACAAGGCCGCCTGCGCGGGCTGTACAAGGTGCAAGAGCGGCTCTACGTGAACCTGCAGGACGTGGCCTACGAGGTGCAGGAAACCTGGGGCGGAATCCAGATCATCGGCCCGGACACCAGCCAGGGCGAATGGCACACACGTTGGGGCGGCGCGCCCGACGGCTATTACATCGTCGGACGCGAACGCAGTAAAGGCCCTTGGCTGCGGCGCTGGAATGACGAATGGGTCCTGGACCTGCATTTGGCCGGCGGCATGCCAAGAACCCGCGAAGCCGTCACCGCGCAGAATCGCCAGCACTACGATGCACTGCAAACGACCGGTCAAGCCAACCAGGACAAACTGACCCAGCTCGAGCCCTTCATGGAGCGCAACCGCATCGAGCTTGAAGCCTTTGACGACGAGGCGGCTGCGTTCAGCCTGGCGTTCAAAGCGTTGCCCAACCCCGACGTCAAGGCACTTCCACCGGCGCTCCGGGTGCAGCGCCAGGCAGTGCTGGAAATGCGCAGGCAGCACCTACCGCAGATCGCCGCAGGGTCGCTGTACCTCGAAAAGCAGGCCAGCTTGCTGCATGCCAACGCCGACCTCTACCGGCAGATGCTCGAGCCTCGCTACCTGAAGTACGACCTTTCGGGCGCCACTGCACGTCGGCTCAGCAACTGGACAGAAGCCGCCATCGACAATGACATGCTGCTGGTGCGGCGCCTGCTCGAACTGGTCGACCACGAACACTTGCAGGAGCAATCAGTGGGCTTGCGTGGGGTGCCAGACAGTGACGAGCAGAGGGGCCGACACGCCGTATTTCGCGAATCGACCCGAGACGCACTGAAGGTCAGCCGCCGCCTGCTCGTGGTCAGCGAGCGACTGGATAAAACGCTTTCCGACGTGCTCAGCGATGCCCGAATCGCCTACCCAGACAAGAAAGCCAAGATCGAACGCGCCATCAAGCTGCGCCCTTACTCGTCGTTGATCGTCCGCGCACAGATTGTCAGCGACCTGGCTTACCTGACACTGGACAAGACCCTGCTCACTGCCGAAGCGGCCACTGACTTGCTGCCCTTGCAAAACAGCCTGAGCGACACGGACCTGTCAGCAGCGCTGTGGAGCCACGATGGCGTTGCCTCTGCCAACCTGCCTGCCGACCAACAAGCGGAGGTGCTGGGCAACGCCCTGCGCGTTTACCGGGCCGTCATCGGCAGGGCCAGGTACATGCAATCGTTCACCGCACCCGCCGTGGACACCACGATGCTGCAGGCCTACATCGAGGCGATGACGGGCCTGGAACGCCTGGCAGAAACCGACTTGAGCACCGCCTTGATGAATGCCGAGCAGGGCTCATCGTCCCCTGCGCGACAGCTGACCCACCGCGTCAGGGCCGGCAAACGCACCCTGATCCGAACCTCCCGAGGGCGCTCGGTGCTGGTCGAACGTGACCAGGAAGGCGATCATGCCGTTCAGCGCAACCCGGCCACCGAGCAACCTGGGGGCGCCTATGAGCGGCGCAATGGCCAATGGTTCGAAGTCCCAGGCGAGGAGCGCCCCGCCGCGCAAGACACCGCACAGCTGCGCAGTCGCGCGCAACACCTGCTGGCGCACGTGAATGACCGGGTCGCGCTGGCAGCGCGCTACGCGAACGAGCCGAACAGCCTGGCCGACCTCATGGATTGGCAGATCGAGGACATGCGCAGGGTCGAGCAGCACGTAAGCGCTGCCGATGACCGGGCGTCCGAAGGCCTGGCGAGTCAACTGCGCGATGCCATCGCCTCGCTGAACACCGAAAAACGCCGACTGCTCACCGACGCCTACCTCAACACCCGCCACCCGGACAGCAGTGCGTTACGTTACCTGTATCAGCAACAGCGGATAGAGATCGCCCTGAGCACATCGCGTAAGCCGCTGCGCACTGCCAACGACTACCTGGACGTCTACCAGATCAAGGACGTGCAGGTGCCCAATGCGGTGCTGTGGGAGGCTCACTTCCACTACCGCAGCGCCGACGCGGCGCCCCGCACCTTCGTCAAAGGCCACCTGAAGCACTGGGAGCCGCGCCCCGCGCGTGCCAGCAGGGCCGAAAAGGCGCGCGAGGTCAGGCTAGAGCACGCCCATACAGCGGCTGAACGGATCGCCATCTACCGCGGCGACCTGCGCCTGGACCAGATAGAGGGCATCATCCCCTTTCCGGCCCACTGACGGGCCGGTCAACAGCACAGCCCTGGTGTCAGGCCAGGGCTTTGTCCAGCGCCCGCTCGATCTCGCTCTTGATGCTAGCGCCCATGATCGACAGCATCATGCCGAGCTTAAGCTCGACGCGGATGGTGTCTTCGCCAATCTGCACGCTGCCGTTGGCGCCGCTGCGCGCGACGTCGACGCGGTCGCCGTTCCAGGTGGCCTTGAGGTCATATTCGCGGCTGAGCTTTTCTACCAGCGCCTCGGCCTTGGCGCGGGCAGCCTCGCGGCCGAGGGAATGTTTGCGTTCGACGCTGATCTGGGTCATGCGGGTGATCCTGGGTATGAAGACATAATCAGCATTATGCCCGCCCCTGCCCCCTGGCACACCCCGCCAAGACAAATCCGCCCATTCGCCCTAGAATGGCGGTAATTTTTTCCGGTGAAGCGATATGAACGACCAGCGCAAAGGCGAACACGCCGAACCCACCACCCATTTTGGCTACCAGGACGTCCCGGAGAGCCAAAAGGCGAAGAAAGTCGCCGAGGTGTTCCACTCCGTGGCCGCCAAGTACGACCTGATGAACGACGTGCTTTCCGGCGGCATGCACCGCCTGTGGAAGCGCTTCACCATCGAGCTGTCGGGCGTGCGCAGCGGCAACCGCGTGCTGGACATCGCCGGCGGTACCGGTGACCTGGCCGCCAAGTTCTCGCGCCTTGTAGGCCCGACCGGGCAAGTAGTGCTCGCCGACATCAACGATTCGATGCTCAAGGTCGGCCGTGACCGCCTGCTCGACCGTGGCGTGGCCGGCAACATCGAGTTCGTCCAGGCCGACGCCGAGAAGCTGCCGTTCCCGGACAACCACTTCGACTGCGTGACCATCGCCTTCGGCCTGCGCAACGTCACCCACAAAGACGAAGCCATTCGCTCGATGCTGCGCGTGCTCAAGCCCGGCGGCCGCCTGTTGATCCTGGAGTTCTCCAAGCCGACCAACAAGCTGATGTCCAAAGCCTATGACGCCTACTCGTTCGCCTTCATGCCACTGGCCGGCAAGCTGATCACCAACGACTCGGAAAGCTACCGCTACCTGGCCGAATCGATCCGCATGCACCCCGACCAGGAAACCCTCAAGGCCATGATGGTCGACGCCGGCTTCGACCGCGTCACCTACCACAACATGACCAGCGGTATCGTCGCCGTGCACCGGGGAATCAAGCCCTGATGCTGCTGGCCGGGCTGCTCGCCAGCGTCGAACATGGCCTGAACCGCGTCCTGCGCATGGACAGCACGGCGCTGCCGCGGCTGGCCGCGCTCGAAGGCAAGGTCATCGAGATCGATTGCCGTCAGCCGGCCCTGCAGGTGTTCATCCTGCCCGATGAAGACGGCCTGATGCTGGCCGCGCATTGGGAGGGCGAGGTCGACTGTAGCCTGCGCGCCCCTGCCGGCAGCCTGGCGCAACTGGCCCTGGCCAAGGACAAGACCGCCGTGCTGCACAGCCCGCAGGTCGAGCTGCATGGCGATAGCGCTGTGTTGCTCGACCTGTTCGGCGTGCTGCAAGACCTTGAACTGGACTGGGAGCACGAGCTGCAGCGCTGGCTCGGCCCGGTGGCCACAGCGTTGCTGGCCGGCCACCTCCGCCTGCGCGCGCGCTGGACCCGCCAGGGCCTGACGCGCTTCAGCCAGAACCTCTCCGAGTACCTGGCCGAAGAGTCGCGCACCCTGGTCGGCAAACGCGAAGCCGAAGCCGCCTTCAGCGAGCTCGATACCCTGAAGGTCGATATAGAACGCCTCGAGGCGCGCCTGCAGCGCCTCTCCCGATCCCTTGATACCAGCGATAACGCATGAAGCTGCTCGCCGTCCGCCGTCTCTTTCGCATCCAGCGTGTGGTGATCCGCTACCGTCTCGATGACCTGTTGTTCGACCTGCCCCTGCCCTGGTGGCTGATGAGCCTGCGCCTGCTGATGCCTTGGCGCTGGCTGCCGCGCAAGCCCTCCGCGCTCAGCCGCGGTGCGCGTCTGCGCCTGGCGCTGCAGGACCTGGGGCCGATTTTCATCAAGTTCGGCCAGCTGTTGTCCACGCGCCGCGACCTGCTGCCCACCGACATCGCCGACGAATTAATGGGGCTGCAAGACCGCGTGCCGCCGTTCGACCCGAAACAGGCCGTTGCATTGATCGAAGAACAGCTCGGCGCCAAGGTCGGCGAGCTGTTCAGCCGCTTCGACGTCGAGCCACTGGCCTCGGCCTCGGTGGCCCAGGTACACGCCGCCCGCCTGAAAAGCGGCGAAGAAGTCGTGGTCAAGGTGGTCCGCCCGGGCCTCAAGCCGGTCATCGCTCAAGACCTGGCCTGGTTGTTCCTGATCGCCAAGGGCGCCGAGCGGGTGTCTGCCGACGCGCGCCGCCTGCACCCGGTGGAGGTGGTCAACGATTACGAAAAGACCATCTACGACGAACTCGACCTGCTTCGCGAGGCGGCCAACGCCAGCCAGCTGCGGCGCAACTTCGAAGCCTCCGAGCTGATGTACGTGCCCCAGGTGTACTGGGACCTGTGCCGGCCCAAGGTGCTGGTGATGGAGCGTATCTACGGCGTGCCGGTCACCGACATGGCGACCCTGGCCGACCAGCGCACCGACATGAAGCTGCTGGCCGAACGGGGTGTGGAGGTGTTCTTCACCCAGGTGTTCCGCGACAGCTTCTTCCATGCCGACATGCACCCCGGCAACATCTTCGTCAGCACGGTCAAGCCGTGGAGCCCGCAGTACATCGCCATCGACTGCGGCATCGTCGGCAGCCTCACGTCGGAAGACCAGGACTACCTGGCGCGCAACCTGTTTGCCTTCTTCAAGCGTGACTACCGCCGCGTTGCGCAACTGCACATCGATTCGGGTTGGGTGCCGGCGCACACCAAGGTCAACGAATTCGAGGCGGCGATCCGTACGGTGTGCGAGCCGATCTTCGAAAAACCGTTGAAAGATATTTCCTTCGGCCAGGTGCTGATGCGCCTGTTCCAGACCGCCCGGCGCTTCAACATGGAAGTCCAGCCTCAGCTGGTGCTGTTGCAGAAGACCTTGCTCAACATCGAAGGCCTGGGCCGTCAGCTCTACCCGGACCTGGACCTGTGGAGCACCGCCAAGCCGTTCCTGGAACGCTGGATGCGCGAGCGCTACAGCCCCAAGGCCATGGTCGGCAATCTGTACAGCCAGGCCGAGCAGCTGCCGCACCTGGCCGGCATGACCCGCGACCTGCTTGAGCGCCTGTCGCAACCGCACCTGCACGACCCGCAGTTGCCCGAGCGCCGCCGCCAAGGTGACCGCTGGGCGCTGCGCCTGCTGGGCGCCGGCTTGCTGGGTGGTGGCGCGGTGCTGGCCGCCGGCGCCGCCGAGGCCGCCAGCCTGGCCGCCCCGGCCGCTTGGCCAGCCTGGCTGATGCTGGCCGCCGGCCTTTACCTGATCGTGCGCCAATAGCCAGCCGGCCCGCTGGCTGGCACACTAGCGCAAAGGGCCCGGCACAGGAGCGGGCCCGTTTTGGAGTGGACGATGAAAGACTGGCTGGACGAGATCAAGTGGAACAGCGACGGCCTGGTACCGGCCATTGCCCAGGACCACAAGACCGGACGCGTGCTGATGATGGCCTGGATGAACCGCGAGTCCCTGGCCCTGACTGCCGCCGAGCAACGCGCCATCTACTGGTCGCGCTCGCGTGGCAAGCTGTGGCGCAAGGGCGAGGAATCTGGCCATGTGCAAAAACTGCACGAAATGCGCCTGGACTGTGATGCCGACGTGATCATCCTGATGGTCGAGCAACTGGGCCATATCGCCTGCCATACCGGCCGCGAAAGCTGCTTCTACCGCGTCTTCGAAGACGGCCAGTGGAAAACCGTCGACCCGGTCTTGAAGGACCCGGACGCCATTTATAGCGCAGGACACTGACATGAGCGACACCCTCAACCGCCTGGCCGACGTGCTGGAACAACGCAAGCACGCGGCACCCGACAGCTCCTACGTGGCAAGCCTGCATCACAAGGGCTTAAACAAGATCCTCGAAAAGCTCGGCGAAGAGTCCATCGAAACGATCATCGCCGCCAAAGACGCCGCTGTCAGCAAGGATTACAGCGATGTCATCTATGAAACCGCCGACCTGTGGTTTCATAGCTTGGTCATGCTCAGCGCGTTGGGGCAACACCCACAGGCCGTGCTCGATGAACTGGAGCGCCGTTTCGGGCTTTCCGGGCATGACGAGAAGGCTGCGCGTCAACCTTCCGCCTGACTGTATAGAATTCTAGGAGAGCAACATGGGTATCTTTGACTGGAAACATTGGATTGTCCTGCTGGTCGTCGTCGTTTTGGTGTTCGGCACCAAGAAGCTGAAAAACTTCGGCAGCGACCTCGGCGAGTCGATCAAAGGCTTCCGCAAGGCCATGAACGACGAAGAAAACAAGCCGGCCGAGCAGACCCCGCCGCCTGCCCAGCCCGTGCCACCGGTGCAGAACACTGCACAACAGCCCCAGGGCCACACCATTGAAGGCCAGGCCCAACCGGTCCAAGAGCCGCAGCGGAAAGACTGACCCATGTTCGGCATCAGTTTCAGTGAGTTGCTGCTGGTAGGCCTTGTCGCCTTGCTGGTGCTCGGCCCCGAGCGCCTGCCGGGCGCCGCCCGCACGGCAGGGCTGTGGATCGGCCGCCTCAAGCGCAGCTTCAACAGCATCAAGATGGAAGTCGAGCGCGAGATCGGTGCCGACGATATCCGTCGCCAGCTGCACAACGAGCACATCCTGCAAATGGAAGAGCAAGCCCGGCGCATCCTCAACCCCCAGACGCCGCCGGTGCAGCCCCCTGTCACCACGGCCACGGTGCAGCCGCCCGCTGGGCTCGAAGCCACGCCAGACGCTACGCCGGCCGCCCCGACAGCGCCGGCCGCCCCCTCTGAACCGCCACAACCGCCGCGAGCCCCATGAGCGAAAATCCGGAACACGACCAGCCCATGCCGCTGGTCTCGCACCTGACTGAACTGCGCACCCGCCTGTTGCGCTGTGTCGCCGTCATCTTCCTGATATTTGCCGGGTTGTTCTCCTTCGCCCAGCAGATCTACACCCTGGTGTCCGCGCCGCTGCGCGACCACCTGCCGGCCAATGCAACGATGATCGCCACCGACGTGGCATCGCCGTTCCTAACGCCGTTCAAGCTGACCATGATCGTTTCGCTGTTCCTGGCGATCCCGTTCATCCTTCAGCAGATCTGGGGCTTTATCGCACCTGGCCTGTATCGCCACGAAAAACGCATTGCCATACCGCTGCTGGTGTCGAGCATCTTCCTGTTCTACGCCGGCATGGCCTTCGCCTATTTCCTGGTGTTCCCGCTGATTTTCGGCTTCTTCGCCAGCGCCACGCCAGAGGGTGTGTCGATGATGACCGACATCGCCAGCTACCTCGACTTCGTCATGACCCTGTTCTTCGCCTTTGGCGTCGCCTTCGAGATCCCGGTCGCCGTGGTGCTGCTGGTGTGGATCGGCGTGGTCGACGTGAAGTACCTGAAGAAGGTTCGCCCCTACGTGATCATCGGCTGCTTCGTGGTCGGCATGGTCCTGACCCCGCCAGACATCTTCTCGCAGACCCTGCTGGCCGTGCCCATGTGGCTGTTGTTTGAGGTCGGCGTGCTGTGTGGCAGCCTGATCCGCAAGCGCGGCGCGCACGATGAAGCGGCCAACGATCACAACGACCAGCCGCCAGCGACGCAACCGTGAACCTGCTGCTACTTGAAGAAGCCGATTTCATCGCGGCCGACCGCGTGGTGCTGGCCGACCGGCGTTTCACCCACATGCAGGAGATCCACAAGGTCGCGGTGGGCGATAGCCTGCGCGTCGGCCAGGTCAACGGCTTGATGGGCCGCGCCACCGTGGTGCGCCTGGAAGGCCATGAGGCAGAACTGCACGTCGGCTTCGACCAGCCACCGCCCGCCAAGCTGCCGCTGACCCTGGTGCTGGCCGTGCCGCGGCCAAAAATGCTGCGCCGGCTGTTCCAGACCATCGCCACGCTGGGTGTACCGCGCCTGATCCTGGTGAACAGCTACAAGGTCGAGAAGAGCTTCTGGCAAACGCCGTTCCTCAACCCCGACAGCATTCGTGAAAACCTCATCCTAGGCCTGGAGCAGGCACGCGACACCGTGCTGCCCGAGGTGATCATCGAGAAGCGCTTCAAGCCCTTCGTCGAAGACCGCCTGCCCGCCATTGCCGAAGGCACGCTGGGCCTGGTGGGCCACCCGGGCCCCTACCCCGCCTGCCCGCGCGCCGTCGAACAAACGGTCACCCTGGCCATTGGCCCCGAGGGCGGCTGGATCCCCTACGAGGTCGAGCTGCTGGGCAAGGCTGGCCTGGCACCGGTGCAACTGGGCGATCGCATCCTGCGCGTGGAGACTGCCGTAACCGCGCTGCTGTCGCGCATTTTCTGACGCATCAGTCAGTCTTTTCCCCCATCAAGTTTCTCTCTCCCAGGCCGATGCCTTGGCAACACAATAATTATCCGTGCTGCCAAGTTACCGGAGAGTCGAACATGTACCGATGGTTAGCCCACTCGCTGGGGAACGTAAGCGTCAATCGCAAGCTAGGGCTAGGCTTTGGCCTGGTATTGCTCCTGACCCTGGCCATTACCCTGACCGGCTGGCACGGCCTGGACAGCGTCATCGACCGCGGTGACAAGCTGGGCAATATTTCGGTGATCCAGCAGTACACCCAGGAACTGCGCATCGCCCGCCAGCATTACCAGCGCAACCGCGATGACGCCGCCGTCGCCGAGCTGGAAAAGGCCCTGGCCAACCTCGATCGCCAAGTGACGTTGATGCTGGGCCAGATCGACCACCCCGCCGACCGTCAGCGCCTCGAACAACAACGCGAGGCGGTGCGCATTTACCAGCAAGCGTTCAACGACCTGAAGCAGGCCGGCCAGCGCCGCGAGGCCAGCCGTAGTGTGCTCGGCGACAGTGCCGACAAGGCCGTCGAGCTGGTCGCCCGCGTGCAGCGGGGCCTGCTGAAAGGGGGCGACATCGCGCAATACCAGTATGCGGTCGAGGTAAGTGCGCTGCTGCAACAGGCGCGCTTCCAGGTCCGCGGTTATACCTACAGCGGCAACGCCGAGTTCCAACAGACCGCACTGAAGGCCATCGACGCAGCCCTGGCCGAACTCAAGGCACTGCCCGCCAAGGTGCCGGCAGAGCATGCCGCCAGCCTTGACGATGCCGCCACCGCCATGGCCGGCTACCGTGATGCGGTCAACCAGTTCAGCAACGCGCAGACGGCCAGCGAGCAAGCGCTGCAACACATGGCTGACCAAGGCACGGTGTTGCTGCAAGCCAGCCAGGCGATGACCACGTCGCAAACCGCAGTGCGCGACGCTGGCGCCACCCAGGCCAAAACCTTACTCGCCGCCGCCACCGCCTTGGCCTTAGTCCTGGGCCTGCTGGCGGCCTGGGCGATTACCCGGCAGATCATCATCCCGCTGCGCCAGACCCTCAGCGCTGCAGAGCGCGTGGCCAATGGCGACCTAAGCCATGACCTGCAGGTGCAGCGCCGCGACGAGCTGGGCCAACTGCAGGCCAGCATGCAGCGCATGACCCAAGGCTTGCGCGAACTGATCGGCGGCATCGGCGACGGCGTCACGCAAATCGCCAGCGCTGCCGAAGAGCTGTCGGCGGTCACCGAGCAGACCAGCGCCGGGGTCAACAACCAGAAGGTCGAGACCGACCAAGTGGCGACGGCCATGAACCAGATGACCGCCACCGTGCACGAGGTGGCGCGTAGCGCCGAGCAGGCCTCGGAAGCGGCTCTGATGGCCGACCAGCAGGCCCGCGAGGGCGACCGGGTGGTGGGTGAAGCGGTGGCGCAGATCGAACGCCTGGCCTGCGAAGTGGCCAACTCCAGCGAAGCGATGAACCAGCTCAAGGCCGAGAGCGACAAGATCGGCAGCGTCCTTGATGTGATCAAGTCGGTGGCCCAGCAGACCAACCTGCTGGCCCTTAACGCGGCAATCGAAGCGGCACGCGCAGGTGAAGCCGGGCGGGGCTTCGCCGTGGTGGCGGACGAAGTGCGCAGCCTGGCCCAGCGCACGCAACAGTCGACCGAAGAAATCGAAGAGTTGATCGCCGGCCTGCAAAGCGGCACCCAGCGCGTGGCCAGCGTGATGGACAACAGCCGCCAACTGACCGACAGCAGCGTCGAACTGACCCGCCGCGCGGGCGGCTCGCTGGAGACCATCACCCGGACGGTATCGTCGATCCAGGCGATGAACCAGCAAATAGCCACAGCGGCAGAGGAACAGACGGCCGTGGCCGAGGAGATCAACCGCAGCGTGATGAATGTGCGGGACATCTCTGACCAGACGTCGGCGGCCAGTGAAGAGACGGCCAGTTCCAGTGTCGAGTTGGCGCGGTTGGGTACGCACCTCCAGGGGTTGGTCGGACGGTTCCGGCTCTGATCAGCGATTTTCGGCGCGTGTGGCGGCCTCTTCGCGGGTAAACCCGCTCCCACAGGTACAGCGCTACCCTCAAAGCCAGCGCAAAGCCTGTGGGAGCGGGTTCACCCGCGAAGAGGCCGCCACAGGCAGAGCCTTCCTACCAGTTACAGCGAAATTTCCTACCTGATTTTCAGGTCAAGTCCTACACCTCCGCTGCCGATGGGCAGGAGTGTCATGCCGGCATTGTGCCCGCACGACCTCTCTCAAATGGACGGAGACTCACCATGCTCGGTTACCTTAACCGCAGGCTCGGCAACATCGGTGTCGGCGCCAAGCTCGCCCTCGGCTTCGCCGTGGTCTTGCTGCTTACCCTGGCCACCACCCTCAGCGGTTGGCGCGCGCTGGATGGCGCCATCAGCCGTTCGGAACAACTCAGCGAAATCGGCCTGATCAACGACCTGGTCAAAGACCTCCGCGCAGAGCGCATCACCTACCGCGTGCTCAGTGATGACGCCAGCAGGTCGCGTATCGTGCGCATCCTCGATCAGCTGGAAGGCATGCTGGCTACCCTGCAGCAGCGCAGCAATGTCGATGACTCACGCCAGATGCTCACCCAGAAACTGCAGTTGCTGCAGCGTGTGCGCGACGACTTCACTGAACTGCAACGCCTGGTCGGCCAGCGCCAAACGCGGCGCGACGCGATGCAGGCACAGGAACAGAAACTCAACGACGTCATCGATGAGCTGCAGACCCAAGCCTTGCTGAAGATGCCCGACGATAACCGGCAAAGCGGCCTATTGGGCCTGATGGACACCCTTAGCCGTCACGTCGACGTTGCCAACCAGCAGAGCCTGGTGCCGGCCTATACCTTCTCGCCCGTCGAGGACTTCGCCAAGGTCGGTGACGCTGCCTTGAATGCCGCCGACAGCAGCCTGGGGCAGTTGCTCAAGGACCTTGCGCCCTTGGGCCTGTCGCGCACATTGACCGAACAACCCGGCACCGAACTGGCCAACTACCGCGCCAGCCTGGACCAGTACCGCAGCGTCGCCATACGGGTCGAGCAGTTGCAAGGCAATATGGAAAAGATGGGCGATGAACTCAGCGCCGTGAGCGTGGAGCTGGGCGAGCGCAAAGTCGAACAACGCGACAGCGAAGCCCTGGCCGCCCGCTCGTTGCTGACCAGCGTGGCCGTACTGGCGCTGCTGGTCGGCGTGCTCGCCGCCTGGCTGATCACCTTGCAGATCACCCAACCGCTGCGCCAGACGCTGACCTTGGCCGCCCGTATCGCCAAGGGCGACCTGAGCCAGGTCGAGCCGGTACTGCGCCGCGACGAGATGGGCCAGTTGCAGTCCAGCATGCGCGACATGACCGTGAGCCTGCGCGAGCTGATCGGCGGCATCGACCAGGGCGTCGGCCACCTGTCGCAGGCGGCCTCACAGCTGGCGGCCAGCAGCGAAGACACCAAGCTGCGCATCAGCCAGCAACGCGAAGAAACCGACCAGGTCGCCACCGCCATGAACCAGATGAGCGCGACGGTGCAGGAAGTCGCGCAAAATGCCGAGCAGGCCTCCATGGCCGCGACCAACGCCGACCAGCAGGCGCAGATGGGCGACCAGGTGGTGGCCGAAGCCATCGGCCGCATCGAGCAACTGGCCGGGCAGATGGACCATTGCCTGGCGGCCATGCAGCACCTGGCGGGCGAGAGCCAACGCATTGGCAGCATCCTCGATGTGATCAAGTCGGTGTCCGAACAGACCAACCTGCTTGCCTTGAACGCGGCGATCGAAGCCGCACGGGCCGGTGAAGCCGGGCGTGGCTTTGCCGTGGTGGCCGATGAGGTGCGGGGTTTGGCCCAGCGTACCTCGACGGCAACCGAGGAGATCGGGCAGCTGATCGACAGCCTGCACAGCGGTACTGACGAAGTGAACCGTTTACTGGACAGCAGCAAGAACCTGACCGAGCAGAGCGTGGAGCTGAGCCGCAAGGCCGGGCATGCGCTGGGGCAGATCACCGACACGGTGTCGAGTATTCAGGGCATGAACCAGCAGATTGCCACGGCCAGTGAAGAGCAAAGCGTGGTGGCCGAGCAAATCAACCGCAGTGTGCTGAATGTGCGCGATGTGTCGGACCAGACCAGCGCGGCCAGCGAACAGACGGCGGCGTCAAGCGGGGAGCTGGAGCAGTTGGGGCGGCAGCTGCGGGGGATGGTGGGGCGGTTCAGCCTTTAATACTGCTTGTGTTCGTGCGCCTCCCTGTAGGAGCAGCCTTGTGCTGCGAAGAGGCCGGTAGACTACCCGTGATCTTCGCAGCGCTTACCGGCCTCTTCGCAGCACAAGGCTGCTCCTACAGGGCTGTCGTTACAGTACCTGCCGCAGAAACGCCTGCGCCCGCGGGTCCTTCGGTGCATCGAAGAACTGCGCCGGCGAGGCATCTTCCAGCAATTTGCCGTGATCGAAGAACAGCACCCGGTCCGCCACTTCACGGGCAAAGCCCATTTCGTGGGTGACGCAAACCATGGTCATGCCTTCCTGGGCCAGGGTCTTCATCACGTCCAGCACCTCGCCGACCATTTCCGGGTCGAGCGCCGAGGTCGGCTCGTCGAACAGCATCACCTTCGGCTCCATCGCCAAGGCGCGGGCGATCGCCACCCGCTGCTGCTGGCCGCCAGAGAGGCGCGACGGGTACTCGTTGGCTTTCTGCGAAATACCCACTTTCTCCAGCAGCGCACGGGCCTTGGCCTCGCGCTCGGCCTTGCCGCGCTTGCGCACGACTTTTTGCGCCAGGCACAGGTTTTCCAGCACGGTCATGTGCGGGAACAGGTTGAAATGCTGGAACACCATGCCGACTTCGCGGCGGTAGGCGTTGATGTCGGTCTTCGGGTCGGCCAGTTGCAAGCCGTCGATGGCGACAACGCCTTCGTCGAAATGCTCCAGGCCGTTGAGGCAGCGCAGGAAGGTCGACTTGCCCGACCCCGACGGGCCAAGCACCACCACCACTTCGGCCTTGGCCACGCGCGTGGTGACGTTGTCCACCGCACGCACGACGTGGCCGCGGGTGTCGAAGACTTTTACCAGATCACGGACTTCAATCACTTTGCGCAAGCCTCCGCTCGAGCCGGCTGGCCAAATGCGACAGCGGCAGGTTGATCAGCAGGTACAAGCCTGCCACGCAGAACCAGATCTCGAACGTCGAGAACGAGGTGGTGATGGCCTCGCGGCCGCTCTTGGTCAGTTCGGTAATGGCAATTACCGACACCAGCGAGGTGTCCTTGACCAGGCTGATGAACTGGCCGGCCAAGGGCGGCAGCACACGCTTGAAGGCCTGGGGCAGGATCACATGGCGCATCGACTGGCTGGCGTTCAAACCCAGCGAACGGGCCGCCTCGTTCTGGCCGCGGGCAATCGACTGCACGCCGGCACGCACAATCTCGGCGACATAGGCGCCGGTGAACAGCGCCAGCGCAGCCACCCCGGCGAACTCGCGGGACAGGTTGAGCACAGTGCCGATGAAGAAGTAGAAGATGAAAATCTGTACCAGCAGCGGTGTGCCGCGCACCAGTTCGACGTAAACGGTCGACAGGTCACGCAGGGTCGGGTTGTTCGACAGCCGGCACAGGCCCGCGAACAGGCCGATCACCAGGCCCAGGGCACCGGACACCACCGACAGCCACAACGTGGTCCACAGGCCCCACGCCAACGGGCCTGCCGCCCAATGGCGGGTCACGCCGATCTGGTCGCCCTCAGCCACATCATCGCCACGGCTCAGCAGCAGGCTGTTGCTGTCGACGTCGAGCACCTGCTCGGCGCCCCCTTCTTCCTTCAGCGTTACGCGGGCAGTGTCACCGGAAACGACGATGTCCTGCACGGTGCCATAGCCGGCCGCGCGCTGGGCTTCTTCGGCCTGGTAAGCAAAATATTGCGGGACGCGGTTCCAGCGCCACTCGTAAGACATCATCGAGGTGGCCAGGTACAGGCTGACTGCCAGGCCCACCAACACCAGCGCGGTCAGCGCGTGCCAGGGCCACTGGGCTTTTTTGTGTTTGATCACGTGGGGTACTTCCGTAAATGCGAACGCGCAGGGTTTGCCTGCGCGTTGGGGTCAAAGGCTGGGCTTGTGGCCTGGGCCTTATTCCATTTCCTTCAGCCAGTCCTTGTTCTTGAACCACTTGTCGTGGATACGATCGTAGGTCCCGTCATGCTTGATCTGGTGCAGGAAGTTGTTGATGAAGTTGATGCTGTCGTAGTCGCCCTTCTTCAGGCCGAACGCCAGTGGCTCGTAGGTGAAGGGTTCTTCGAGGAACAGCAGCTTGCCAGCGCCGGCCTTTTCCACCGCCACCACGTTGTACGGGGCATCGTAGACGAAGGCATCGGCCTTGCCGTTGACCACGTCCATTACCGCTTCCTGCTCGTTGTCATAGCCGTGGTACTTGGCTTTGCCGATCAGCTTCTTGGAAACCATCTCGCCGGTGGTGCCGAGCTTGGAGGTGATGCGGTACTTCTCGTTGTTCAGGTCTTTGTAGGTCTCGATCTCGCCTGCCAGCTCCTTGCGGATCAGCAGGGTCTGACCGACCACGATGAAGGGTTCGCTGAAGTTCAGGCGCAGGTTGCGTTCCTGGGTCAGGGTCATGCCGCTGCCGATCATGTCGAACTTGTCGGTCAGCAGGGCTGGGATGATGCCATCATAGGCGGTGGAGACCGTCTCCAGCTTGACGCCCATGGACTTGGCCATGGCCTTGAGGATATCGACTTCGAAGCCGATGATCTCGCCACGCTTGTTGGTCATCTGGAACGGCATGTAGGTAGGGTCCATGCCCACTTTCAGGGTGCCGCGCTTGACCGCATCTTCGATGGCGCCAGCCTGGGCTGCCGAGACCGCGACCAGGGCGGTGACACCGACCAGCAGTCGCGAAAGGTATTTCTTGATCATCACCAAGTCCCCTAGCAAGAAAAGAAGCAAATCTTATTGTTGGCACGGCCGTACGGCCGAAGCGTTCTATCGGAGAGGGATGCTAACGCATGGCGGCCCGGGGACCTAGAGCTGGGGGGGACTTTGTTGGCCAAAATCGAATAGAGGGGGCTATTGCTGGCGAGGGCTGCGCCCTCGTATCGCGGCACAAGGCCGCTCCTACAGAGGCATGCATATCCTGTAGGAGCGGCCTTGTGTCGCGAATGGGCCGCAAAGCGGCCCCGGGGTCTATCAGGCGCCGACGAGTGCCGGTTGGCCTTCATTCTCTGGATGCAACGGCAACAACGGCGAGTGCGGGTCGTTTTCGATCGACGCACGCCACACATCGATCCACGCCGCGTTCTGCCCGGCCCAGACCTGCTCATGCAGGCGCGACAAGGCAACCGGGTCGCTGAGCAAGGCCAGGCGGGTGCTGAGGTCGAGCCCTTGCGGCCCCACTTCCAGCGCCTTGGCCACACGCTCGGCGCGCAGCGCTTCGATCGGCGCTGCCTGGCCATGGCGAGCCGTCGCCATGGCGCAGGCCAGGGCGTTCTGCCGTGGGTCGACCACTGCCCGCACGAAGCCGCCATGCAGGGCATGCCAGCGGTTCTCGTGGGTGTATTGGTCGGTTGCCAGCAGCTCTTGCGGCGTGGCGTATTCCTCAGGGATCAGGAACAGCTTCTCGTCCTTGGCCGCCAGGCCCAGGCGGGTACGGCTGGAAATCACCGACACCGGGATCGACAGCACCAGCGAACCCACGATCGGCGCCAGCCACCACAGGAAGCTCGGGTTCAGCCAGGCCACCAGCGCTGCCCAGGCAAAGCCCAGCAGGGTTTGTGGGCCATGGCGGCGCACGGCTTCGCTCCACGGCGTGGAGTCGTCGTCACGCTGCGGCGAGTTCCAGGTCGCGGCCCAGCCGAGGAACGCGGCCAGCACGAAGCGGGTGTGGAAGATCATGCGCACCGGCGCCAGCAGCATGGAGAACAGCATCTCCATCAGCATCGACAGGGTGACCTTGATGCGCCCGCCAAACTCGACCGCACCCTTGGCCCAAATCAGGATGATGCTGAGCAGCTTGGGCAGGAACAGCAGCACGATGGTGGTGGAGAACAGCGCGACGGCCTTCTCCGGGTGCCATTGTGGCCACAGCGGATAAAGCTGGTACGGCTCGATGAAGTACTGCGGCTCCATCAAGGTGTTGGTCGCCAGCAGCGCCGTCGACAGCACCAGGAAGAAGAACCACAACGGCGCCGACAGGTACGACATCACGCCGGTGAGGAACACCGCACGGTGCACCGGGTGCATACCCTTGACCAGGAACAGGCGGAAGTTCATCAGGTTGCCGTGGCACCAGCGGCGGTCGCGCTTGAGCTCGTCGAGCAGGTTCGGCGGCAGCTCTTCGTAACTGCCCGGCAGGTCGTAGGCAATCCACACGCCCCAGCCGGCACGCCGCATCAGCGCGGCTTCGACGAAGTCGTGGGAGAGGATCGCACCGGCGAACGCACCCTTACCCGGCAACGGCGCCAAGGCGCAGTGCTCGATGAACGGCTTCATGCGGATAATCGCGTTGTGGCCCCAGTAGTGCGACTCGCCCAGCTGCCAGAAGTGCAGGCCGGCGGTGAACAACGGGCCATACACGCGGGTGGCGAACTGCTGCATGCGCGCATACAGGGTATCCATGCCCGACGCCTTGGGCGCGGTCTGGATGATGCCGGCGTCCGGGTTGGCCTCCATCAGGCGCACCAGGCTGCTCAGGCACTCGCCGCTCATGACGCTGTCGGCGTCGAGCACGACCATGTACTTGTACTCGCCACCCCAGCGACGGCAGAAGTCGTCGAGGTTGCCGCTCTTGCGCTTCACCCGGCGCCGACGGCGGCGGTAGAAGATGCGGCCAAAGCCTTTGGTCTCGCGGCACACGTCCAGCCAGGCCTGTTGCTCGGCCACGGCAATGTCGGTGTCGTTGGTGTCGCTGAGCACGAAGAAGTCGAAACGGTCGAGGTTGCCGCTGGCGGCCACCGACTCGAACGTTGCCCGCAGGCCGGCGAACACGCGCGGCACATCTTCGTTGCAAATCGGCATGACCAGCGCGGTGCGTGCCTCGGGCGCGATCGGCTCATTGCCGGCACTGCTGCCGGAAATGCGGTACTTGTCGCGACCGGTGAGCAGCTCGAGGAAGCCCATCAACGCGGTCCAGAAGCCCGCCGACACCCAGCAGAACAGGATGCCGAACAGAATCAGGATGGACGTCTGCAAGGCATACGGCCAGACCTGCACGACGGTATCCCACAGCGGCTGGTTGACCACCTCGTCGAGGTCGACGAACGACCAGCCCTGGTACGGCAGGATGCCCTTCATGTACCAGCCGGCAACGATGGTCTGGCCGATCATCAGGGTCAGCAGGATATAACGGCGGATCGAGCCGACCGTGCGCCAGCGGGCCTTGGGCAGCTCACGCTGCTCTGGCTGCGGCGCGTTGGTGCGCCCGGTCATGCGGCGCCACATGCGGATCAGCACGTTGGTGCGCCAAGGCTCGGGCACGACACGGGTGCGCTTGATCGGCGGTGCGATTTTCAGGCACAGCCGGCCGCTGCCGTCGACGCCGAGCATTTCGGCGTCTTCGAGTTCGGCGGCGCTGCCCACGGTCAACCGCGGGCCCACCGAAGCCTGCACGGCCTCGGCGGCGTTGGCGGCCGGGTTGGCCGCCAGGCGTTGGTGCAGCTCACTGAACGAGGTGCAGCTGGCGAGTTCCGCGCGCTGCTCATCGCTCAGTGGGAGGTGGGCCAGGTATTCGCCGAGCGATACCGGCCTTGCGCTTGAGTTACTCATCGGCAGGCAACTGATAGGTCCAGGTCTCGGTCAGCACTTTTTCGGTGGTGGCCGGGGTACCGTTGGTGGACGCCGCATCGGCGGCAGGTTGTTCGGCCTTGGCGTCTTTGTCGGCCTTGGCATGCTTGGCAGCGGCCTTGTCCTGCTTGGCGTCCTTGGCAGCAGGCTTGGCAGGCTCGACAGGCACGTCGCGCACCAGCGCAGCGCGCATTTCCGTCGATTTGTTGGCTTCCTTGACCTTCAACCGCAGGGTCAGGCGCCAGCCTTTGCTTTCTGGGTTATAGCGCAGGTTGTTCTCGACCACCTCGGCGTTATCGCCAACGCTGACCTGGCTACGTACCGCGGCGTCTTCCGGCAGAGCAGCCAGGTTGGCACCGGCGAAGTCGACGATGAACGCCACGCTGCCGTCAGGTTGACGGATCAGGTTGGACTGTTTGACGTCGCCCGTGGAACGCATTGTCTGAGTGACCGAGGCCAGGTCCTGGGCCTGGAACTGGGCTTCTTGGATGGTCCAGTGCAGGCGGTAGTCGTACTCGAACGGCTTGCCTGGCTCCGGCAGGGTCTCTGGGCTCCAGAAGGCCACGATGTTGTCGTTGGTTTCGTCGGCAGTCGGGATCTCGACCAGGTCGACGGTGCCCTTGCCCCAGTCACCTTTTGGCTCGATCCAGGCGCTTGGGCGCTTCTGGTAGTTGTCATCGAGGTCTTCGTAGTCCTTGAAGTCGCGATGACGCTGCATCAGGCCGAAACCACGCGGGTTCTCGACGCTGAAGTTGCTCACGGCCAGGTGTTTCGGGTTGTTCAGCGGGCGCCACAGCCACTCGCCGTTGCCGGCATGGATCGACAGGCCTTCGGAGTCGTGCAAGGCCGGGCGGTAGTTCATGACCCGGGAAGGCTGGTTAGGGCCGAACAGGTACATGCTGGTGAGTGGCGCGATGCCCAGGCGGCTGACGTGGTCACGCAAGTAGACCCGCGACTTGACGTCGACCACGGTGTCGCTGCCCGGACGCAGGGTCAGCTTGTAGGCACCGGTGGAGCGCGGCGAGTCCAGCAGGGCGTAGATCACCAGGTGCTTGTCGGTAGCCTTCGGCTTCTCGACCCAGAACTCGGTGAACCGCGGGAACTCCTCGCCCGACGGCAGCGCGGTGTCGATGGCCAGGCCACGAGCCGACAGGCCGTACACATGGCCCTTGCCGACCACGCGGAAATAGCTGGCGCCAAGCAGGGTCATGATCTCGTCCTGCTTGTCGGCCTTGTTGATCGGGTAAAGCACGCGGAAACCGGCATAGCCCAGGTTCTTGGTGGTTTCCGGGTCGTGCGGCACGTCACCGAACTCGAAGCGGCTCGGGTCGTACTTGATTTCTTCGACCTTGGTGGCGGTGACTTCGTTGATTTTCACCGGGGTGTCGAAGTGCATGCCCTGGTGGTAGAACGACAGCTTGAAGGGGGTCTTGTCCTTGGCCCACTCGGCCTTTTCCTGCAGGAAGTGAATCTTCTGGTAGTCGGCGAACTTCATGTCGCGGAACACCGCAGGCAGATTGCTCTTCGGTGCTTCGTACTTCTGGCCGGCCAGATCCTTTGCCTTGGCTGCAACATCGTCAAGATTGAATGCCCACAGCTGGCCCGCGTTCATCAGGCCGACCAGTGCCACACTGGCCATCAGGGCCTTACGTAGCCGAATGCCGGGGATTCTTGATGCTTTATGGGGACTAACAATCACGAGCAACCCTCGCCGAAAACAGATCATGAAACCAACGGCCAGCGACTAATGCCGGGTTGGCGAGCACTGTTCGGACCCCGTGAGGGCGTAATGATTCCCCAAACGGATCCAGACAATGCTCGAGTCAGAGTGAAACGAACCTGCGAACGCAGGTCCATGCAGCGCGCGATTATCCAGCAGGTCGCGTGACAACGCATCAGGCTGGACTAACTATTTATCGTACAAAACCCCTTATTCTCCTACAAACAAGGGGTTTTTGACCTCATATTTGTAACATAAATGTTACGGGGCCATCATTGACCAGGTGCACCTGCATGTCCGCACCGAAGCGCCCACTCGCCACCTCGGCGTGCTGGCCCTTCGCTTGCGCTAAAAGATAGTCGAACAACTCGGCACCGAGGGCAGGCGGTGCCGCCGTCGAGAAGCCCGGCCGCATGCCGCTGCGCGTGTCCGCCGCCAAGGTGAATTGCGACACCAGCAGCAAACCGCCCCCAACATCCTTGAGCGACAGGTTCATCTTGCCCTGTTCGTCGCTGAACACGCGATAGTTAAGCAGCTTGTGCAACAGCTTATCGGCATGTTCCCGGGTATCTTCAGGTTCGACGGCCACCAGCACCAGCAGGCCCTGGTCGACGGCGCCGACGATCTCGCCGGCCACCTCTACCCGCGCGCCACGCACGCGTTGCAACAGCCCCTTCATGCTTCTTCCAGGGGCAGGTCGAGCAAGCGCCGGGCCATCTGGTCGGCGGCGCGCACCAGGGCATCGGTGATGCCGGGCTCTGAGGCCGCATGGCCAGCATCGCGAATGACTTTCAGCTCACTGTTGGGCCAGGCCTGGTGCAGGGCCCAGGCGTTGTCCAGCGGGCAGATCACGTCGTAGCGGCCATGCACGATCACCGCCGGCAGGTGGGCGATCTTGGGCATGTCGCGGATCAGCTGGTCCGGCTTGAGGAACGCATTGTTCATGAAATAGTGGCATTCGATGCGGGCAATCGACAGCGCCCGCTGCGGCTCGGAGAAGCGGTCGACCACCAACGGGTTGGGGCGCAGCGTGGCCGTACGGCCTTCCCAGGTGGACCAGGCCTTGGCGGCGTGCATCTGGGCGATCTGGTCGTTGCCGGTCAGGCGCTTGTGGAAGGCCTTGACCAGGTCGCCGCGCTCTTCTGGCGGGATCGGCGCAATGTAGTCCTGCCAGTAGTCGGGGAACAGGCGGCTGGCGCCTTCCTGGTAGAACCATTCGATTTCCTGCGGGCGGCACAGGAAGATGCCGCGCAGAATCAGGCCGTGCACACGCTCGGGGTGGGTCTGGGCGTAGGCCAGGGCCAGGGTCGAGCCCCACGAGCCGCCAAACAGCACCCACTTGTCGATGCCCAGGTGCTTGCGAATGCGTTCCAGGTCTTCGACCAGGTGCCAGGTGGTGTTGTTCTCCAGGCTCGCGTGGGGCGTGGAGCGGCCACAGCCGCGCTGGTCGAAGGTGATGATGCGGTACAGGTTGGGGTCGAAGTAACAACGGCTCTGCGCGTCGCAACCGGCGCCCGGGCCACCGTGGATGAATACCACGGGTAAACCTTCCGGCGAGCCACTTTCGTCGACATACAGCACATGCGGCGCTTCCACGGCCAGATCGTGCCGGGCGTAGGGTTTGATCTGCGGGTAGAGGGTCTGCATTGCGCACTCCGTGTGAGGATTAAGTCTGCCGTTGGGCATCATAAACCTGAATTGCGCTTTGAGCATGTCCTGTTGCCATCCTTGGTCCTATCCCATCCGCGAGACGGATGGCGGCGCCCGTCAGCCTGGCAAAAACACATAACTACCTCAGTGGCCCCGGCCTGCTGAACATACTTGCGAGCCCACCCAAGCTTGGAGGCTCTTGTATGAACCCGTCTTCCCCTACCCCCTCGCGCAACACGCCTTTGCACGCCGCACGGATAGGCCAAGCCACCCCGCCATGGCTGAAGGCTGCCTCCAGCGAGGCGTACCAGTCGCTACGCGACGCGCAGGGCAAGGTACCGCCGTGGTTTGAAGCAGCGCTGCAGGATCAACCAGACATCGCACGCGCGCTGGCTCAGGAACATGCCCAGCACCGCAGCCACGCGGCGCAGGTCCAGGCGCTGTTCGCCTCGCTGCCAGACCTGCACACCTTCGCCAGCGAGCAACTCACACAAGCCATCAAGGCACGCTTCGACCTGGATGTTGAGGTGTCCAACACCTACCTGGTCGATGCCAGGCTGATCCAGACCGAACACGCAATCGATGCCCGACAAGCCGTCGACCGGGCAACCCGGTCGCTCCTGCAATGGGCATTGCACAATTTTGATGCTGACGCGTGCGCAGCGGATGGCATGGATGCGCCGCAGGCCTTGCTGAAAAAGTCGGTGGTACTGGACCACCGGCGCTTCATGGGCACCGTGCCCTTGACCAATACCGTGGCGATTCCCGCCCACGCGTTTGCCGAGCTGTGCCGAACCTTGGACATCGGTGGGCGCTATCACAAGCAGGTCTATGACATTTACTACCCGGCCCCAACCGGCGACCAAGGGCCCCATGAGGCGGCCCTGCAGGTGTACGAAACACTCGCCCGTGCCGAGCAATCCGCGTTCAGGCAAAGCCTGCACAGTGCCTGGTTGCAGGGGCATATCAGCCAGGGCTTTTATGACGCGGCGCTGGCCGCCCCGCTGGACGCGCCTCTACCGCACACAGGCAGCTCACTCACGTTCAGCCTGCTGACATTGTGGGAGGTCGAAATCGTCGGCATGGCAGTGCTGCAGTTGCAGCCCGACAGTGGCTCGCAAAACGCCAGGGTCGCACTGTACAACCCCGACGACCCGCACGCCCCGCTGAAGGAATACGCGTCTTTAGACACACTGGAAGCCGCTTTGCGCGACGCGCTCCTACTCGACAGTCATTACCTGGACAACTGCCTGGCGGCCCGTGACAAACCGTCGATCCAACAAAAGCTGCAAGACCGGTTGACCCCCATGGGCTGGAGCACCCGCGGCCTGCATGAGCGGGTCACCGACCCGCAGGCAACGCTCGAACCGATACCGCACAAGGCCAGGTACTCGTTTCTAGGTACCTTGGTGACACAAAAGGTGGCCCGTCATGAAAAGGACGCCCTCTTCCATGCCGTCCCCACCTGGGCCGTGGACCTGCTGTCTGCCAAGCGTCACCGCGAGGCCATCGCCGGGAAAGTACTGACCACGCTGAACATCGCGGGCTTTTTCGTCCCGGGCCTTGGCGAAGCGATGCTCGCAGTGTGCATCGCGCAGCTGGGTTACGAAGTTTATGAGGGCATCGAAAGCTGGACCAACGACGACCGAGAGCAAGCCCACCGCTACCTGATCGATGTGATGGAAAACACCGCTACCCTGGCTGCCTGGGCGGCGGCGGGCTATGTCGTCAAAGAAGGGATCGGAGCTGTGTTGGCGGGTAATCCAGAGGCTCCCGTGCGTGAAATTCCGGAAGTGGATACCCCTTCTTTTATCGAGGAACTCGAAGAAGTCGATTTGCCGGATGGCGACACTCGGTTGTGGAAGCCCGACCTTGCGCCCTTCGCCCACGATACGCCCTTGCCGGAGGGCCTTGAGCCGGATGAAACCGGGCTGTACACCCATGCCGGCAAGCGTTGGCTGATGCTGGAGGGTCAGCTCTATGCTGTGAAGCAAACCCAGCCGGGCCATGCCTACCGGATAGAACACCCGCGCAGGCCCCAGGCCTACACACCCGCGCTGCAGCACAACGGCGCAGGCGCCTGGCTGCACGAGCTGGACAGGCCCCTGACGTGGCAAGGCATGGCGCTGTTCCGGCGGGCCGGGCACCTTTCTGGGGCGTTCGATGACGCCACAGCAACACGAATCCTGCAGGCCTGCGACATTGACGAAGCGGTGTTGCGCAGGGCGGTCGCTGACAGCCAGCGCCTGCCCGCGCTGCTGGAAGATACCTTGATCCGTTTCAACCTGGACCAGCAGATCGGGCAATTGCCTGCGGATGCTGAGCCTGGCCTACCAGGTGCCGAGTTCGAGACCCGCTATCGCCAACTACCTGCCACCCAGGCCCCTGGCGCCAGTGTGATCCAGCACGTTTATCCACAGCTTCCCGACGCCATCACCCAAGAGTTGTTGCGCAACGCCAACCCGCTTGAGCTGCAACAGTTGGTGGCCGGGCGAGTGCCCATGCGCATTGGGCAAGAGATCCACCTTTATCAGGCGAACGTCCGGCTAACGCGTGCGTATGAAGGGGTGTATCTGCAGAGCCTGCGCAACTGGGACACCGATCAACTGATCGTGCAGACGCTCGGGCAACTGCCCGGCTGGCCAGCCGAGATCAGCCTCGTGCTTGAACAGCGCCAGCACTCACCCATCCAGCTCACGCGTATCGGGCGGCCGGACGGGCTAGGCCACACCACGATCGTCAGCGCCAGAGCAGGCTATATCGTGCTGGGCAATGACCAACCGGATGCACGGGTGGTCGCGCACACTTCCCTGTACAGCGCGCTGTTCGAGGTACTGACTGCCGCTCAACGCGAAGCGCTGAGTATCGTCGACGAGCAAGGCCTCAGGCACTTGGTTCAACAGGCCCCGCCGATGCCACGTTCGGCCTTGCGCAAGGTGCTTGGCATGCAAGCCGTGCGTCCAGGCTTCCGCTCGCCCCTGCGCCTGGCCGATGGCCGGCTGGGCTATCCCCTCGGCGGTATGCGCCCCCGCGTCGCGAGCATTTCACGGCACACCTTGCTCAGCTCGATTCGGCAGATAGGCCAACACGCCCCCAACCCCCGGCCTGCCGAGCAGATTCTCACCGCATTGGAGCACAGGGCCCTCACCCGCGCCGAGATCGCAGACAGGCTCAGCACCTTGCTGGAACAACGCGATGAGCTGCACAGCCGGCTGGCCGACTGGCGGCGAATAGCGGCACTGACGCCTCGTCAGGTCCCGGATGATTTAGAGCGAGTATTGAATGCAATCGCTCAGCATTGGTACGAGCGCGCGTTCTTGACGCCCACCGACATCGCGCCCCCCCTTCGCCTGGAACGCCTGTCGCTGAACGACTTCCCGCTCAGCCTGCCGGACTTCTTCACGTCCAGCGTCACTGGCCTGCAATTGATCGAAACAGCCCCCGAAAACTTCGCCGGCTGGAGCCACCACGGCCCCCACCTCAATGCCCTGCTGCGACAGTTTGCAAACCTTCGGTCGCTGGAGATCAGCCGCGCCTACCGGCCTGAGGCCTTGCCTTCGCCGTTTCAGTTCAGCCTGCCGGTGATTGCCCAACACCTGCCAGCGCTGGAATCGCTGAGCCTGACCCATCAGAACATCTCGCTGTCATCGACCGACCTCGACAGCCTGGCCGGGCTCACTCACCTGCGCCGGCTGGACCTGAGCGGCAACCGATTGTCCGAGCAGTATCCGCCGCGTTTCAACGAAATCGCACTGGACTACCTGGGCCTGGATAACCTGGCGTTGGACCATTGGCCAGAAGGCTTGGGCTTCAACGCCGTGACCCAAATACGTCACATTGGGCTGCGCAATAATCAGATCACGATGCTGCCACGCTTCTTGCTGGACAACCGAATCAACCTCGCCGATCACGCTGTGCTCTCACTGCAGGGCAATGACCTGTTCGAGGATGACCTGCTGCGCGTGATGATGAGCGAAGATGGCCGCGCCTCCCGCTTTGAGGTGGACCGCAGCGAAGACTTCAGCGCCCGCCTGGCCCTTCGGCTGGAACGTCGCCAGCTACTACGCAACGCCATCGACGACTACGTGAACGCCTCCAGTTCCAGCGCACCGGTCAGCCAAGCCGTGATGGCCACCAGGACCCGTGTGGCAACGGCGTTGAACGAGTTCTGGCATTACCAGGAGATCGGTCTGACGCGGGCAGCCCTGCGCCTGAACGACATTGCGCTCGAGCATTTTCCCAGGCTGTTGCCGGCATTTTTCACCGAACAGGTGCATAACCTTGCGCTTGAGCGGGTAAGCGGCTCCACCGCCCAGCTCGACGGGCTGTTCCGTCAGTTCCCACAGGTGACGCGCCTGTCTGTCGATGCCTACCAGCAGGCGGAGCAAACACTGCCTTCGGCCCTGCTACGACTGCCCGGGCTGACTGACATTGCCTTGCGCAACGCTGGCCTGGTGATCGACCAGCAGGTGATCAATACGCTGGGGCGCTTGCCCACGCTCAACTCGCTGGACCTCACGGGCAACCGCATGGGGCTGATCACACAGGCGCCGGCAGCGCTGCAAACGCTGCGCCGCCTCGACCTGAACGCCATGGGCCTGGAGCAGTGGCCGAGCTGGGTGGACAGCCTGCTGCCGCTTGAGCTGTTGGACCTCAGTGAAAACCGCCTCACCGAATTGCCTGCGCACATCCTGGCCAACCTCGACAACAACTTTCCCATCAGCTCGATCTTGCTGTTCAGCAACCCGCTCAGCGACGAAGCCGTCATGCGCGCTCGCGCGTCCTCGGATAGCCAGCACAGCTTTACCTTTGGCATCGACCTGTCAGACAGCATGAGTGAGTCCTCGACAGAAGGCGCGATGGGCGGCCATTTCCACTTACCCTTCCTGGACCCCGCTGCCGATGCGCCCAACCTGCAGGACTGGCTGCTCGCCTCGGATGTCGAAAACGAAGCCCTGAAAGAGTGCTGGGACGCCCTCCAGGCATCGGGCAATGCCGGAAACCTTCTGGCGCTGGTAGGCCGCCTGCGCAATGCCGCCCCTTACCAGAATGGCAAAAGCCGTGTGGCGTTCTGCGCACGGGTGCGCAAGGTGCTGGTGAGTGCGGTGGTCAACCCGGACGACCTTGCGCTGTTCAACCATCAGGCCAGTGAGGCACTGCTGCAGGAAAACGGCGACCAGACCTGCCACGACGGCGCCTTGCTGGTGTTCCAGAATATCGAGCTGTATATCGCCAACCAGCGTTTGCAGTTCGATGCCGCAGATACCGAGGGCAACCTCTATCGGGAACTGCGCCGTTTGTATCGCCTGCAGGCACTGGATGAAATCGCCAAAAGCGAGACTGCCCGCCGGGATGAAGCAGAGGTGCGCCTCACCTACCGACGCGAGTTGAACACCCCGCTTGACCTCGGCCAACCCGAGGACACCCTGCGCTACGCGATCAGTGCCAGCATCGATGAGTTGGCGCATGCTGAACTGCAGGTCCAGCGCGGCGAGCTTGGCGAGGATTTCCTGAATTTTGCCGCCGCCAACGCTCAGTGGGTCCAACATTTGCGGCAGGCCTACGCCGGTCGCTTTGCTGAAATCGAGCAAAGCTATCAGGCTCAGGTAGTGGACCTGCCGGAGCAGTTTCCGGACAGGCCCCTCGATACCCTTACCGAGGAATTCACGGCCCTGGAGCGAAGCAAGCAAGCGCGCGAGGCACGCCTGATTCGCGAACTCACCTCGTTCGCCAACCCAGACCGCAGGCCACGTTCCTCGACTGAGTAGTCCCCACCCGACAACCGCCACAGGTAACTAACTACCACTTGGCGATAAGCCCCCGCAGACAGACTCCGACACTGACCAATCAATCGGAGTCTCTCATGCCTGCCATCACTGCCCCTGCCGGAATCGTCGGCGACGACGCTATCAACCCCGCCTACTCACTGATCGCAGGGCTCGTCCCCGATTGGTTCAAGGCACTGCCGGCGCACCAGTACGCGGCCTTGCGCAGTGCTACCCAGCAGCCTTTGGACTGGTATGAACAGGCATGCCTGCAGATGCCGGAGACCGTCGCGACCTTTCACGCCGAGCATGCCCATTTCCGCTGGCTCGAATCCCAGAAGCAACACGCCTTGGGGCAACTGACCACCCTTGAAGCCTTCGCCGACCCCCTGCTCAAAACAGCCATCACACAGCGTTTTGGGCTGGAGGTGGACGTTCGCCGGGCCGTCCTGTTCCACCCCAAGCTTGCGGACACGCCCTGGTCTTTCGCGAACCTGTCAAAAGACCCAGCAGTGGAGGCCGCCGCCGCCGTGCGCCGAGCCACCCAGCCCTTGCTGACCGCCGCGCTGCAAAACTTCGTGGCTGGCGACACTCAGGCCGGGGGGATGGACCTGAGGCGTATGAAAGCAGTCATCTACGACCCCGCCAATGAGGACCAAACCCTGGCGATCGCCCCCCATGAGTTCGCCGCACTGTGCCGGGAACTGGACCTGGGCGCGCAGTACCAGAAAACCCTCGAAGCCGTGTTCAACCCCACCTCTTCGGCCGACCAAGCACCGGGGGCAGCCGCCTTCAATCAGCTCGGCCTGCTCAAACGGTGCGAAAGCTCGACGCTGAAGCTGCATGCCTGCGTGGCATACATGAAAAAGCACATCAGTGAACGCACGTACGGTTTGCTGCTGGACGTTGCGGATAACAAACGCGTTATGCAAGACGCCAGCCCGCTGCTGAGCCGTAACCTGCAACTGCGGGATGTCGACCTGACTGGCGTGGTAGCCATCGGCCCGTCGGACGACCAAGGCGGCCTGCTCGGGCCCTTCACTGTCTACATTCCGGAAGACCCGGTGTGCCCTCTCAAGGAATACGCTTCCACGCTCGACTTCGTCAGCGACTTGCGCGACCGAATGTTCAGCCCAGGCTACCTGGACTTTTTCCGTGGCCTGGTGGCCGATGAGCAAGCCGACGCCCTGTTCGCCACCCTTACCGATCGCCTCTATCCGCTGGTGTGGGCCGAGGGCGGACAACTGAAGGTTCGCCGCCCAGACCGGCAGGCCAAGCTGCACGTGCGCATGCACGACTACAGCCAGTCATTCCTGACCGAGTTCACCCTGCGCAAGGTTCGAAAACTGCAAACGGATGCGCTTTACCATGGCGTGCCCACCGCGGTGATGGACGAAAAGGCACTGGAAGCGCGCCTCGCGTATTTCGCTGGCGGGGTGCTGCAGGCACTGAACATCGGCGCCTTCTTCGTACCCGTGCTGGGCCAGGTGATGATGGTTGTCACCACCGTTCAGCTGGCCTATGAAAGTTACGAGGGTATCGAAAGCTGGAGCCGTGGCGAGCGCGAGCAGGCCTTGGGCTACCTCATGGACGTGGTCGAGAACGTTGCCTTGTTCGCCGCACTCGGCGCCGCTGGTGCCGGTGCTGGCACTACGCCCGCCCTCGAGCGTATACCGGTCGAAACCCCATCGTTCATCGAAGAGCTGCAAAGCGTTACCTTGGCCAATGGCAAGACACGCCTGATCAAGCCCGATATCACGCCCTTTGCCCATGACATCCTGTTGCCTGCTGGGCTAAAGCCTGACGAATTCGGCCTCTATCACTATCAGGGCAAGACTTGGCTGGCGCTGGAAGACCGCGTCTATTCGGTCAAGACCTCGCCAGGCAATCCACCCCAACAGCGCATCGAGCACCCGACCAAAGCCATCAGCTACGAGCCCTTGTTGCGTCATAACGAAGCCGGTGCCTGGCAGCATGAGTTCGAGCGCCCGCGCCAATGGCAGGGCCACACGCTGTTCCGACGCCTTGGGCCTTCGGCCAGCGGGTTCTCTGAAGAAACCGCCCAACGCATCCTCGCCGTCAGCGATACCCATGAAACCGTCCTGCGCCAGGTATTGACCGAAAACCAGCGCCCGCCAGCATTGCTGGAAGACACCCTGCGCCGCTTCAGGCTAGACCATGAGGTGTCACGGGACTTGGCCGGCACAGACGCGAACACACGTATCACTGCCTTTCAAGCGCGCTACCAGACACCGCCCGTCGATCAGGCCCCCAGCACCCAGACCATTACCCGCCGCTACCCCGCGCTGCCCGTTGGTATCGCGGATGAGTTGGCGCGCCATGCCAGCCCAGCGGAGCTGGAGCAATTGCTGGCGGGCAAGGTCCCGTTGCGTCTGGCTCAAGAAATCCATACCTACCAACAGCAGGTACGCCTGGCGCGCGCCTACGAGGGGCTCTACCTCGACAATGTGAACAACCCGGACACCGACAGGCTTGTTTTGCACAGTGTGGCGCGCTTGCCTGGCTGGGCTGACGAAATCCGCATCGAGCTACGCCAAGGCAGGTTCACCGGCCCCGTGATCGATCAGGTAGGCGCGCCAGACGGGCCTGTTCGCAAAGTGCTGACTCAACACGCCGATGGCTACCACACCTACGATGGCGAAGGGCACGAACTGCATGGGCGCGACACGATCTACTCGGCCATCTTGCATGCATTGCCCGACGCGAACCGGGCAGCATTAGGCTTTCCCAATACCTGGGAGGGCCCTGCGCTCAAGCAGCGCGTGCAGCAGTTACCGTTACTGCCACGGCCCGAGTTGCGCAAGGTGCTCCACATGCAACCGGCTAAACCAGGCGCAAACTCGCCCATGCGCCTTGCTGACGGGCGAGTGGGCTACCCCTTGAGCGGCCGCGGCTCGCTCGCCAGCACAGTTTTGAGGGAAGACCTGCTGTATCTGATTCGGCTGCTGGCGCTTGAGCAAGACACGCAGAGCGCCGAAGCGGTGCTGGCCGCCCTGGAGGGCGCAGGGCTGTCACGCGTGCAGATCAGCGACCGCTTGAATGAGCTGATGGCCGAGCGTGATGCCCTGGACCAGAGCCTGACCGCCTGGAGCGACGCGGCCCTTGAGCTGCCCGACCTGCACAGGCGTCTGGACAGCCGAACCCGTATTCAGGACGCGCTATGGCTGCATTGGCAGGCCACCAACCTACCGGAAATCGGCCGGGGCGCTGCCACGCTGCGCCTGGATCGCATCCTGCTGATCGACTATCCCGCACAGCTACCCGCCTTTTTCGAGCAACGCATCGTGCGCTTGCACCTGGTTGATTACCAAGGCACGGGCCTTATGAACTCACACACCCTGGGCGCGAACATCGGCCCGGAACTGCAGGCGGTAGACAACTTCCTGCAACGCTTCCGGCACCTCACATCCCTGGAAGTCAGCAGCCCTCAAGGGCTCACCTACAGCACCTTGAACCTGCAACCCCGACAGGTGTTTGCGACACTGCGGGAGCTGCGGCTACACGACACGCGCCTGGGCTTGAGTGGCGGTTATATCGCAGGGTTGAGTGACCGTTTCCCAAACCTGGAGGTGCTGGACCTGAGTGGCTGCCCGATCAACTATGTTGACGACGGGACGCAGATCGGCAATGTCCGTTTACGTTATCTCGGGCTAGACCGCACGGGCCTGGTGGATTGGCCTGCCTGGCTCAACAGTCAGTCGCTCACCACGATCGATCACCTCTCCCTGCGTGACAACGCACTGACCAGCGTGCCCGACGAACTCGCCCTTGCGCCACGAACTGCACAGCCACGTCGGCGCATATCCTTGCAAGGTAACCTGCTGTCGCGTCGAACTATCCTGACGCTGTTGGCAGATCAGCCCTCCGAGGCCAGACAGTTCGACATGGCATTCGACACCCCTCCCAGCATTCAGCAAAGTGTTCAGGCCTACCGGCGAGATCAACAGCAGGTGCTGGCCATCTTCGACAATTGGGCCAATGCCTCAAGCTCGTCCAACCCCCTGAGCGCACAGGCAACCGTAGCCAGAAGGCAAATCGGCGAGGCATGGCTCGCATTCATGCGCACTGATTTCCTGGGGGCCACGGGCCCGTTGCAATTAACCGACATTTCGCTGGCTAACTTTCCACCGCAATTGCCGCCTCACCTGTACGCCCGCGTGCGCGAACTACAGCTGCTGCGCATGACCGCCACCCGTGAGCAGCTCAATAGGCTCCTGGGGCACTTCACACAACTGGAGGCACTCACCCTCGACGGCCACGTTGCACCGACTGGCGCGCTTCCTAACTTGCTAGCGTCCTTACCGGACCTACAGCACCTGACAATACGTATAGAGGGCGGTCAGATCGATGATCAGGCCATGGCAATGTTCGCGCGCATGCCCCAGTTAGAATCGCTCAATCTGGAAGGCAACCGCCTGGCCGCCTCTTTCGATAATGAGAACCTGCAAACCCTGAGCGATCACCTGACCCGGCTCACCTTGTCCAACACCGGCCTGCACGCGTGGCCAGCGTGGGTAGAGACCCTTCTGCCCCTGGACATTCTGGACCTCGACGATAACCAGATCGTCAACCTGCCGGACAACATCCTGTACAACCCGCGCAATGACCATGCGCACACGGAAATATCCCTGCGTGGCAACCCGCTGAGCGATTTCACGATGTCCCGCGCCCATGGCTCTGAAGCGCGTAATAGGTCGTACAGTTTTCTGATGGACCTGCCCGACGAAATTCTTCAGGAGCATTGGCGCGAGCGTCACGACTCGGACAGCGAGTCCGATGACAGCGACGATGATGACAGCGTCGGTTCCGGCGACCATGGCCATGCCCACAGCCCCGCCCTGGAACCTGAAATGGATGCCCCCGACGTCGACGACTGGCTCCTGGCAAGCGTGGAGGAAAACGAAGCGCACCGCACGGTGTGGGAGACGCTGCAGCAGGGCGGCGAAGCGCCGGCATTGCTCGAACTGGTAGGCCGCCTGGCGCACACGGCCTCATACCGAACGCTGGGCACCCGCGCCGATTTCGTCGCGCGCGTCTGGCGCATTCTGGAGGTCGCCGGCAACAGCGCCGAGGAACGTGCACTGTTCAACGGCATGGCCCACGCGGGCGTCGAGCGCAATGGTCAAGGGCTATACCAGACCTGCCACGACGGCGCCTGGCTGGTGTTCAACCAGATGGAAATCAAAGTGTTCACCGAGCAGGCACTCAAGGCGCTGCCCGAGCAGTCCCGCGGCCAGGCGCTGTATCGGCTGGTACTGCGCCTCTATCGGCTGGAGGCCGTCGAAACCATCGCCCGCGAACGGGCCGGTACCCGCGACGAAGCCGAAGTGCGCATGGCCTACAAGCTGAACCTGGCGGAGGCTTTGGAACTGCCGCTGGCACCCAAAAAGATGCTCTACCAGGCCTGCGCCAACGTCAGCCCCGCAGAGCTGGATGCTGCTCGGGCGCAGGTACTTGCCGATGAAAATGGCGACCCGTTCCTGCTATTCGCCGCCCGGCAGGATGCCTGGGTCGACTACCTGCGGGAAACCTATGCAGAACGGTTCGCCTTACTTGAGCAAGACTACCAACAGCGCGTGCTGGATGCGCCAGATGAAACACGGGAGCCCGGCGGTGCCAGCCCGACCCTGGAAGCACTGGCGCCGCTGTTCGAACGCCTGAAGCTCGAATACGAACAAAAGGTCGCCCACCTGATACGCGAACTGACCATTGCCGAAAGCTACAGGTACGCTTGACGCCCCGTTGAGCGGCGCGCTGCGCCGCTCGACATCCGCTTACTTTCCGTAGCGCTCCCGGCCCCAGGCCAGCAGTGTCTCAAGCAGCGCGCGCAGCACCGCTTGGGTCGGCTGCGCCAGGTCTTCGCGGTACGCGAAGGGTTCCACCTCTTCCATGTAGGTACTCTGCGCCAGCTCCAGCTGCACAGCATGAATGTGCTCGGCCGGGTTACCGTAATGCCGGGTGATATGCCCGCCTTTGAAGCGCCCATTCAGCACATGGCTGTAACCCTGTGCCTCAGCGCACGCCCCCTGCAGCCGCTCGGCCAGCTCGGCATCGCAACTGGCGCCGTTGAAGGTGCCCAGGTTGAAGTCCGGCAGCTTGCCGTCGAACAGGTGCGGGATCAGCGAGCGGATCGAGTGGGCATCCCACAGCAAGGCGTAGCCGAACGCCTCGCGCAGGCGCGCCAGCTCGCGCTGGATCGTCTCGTGATAAGGCCGCCAGATCTGTTCCAGGTAGGCCTTGCGCTCGTCCGCGGAGGGTTCCTTGCCGTGCTTGAACAGTGGCTCACCCTCGAACAGCGTGGCCGGGTACAGCCCCGTGGTGGCCCCGGCGTACAGCGGCTTGTCGTCGTCCGGGCGGTTCAGGTCAATGACGAAGCGTGAATACTCCGCCGCCACCACGCTGGCACCCAACTCACGGGCGAAATCGTACAAGCGCGGGATATGCCAGTCGGTGTCGGGCAGGCTCTGCGCCTGGTCGACCAAGCCCTCACGCACGGCTTGAGTCAGGCCGAGCCCGGCGTGGGGCATGCTGATCAGCAGGGGCAGGCGGCCCTGGTGAAAACTCAGTACCTTGTCCATTGCGCCTCGCTCAGTTGGAAAGTTCATGGCCCCGGCGCACCACGCGCTTGGGCAGGTCGCCGCCGAGCCAATAGGCCAGGTCGGCAGGGCGTTCGATGTGCCAGGCGACGAAGTCGGCCACCTTGCCGGCTTCAAGCGAGCCGTGGCTGTCGCCCAGGCCGAGGGCCGTAGCGGCATGGGTGGTCACGCCGGCCAGGGCTTCTTCGGGGGTCATGCGGAACAGCGTGCAGCCCATGTTCAACATCAGGCGCAGCGACAGCCCTGGCGAAGTGCCGGGGTTGAGGTCACTGGCCAGGGCAATTTTCACCCCGTGGCGGCGCAAGGCCTCCATCGGGGGCAGTTGGGTCTCGCGCAGGAAGTAGAAGGCGCCCGGCAGCAGCACGGCGACAGTGCCGGCCGCGGCCATGGCAATGGCGTCTTCCTCGGTCATGAATTCCAGGTGGTCGGCCGACAGCGCCTGGTAGCGCGCAGCCAAACTGGAGCCGTGCAGCGACGACAACTGTTCGGCATGCAGTTTGACCGGCAGGCCCAACTCATGCGCCTTGATGAATACCCGCTCGACCTGGGCCGGGGAGAACGCCAGGTGTTCGCAGAAGGCATCCACGGCATCCACCAGGCCCTCTGCGGCCAAGGCCGGCAGCATCTCGTCGCAGATGTGGGTGATGTAGTCGTCGGCCCGGCCAGCGTACTCCGGCGGCAGGGCGTGGGCCGCCAGGCAGGTGGCGCGCACCGCCAGCGGCAATTCGTCGGCCAGGCGCCGGGCCACGCGCAGCATCTTGCGCTCGTTGGCCAGGTCCAGGCCGTAGCCGGACTTGACCTCAAGCGTGGTCACGCCATCGCGCATCAACGCCTGAACCCGCTGGCGAGCACTGGCGAACAGCTCATCCTCGCTGGCCGCGCGGGTGGCCCGCACGGTGCTGGCGATGCCGCCGCCTTGCGCCGCGATTTCGGCATAGCTCACGCCTTGCAGGCGCTGCTCGAACTCGCCGCTGCGGTTGCCACCGAACACGACGTGGGTGTGGCAGTCGATCAGGCCAGGGGTGACCCAGGCGTAGCCCAGGTCCACCGTACGCTCAGCCTCGACCGGCCGCAGCTCGCTGCGGGGGCCGATCCATTCGATCAGCCCGGCGCAGGTGACGATCGCCGCGTCCTCGATGATCGCGTAACGCCCGTCCACCATGGTTGCCGCATGGCAGTGCTGCCAGAGGGTTCTCATTTGCAAATCTCCTGTACTAGCGGTGCAGCTCGGCCGGTGCCTGGGCCGCCTTGCCCTGCCCTGCCCGCGGCTTGCACCACAGCAGGTAGGACGCGACCAGGAACACCACCCAGACGACACCGACCAACAACGCGGCCTGGGTATCCGGGAAGTAACCGAGCACGCCAAAGATGAACACCATGAACGCGATGGCCATGGCGGGGCCATAGGGCCAGAACGGTACCGGGAACGCGAGCTGCGCGGCTTCTTCGCGGCTCATGCTGCGGCGCATGGCGACCTGAGTGACCAGGATCATCAGCCACACCCACACAGTGGCGAAGGTGGCGATCGAAGCGATCAGCAGGAACACGTTCTCGGGGATCAGGTAGTTGAGCAACACCCCAACCAGCAGCGCCGCGCCCATGACCACCACGGTCATCCACGGCACGCCGTGCTTGGACAGCTTGCTGAAACCACGCGGGGCGTGGCCTTGCTGGGCCAGGCCATACATCATGCGGCCGGCGCCGAAGATGTCGCTGTTGATGGCCGAAATCGCAGCGGAAATCACCACCACGTTCAGCACTGCCGCTGCCGAACCGATCCCCAGGTTGCTGAAGATCTGCACGAACGGGCTGCCTTCGCTGCCGATCTGCGGCCACGGGTACAGGCACATCAGCACGAACAGGGTCAGCACGTAGAACAGCAGGATGCGCAGTGGCACGGCATTGATGGCCTTGGGGATGACCCGTTGTGGGTCCTTGGCCTCACCGGCGGTCACGCCGATGATTTCGATACCGCCAAAGGCAAACATGACCACCGCGAAGGAGGCGATCAGGCCGCCGACACCGTTAGGCATGAAGCCGCCATGCTCGACCAGGTTGCTCAAGCCGACGGCATGCCCGGTGCCCACCTGGCTGAAGCCGAAGGCCATGATGCCGAGGCCGGCGAGGATCATCGCGACGATGGCGCCGACCTTGAGCAGCGACAGCCAGAATTCCATTTCGCCGAACACTTTGACGTTGCACAGGTTCAGGCCGCCAATCAGGAAGACGATGCCCAGTACCCAGATCCAGCGGGCCACTTCAGGGAACCAGAAGCCCATGTAGATACCGAAGGCGGTCACGTCGGCGATGGCGACAATGACCATTTCGAAGGCGTAGGTCCAGCCGAGGATGAAGCCGGCCATAGGGCCGAGGTAGGTCGTGGCGTAGTGGCCGAAGGAGCCGGCGACCGGGTTGTGCACGGCCATCTCGCCGAGGGCGCGCATGACCATGAACACGGCGGCGCCGCCGATCAGGTAGGCCAGCAGCACGGCGGGGCCGGCCATCTGGATGGCAGAGGCGGAACCGTAGAAAAGCCCGGTACCGATAGCGGAGCCGAGCGCCATGAAACGGATGTGCCGGGCCGATAGCCCGCGCTTGAGACCTTGAGCTTGTTGCATGTCACGTCCTAATTTTGTTTTTG
The DNA here is from genome assembly GCF_014269095.1 of Pseudomonas sp. SWRI50. NCBI lineage: Bacteria > Pseudomonadati > Pseudomonadota > Gammaproteobacteria > Pseudomonadales > Pseudomonadaceae > Pseudomonas > Pseudomonas sp. SWRI50. The sequence goes on along the minus strand of NZ_JABWRW010000003.1, from coordinate 97,234 downwards.
TGGTCGTGAGATCGAGGGGGCTGCGTTGCAGCCCTTTCGCAGCGCAAGGCTGCTCCTACAGGGAAAGCGTTGCCGTTGTAGGAGCAGCCTTGTGCTGCGAATGGGCCGCAACGCGGCCCCAAAGGCATTACAGGCTAGGCAGAACCCCAGCCGGCAACAGCCCGGTCAGGCTGCCCTTGGCCAGCAGTTCGACAGCCTTCTCGATATCCGGCGCAAAGAACCGGTCGCGGTCGTAGTGCGGCACTTCGCTGCGCAGCGCCTGACGCGCCTGCTCCAGCTTGGCGGAGGTCTTCAGCCCTTTGCGCAGGTCCAGGCCCTGGCAAGCGCCCAGCCATTCGATGGCCAGCACGCCACGGGTGTTCTCGGCCATTTCCCACAGGCGCTTGCCCGCCGCCGGGGCCATCGACACGTGGTCTTCCTGGTTGGCCGAGGTGGGCAGGCTGTCGACGCTGTGCGGGTGCGACAGCGCCTTGTTCTCGCTGGCCAGCGCAGCAGCGGTGACCTGGGCGATCATGAAGCCGGAGTTGACCCCACCGTTTTCCACCAGGAACGGCGGCAGTTGGGACATGTGTTTGTCCATCATCAGCGAAATGCGGCGCTCGCTCAGCGAGCCGATTTCGGCGATGGCCAGGGCCAGGTTGTCAGCAGCCATGGCCACCGGCTCTGCGTGGAAGTTACCGCCCGAGATCACGTCACCTTCGGCGGCGAACACCAGCGGGTTGTCGGACACGGCGTTGGCTTCGATGCCCAGCACTTCGGCAGCCTGGCGCAGCTGCGTCAGGCAAGCGCCCATGACCTGTGGCTGGCAGCGCAGCGAGTACGGGTCTTGGACCTTGTCGCAGTTCTTGTGCGATTGCGAGACTTCGCTGGTTTCACCCAGCAGGTCGCGGAAGCACGCGGCGGTGTCGATCTGGCCACGCTGGCCACGCACGGCATGCACCCGTGCATCGAACGGCGAACGCGAGCCCAGCGCCGCTTCCACGGTGAGGCCACCGCAGGCAATGGCGGCGGCATACAGGTCTTCGGCGTAGAACAGCCCGCGCAAGGCGTAGGCCGAGGACGCCTGGGTGCCGTTGAGCAGGGCCAAGCCCTCTTTGGCGGCCAGGGTCAGAGGTTCCAGGCCAGCAACGGCCAGGGCTTCGGTGGCCGACAGCCACTGGCCCTTGTAGCGCGCCTTGCCTTCGCCGAGCAGCACCAGCGACATGTGCGCCAGCGGTGCCAAGTCGCCGGAAGCACCGACCGAGCCTTTGAGCGGGATGTGTGGGTAGACTTCGGCGTTGACCAAGGCGATCAGGGCATCGATCACCTTGCGGCGGATGCCGGAGAAACCACGGCTGAGGCTGTTGATCTTGAGCACCATGATCAAGCGCACCAGGTCGTCATCCAGCGGCGCGCCGATGCCGGCGGCGTGGGACAGCACCAGCGAGCGCTGCAGGTTTTCCAGGTCATGGCTGGCAATGCGGGTCGAGGCCAGCAGGCCGAAACCGGTGTTGATGCCGTAGGCGGTGCGGTCTTCGGCAAGAATCTGTTCGACGCAGGCAACGCTGTCGTTGATCGGCTGGTCGGCGCTGGCATCCAGGCGCAGGCGCACGGGTGCGGCGTGGATCGCGCGCAGCTGGGCCAGGGTCAGGGTGCCAGGCTTGAGGGTCAGTTCGGTCACTTCGCTACTCCATTCTGTCGGGGCCCGCAGGCCCCTTCTTGTTGTTCAGTATCTCTCAAAGTGCAGCGATCAGCCCGTGATCATTGGCAGGTCGAGGCCTTGCTCTTTGGCGCAATCGACGGCGATGTCGTAGCCGGCATCGGCATGGCGCATAACGCCGGTGCCTGGGTCGTTGGTCAGCACGCGGGCGATGCGCTCGGCGGCTTCATCGGTACCGTCGCAGACGATGACCATGCCCGAGTGCTGCGAGAAGCCCATGCCTACGCCGCCGCCGTGGTGCAGCGACACCCAGGTGGCGCCGCTGGCGGTGTTGAGCAGGGCATTGAGCAACGGCCAGTCGGAGACGGCGTCGGAGCCGTCACGCATGGCTTCGGTTTCGCGGTTGGGGCTCGATACCGAACCGGAGTCCAGGTGGTCGCGGCCAATCACGATCGGCGCCGACAGCTCGCCGCTGCGCACCATTTCGTTGAACGCCAGGCCCAGCTTGGCGCGCAGGCCCAGGCCGACCCAGCAGATACGCGCTGGCAGGCCTTGGAAGCTGATGCGCTCGCGGGCCATGTCCAGCCAGCGGTGCAGGTGGGCGTCGTCGGGGATCAGTTCTTTGACCTTGGCGTCGGTCTTGTAGATGTCATCGGCTTCGCCAGACAGCGCGGCCCAGCGGAACGGGCCTACGCCGCGGCAGAACAGCGGGCGAATGTAGGCCGGTACGAAGCCTGGGAAATCAAAGGCGTTGGCCACGCCCTCTTCCTTGGCCATCTGGCGAATGTTGTTGCCGTAGTCGAAGGTCGGGATGCCCTGCTTCTGGAAATCGAGCATGGCCTGTACGTGCACAGCCATGGACTGCTTGGCAGCCTTGACCACCGCAGCCGGTTCGGTCTGCGCGCGGTCGCGGTACTGCTCCCAGGTCCAGCCGGCCGGCAGGTAGCCGTTGAGCGGGTCGTGGGCGCTGGTCTGGTCGGTGACCATGTCCGGGCGCACGCCACGCTTGACCAGCTCAGGCAGGATTTCAGCGGCGTTACCGTGCAAGGCGATAGAGATGGCCTTGCCTTCGGCGGTGTACTTGGCGATGCGTGCCAGGGCGTCGTCGAGGTCGGTGGCCTGCTCGTCGACGTAGCGGGTTTCCAGACGGAAATCGATACGGCTCTGCTGGCATTCGATGTTCAACGAGCACGCGCCGGCCAGGGTCGCGGCCAGTGGCTGGGCGCCGCCCATGCCGCCGAGGCCTGCGGTCAGTACCCACTTGCCTTTCAGGCTGCCACCGTAGTGCTGGCGGCCGGCCTCGACGAAGGTTTCGTAGGTGCCCTGGACGATGCCCTGGCTGCCGATGTAGATCCAGCTGCCGGCGGTCATCTGGCCGTACATGGCCAGGCCCTTGGCATCCAGTTCGTTGAAGTGTTCCCAGTTAGCCCAGTGCGGCACCAGGTTGGAGTTGGCGATCAGTACGCGGGGGGCGTTGCTGTGGGTCTTGAACACGCCGACCGGCTTGCCCGACTGCACCAGCAGGGTTTCGTCGTCTTCCAGGCGGGTCAGGGTCTCGACGATCTTGTCGTAGCAGGCCCAGTTGCGGGCAGCGCGACCAATACCACCGTAGACCACCAGTTCTTTCGGGTTTTCGGCGACCTGCGGATCGAGGTTGTTCATCAGCATGCGCAGTGGCGCTTCGGTCAGCCAGCTTTTGGCGGTCAGCTTGTTGCCACGTGGGGCACGGATTTCAACGTCACGGTATTTGTTGTTGTCGGTCACGGGAAGGGTCCTCTGCGGTCGTCCGCGGGCAGGTGTGTCGTGGTCAATATACAAACACACCTTTACTTGTATGTACAAGCATGGACAACCAAAATATTTGGACCTGTTCGCTCCTGGCTTGAGTTGTGCGGTGGTGCATAGACCGAGCGCCGCCCGCGCGGCGCATCGCGAGCAACGCTCGCTCCTACGTTTGTTTCGGGCCAATTATTCCTGGGGCAAACGCGCGCGACCGCCTTGTTTGTTCGACGCGATATCGCGCCATGCGCAAAGGCGATCGCGTGCGTCTGTTACAGGTGTTACTGGCCAAAAACAAACGTAGGAGCGAGCGTTGCTCGCGATGCGCCGCGCGGGCGGCGCTCGATCTCACAGGCGCCAAAAATCTACTGGCGAGCCCTCAGCGCGCTGTCAGCTCGATCAGGCAAAAACGCCCCTGAACCTCCAGCCCCAGCAATTCATCGTTCCCCTCAAGCCGCAAGCAGTCATACAAGGCCAGCCGCTGCATCTCACGCCCCGCCATGGCCACCTCGACCTGGCTACTGGCCGCAAACAACAACAGCGTCGACGCCGAGCTGAACAGCCGGTGGGTACCATCGAGCCACTGCAACCGCGCCCGATACCGCTGTGGCGAATAGATCAGGTTGAAATCCCGAATCGCCCCACCTAGCAGCTTGCAACTGACCTGGCTCTCGCCAGCAAACGCAAAGGCATCGAACGGCAACAGCGGCCGACTGGCCTGGCCATCGACCAACAGGCGCATGCCATCGCCCTGCAGCACGGTGATGATCCGCTGGTAACCGGTGAACGACGAGAACCCGCCTGACTCTTCGATATCGGCAATCGACAGACGCCAGCCGAACCCGTCGAGGCCCTCGCCACTGTCGCGGGTGATTTCCTCGGTAAAGCCACCGCCGTTCTTCCACGGCATGCGCGGGTACCCCTGCGCACGCAACACCTGCATCTGGCTCATTTGCTGAAACGTCCTTCAAGGCGATGACGGGAACCGGGGTGGATCAACCGCGCAGCGGTGACCGGCTGGCGACCGGACCAGGTGCGGCGGCGAATCAGCAGGCATGGCTCGCCCCGCTCGATCTGCAGCAACTGGCACTCGTGCGGCTCGGCTAGGATCGCCTCGACCACGTGCTCACCCTCGGTCAACGGGGCGACTTGGGACAAGTAGGCGTAAGGCGTCTGCCGGGTGAAATCCTGCTTGAGGTAATCAGGGGCGATCGCTGCGTTGACGTAGCGGTCCTCGATTTGCACCGGGATGCCATTTTCGTAGTGCACGATCAGCGAATGGAACACCCGCTGGCCTTCGCGCATGTCCAGCGCCAGTGCGCGCTCGGAGCCGGCCGCTTCTTCGGTAAGGGTGATCACCTGGCAGCTATGCTGGTGGCCACGCCCGGCAATTTCGTCGGCGATGTTGTTGACCTCGAACAGCGCCGAGCGGCTCTTGGGCTCGGCGACGAACGTGCCGACCCCTTGCATGCGCACCAGCAAACCTTCGGCCGTGAGCTCACGCAGGGCGCGGTTGATGGTCATGCGGCTGAAGCCCAATTGGCTGACCAGTTCGCTTTCCGAAGGGACCCGGTGATGAGGCGGCCAGCTGCCGTTGTCGATGTGCTGGATGATCATCTGTTTGACCCGCGCGTACAGCGGCGCCGGGCCCTCGCCCATCTGGGCAACCAGCGCGGAGACAGGAGGTGTCGGCACGGCGTTGGATCCTTGTGCGATTGAATGAGCGGTAGCTTGCCGCAGTTTACCCGGCAGGCAAACGCCTGTATATGTATATACAAGTTAACAATAACAGGATTTCACCGATGTCCGCCTACTTCGCCGAACGTGCCCTGCTGCCCAATGGGTGGGCCAGCAATGTCCGAATCGAGGTCGCCAGCGATGGCAACGTGGCCCGTATCGAGCCCGATGCTTCGGCCGAAGGCGCCGAACGGCTGGCCGGCCCGCTGCTGCCGGGCATGCCCAACCTGCATTCCCATGCGTTTCAACGTGCCATGGCAGGGCTGGCGGAAGTGGCGGGCAACCCCAACGACAGCTTCTGGACCTGGCGTGACCTGATGTACCGCCTGGTGGGCCAGATCACCCCGGAGCAACTGCAGGTCATCGCCCGCCAGCTGTATATCGAGATGCTCAAGGCCGGCTACACCTCGGTGGCCGAATTCCATTACGTGCACCACGACCAGGCTGGCAAGGCCTACGCTGACCCTGCCGAACTGTCCCGGCGCATCAGCGCGGCGGCAGCCAGCAGCGGCATTGGCCTGACCCTGCTGCCGGTGCTCTACAGCCACGCCGGTTTCGGCGGCCAGGCTCCGAACGAAGGGCAACGGCGGTTCATCAACTCCACCGAGCAGTACCTGCGCCTGCAGGCACTACTCGCCCCCCTGCTGGCCGCGCAGCCCGCACAGCAACTGGGCCTGTGCTTCCACTCGCTACGGGCGGTCACGCCAGGGCAGATCGCCCATGTGCTGGAGGCTGGCAGCCCGCACAGCCCGGTGCATATCCACATTGCCGAACAACAGAAGGAAGTCGACGACTGCCTGGCCTGGAGCGGCCGCCGCCCGCTGCAGTGGCTGTACGAACATGTCGACGTGAACGCGCGCTGGTGCCTGGTGCATGCCACCCATGCCGAAGCCGATGAAGTTACCGCCATGGCCCGCAGTGGCGCCGTGGCAGGCCTGTGCCTGACCACCGAGGCCAACCTGGGCGACGGTATCTTCCCGGCGGTGGAGTACCTGGCACAAGGTGGGCGCATGGGCATTGGCTCGGACAGCCATGTGTCGCTCAGCGTGGTGGAGGAGCTGCGGTGGCTGGAGTATGGCCAGCGGCTACGCGATCAACGGCGCAACCGGTTGTACCGCAGCGACCAACCGATGGTCGGCCGCACGCTGTATGACGCGGCCTTGAGCGGCGGTGCCCAGGCACTTGGGCAAGCGGTCGGCCAGTTGGCAGTGGGCAAGCGAGCCGATTGGCTGGTGCTCGACGGGCAGGACCCGTACATCGCTACGGCAAAGGACGATGCGATTCTCAACCGCTGGCTGTTCGCGGGCGGCGATCGCCAGGTGCGCGATGTGATGGTCAACGGGCAATGGGTAGTGCGCCAGGGGCGCCATGCGCAGGAAGAGGAAAGCGCGCGAGCGTTCGTCGAGGTTTTGCGTCAACTGCTCAATTGAGGGTAGGCGCAGCCTTGTGCTGCGCCTACCCACACAGCGTGAATGGCATCAATGAGACTTGACGATCTGCTGGTCAGCCGTGCGCCAGATCAGCCGGCTGGTGTCATACCCCTGCTGCCGTGCCTTGGCCAGCAAGCTTTCGCGCTGCCAGGCTGGCAGGCTCGGTGTACGGGACAGGATCCACAGGTATTTGCGGTCCGGGCTGCCGACGATCGCCGTGTGGTAGCGGTCGTCCACGTACAGAATCCAGTACTCGCCTCTCGCCACACCCGGCACCAGGCGCGTGAACCAGTTATCGAACTCGACCCACAGCTTGTCGGTATGCCCCGGCTCCTGGATGTTGGCATGCCCCTCGGCGCGCAGCCATTCGTCACCGATCGTGCGGCAACGATTGAGCACGCCAAACGTGCCGTCCTGCTTCAGGTTGTAATGCGCCTCGGACTGCTCGCAGCCCTCCTGGTAACGCATCGGCAGGCGCGCCAGCTCGTACCATTTGCCCTGGTAGCGCTTGAGGTCGACATTGCCGGCGGTTTTCGGCGCCAGCGGGTCATGTGCAGATGTGGCGCAGCCGCCCAGCAGCATCACCAGGCATAACCCCAGCAGCAGGTGGACACGCCTCATTTGAGGCCCTGCCCTGAATACATCAGTACCTTGTCGGCCGCGTATTGCACGCTGATAAAGCTCTTCTCGTCCCCCCAGGTACAGCTGCTCATGCCCAGTGCGCCAGAGCACTCGGTGGGCGTGCCGAGCAGTTGCTCGACCTCGGCCTTGTTCATACCGGCCTTGAGCTTGGAATAGTTTTCCTGGTTGATCTTGCTGCACGCGGTCAGAACGACGCACAGGGACAACAGGGCGAGGGAACGCAACGACATGAAGGACACTCCTGAACAGGGGATACAGGCGAGTGGCCTGCAGTGACCTTCGACGGGAAAATCCCTCCCTGGTTCCCTGCCCTCCCCCCTTTTCACCTACACCATTGGTCGGCTGGCCAACGGCAGGCACAAAAAAACCGCGCCTGCAGATGCAGGCGCGGTTTTTGTGTCGCGACAGGCCCAGTGGCAATCAGAACCTGGAGCCAGGCTCCAGCAAAAAGTCCATCTCTTCACTGGTGCTCGGCCGCTCCAGCATCAGGTTGCGGTGCGGGAAACGCCCGAACCGGGCAATCACCCGCTGGTGCTGCTCGGCGTAGTCGAGGAACCCCTCGAACAACCGGCGATTGGCCTCCGGTTGCTCGTCCAGCAGCACCTGGTAACGCTCGACGCACAGGTTTTGCCAGTCCAGCACCTCGGCATGCTCCAGCACCAACAGCACGAACACCCGCTGGATCGGCAGCAGCTGGTAATCCCAGGCTTTTTGCAGGCCCTGCATGGCCACCACCTGGGCACGCCGGTCGCCTTCGAAGGCGCGCGGCGTGTCGCGGTAGATCATGCGTGGCAGCTGGTCCAGCAGGATCAGCAGGCCGAGCCAGCCTTGCGGGCTCTGCTGCCACTCATCGAGCCCGCCCGCCAGGGCGTGCTCGACCAAGTCGCCAAACAGCGCCTGGGCCTCGGCATCGTGATGCTTGCCGAACCACAGCGTGCTCTTCTCGTCAGCCACGGCCTGGGGACTGGTACCCCAACCGAACCACCACTCCAGCAACGGCTGCCAAGGTGCGAGCATGACTTACTCCTTGTGATACGCGGTGACGCGCTCGACCTCTTCCTTCGAGCCGAGGATGACCGACACGCGCTGGTGCAGGCTCTCTGGCTTGATGTCGAGGATACGATCGTAACCATTGGTGGATGCGCCGCCCGCCTGCTCGATGATGAACGACATCGGGTTGGCTTCGTACATCAGGCGCAGCTTGCCCGGCTTGCTCGGGTCGCGAGCGTCACGCGGGTACATGAACAGACCGCCACGGGTCAGGATGCGGTGCACGTCGGCGACCATCGAGGCGATCCAACGCATGTTGTAGTTCTTTTTCAGCGGACCGGTTTCACCGGCCAGCAGTTCGTCCACGTAACGCTGTACCGGGGCTTCCCAGTGGCGCTGGTTGGACATGTTGATGGCGAATTCGGCGGTGGTGGCCGGTACCTGGATGTTTTCGTGGGTCAGGACGAAGCTGCCCAGTTCGCGGTCCAGGGTGAAGCCTTTGACGCCATTGCCCAGGGTCAGGATCAGCATGGTCTGCGGGCCGTAGATGGCATAACCGGCAGCAACCTGCTCGGTGCCTGGCTGCAGGAACGCTTCTTCGTTGAGGCTTTCGTTCTGGCTCAGGTACTGATTAGGGCAACGCAGTACCGAGAAGATGGTGCCGACCGAAACGTTGACGTCGATGTTCGACGAGCCGTCCAGCGGGTCGAAGACCAGCAGGTAGGCGCCTTTGGGGTATTTGCCCGGGATCTGGTAGGCGTTGTCCATTTCTTCGGACGCCATGCCGGCCAGGTGGCCGCCCCACTCGTTGGCCTCCAGCAGGATGTCGTTGGAGATAACGTCCAGCTTCTTCTGTACTTCGCCTTGCACGTTTTCGGTGCCCATGCTGCCCAGTACGCCGCCCAGGGCGCCTTTGGACACGTGGTGGCTGATCTCTTTGCACGCGCGCGCCACCACTTCGATCAGGAAGCGCAGATCGGCAGGGGTATTGTTGCTGCGGGTCTGCTCAATCAGATAGCGACTCAGGGTAACGCGGGACATGTATGGCTCCGAAATGGAAAGGGGGAGAAAAACCCCCGCAGTTTACAGGGAGAGTGCGATGCTAGCGAGTGATGAGACTCGCCTGGGCTGTCTGACGGCACAATAGGTCGGTAGTTCAGCCTTTGCCAGGCCGGCTGTCGACTGGGGCCGCGGTGCGCCCCATTCGCGGGCAAGCCCGCCCCTACAGGTTTTGCGCAGCCTTCAAGGCAACGCAGATCCTGTGGGAGCGGGCTTGCCCCGCGAATGGGCCGCACCGCGGCCCCCTGCTCAATCCAGTGCCTTCCAGATCTCCCCCGCATACTCCCGAATGGTCCGGTCCGACGAGAACCAGCCCATCTTTGCCGTGTTCAGCACCGCCATCCGCCACCATTCCTGCGGCGTATGCCACAGCTCCTCGACCCGCCGCTGAGCATCCCAGTAGGCATCGAAATCGGCGCACACCAGGAAGCGGTCATACGCCACCAGCCCATCGATCAACCCGGTATAGCGCGAGGGATCATCCGACGAGAACACCCCGCTGCGAATCGACTGAAGCACGTCGTTCAAGCGGCTCGACTCGGCAATCGCCACACTGGCGCCAAAATCCCCCGCTCGCCGCCGCGCCTCGACCTGCTGCGCCGTCAGGCCAAAGATGAACATGTTGTCGGCCCCCACGTGCTCGCACATCTCGACGTTGGCGCCGTCCAGTGTGCCAATGGTCAGCGCGCCATTGAGGCCGAACTTCATATTGCTGGTACCCGATGCTTCATAGCCGGCCGTGGAGATCTGCTCGGAAAGGTCCGCCGCCGGGATGATGCTTTCGGCCAGGCTGACGTTGTAGTTGGGCAGGAACACCACCTTGAGCAGGCCGCGCACGGTCGGGTCGTTGTTCACCACCCGAGCGATGTCGTTGGCCAATTTGATGATCAGCTTGGCCTGGTGATAGCTGGCCGCAGCCTTGCCGGCGAAAATCTTCACCCTCGGCACCCAGTTGGTGCCCGGGTCGTTGCGTATGGCCTGGTACAAGGCCACGGTGTGCAACAGGTTGAGCAGTTGGCGCTTGTATTCGTGGATGCGCTTGACCTGCACATCGAACAACGCCTCCGGGTTGACCGTCACGCCGATACGGTCCTGGATGATGCTGGCCAGGGCGCGCTTGCTGTGCAGGCGCTGGGCGGCGAATTGCTTGCGGAAGCTGCTCTTGTCGGCAAACGGCACCAGGTTGGCGAGCAACCCTTCCGGGTCATCCTTGAGCTCCGGGCCCAGCGCCTCAACCAGCATTTCGGTCAACTGCGGGTTGGACTGGTACAGCCAGCGCCGGAACGTGATGCCGTTGGTCTTGTTGTTGATCCGCTGCGGGTAGAGCTTGTGCAGCTCGGCGAACACCGTGCTCTTCATCAACTTACTGTGCAGTGCCGACACGCCGTTGACGCTGTGCGACCCCAGAAACGCCAGGTTGCCCATGCGGACCCGGCGGCCGTTTTCTTCCTCGATCAACGACACCGCCCGCAGCACGTCGAAGTCATGCAGACCTTTCGCGCGCAGGGCGTCGATATGGTAGGCGTTGATCAGGTAGATGATCTGCATGTGCCGCGGCAGCATGCGCTCCATCAGCGCCACCGGCCAGGTTTCCAGCGCCTCGGGCAGCAGGGTGTGGTTGGTGTAGGCCAGGGTGCCGACGGTCAGCTCCCAGGCCTTTTCCCACGGGATTTCATGCTGGTCGACCAGCAGGCGCATCAACTCGGCCACGGCAATCGACGGGTGCGTGTCGTTGAGCTGGATGGCCGCCGCATCGGGCAGGTTGAGCAAGTCCTTGTGCATGTTCAGGTGGCGTCGCAGCAGGTCCTGCAGCGAGGCCGAAACGAAGAAGTATTCTTGGCGCAGGCGCAGTTCCTGCCCAGCCTCGGTGCTGTCGGCCGGGTAGAGAACGCGTGAGATGCTCTCGGCACGGGCCACTTCGGCGACCGCGCCCAGATGGTCACCGGCGTTGAAGCGCTCCAGGTGCAGCTCTTCCAGCGCCCGGGCACGCCACAGGCGCAAGGTGTTGACGCTGGCGCCACGCCAGCCGACCACCGGCGTGTCATAGGCCACCGCGCGCACCGTCTCGCCAGGCCACCAGACTTGCCGTTGCTGGCCGTGGGTGTCTTGCACCGTTTCGACGCTGCCGCCGAAACTGATCGGGTAGATCACCTCGGCGCGCTCGAACTCCCAGGGGTTGCCAAAGTCCAGCCAGTTTTCGGTCTGCTCCTGCTGCCAGCCATCGACCACCGCCTGGCGAAACAGGCCGTGCTCGTAGCGGATGCCGTAGCCGTGGGCGGCGATACCCAGGGTCGACATGCTTTCCATGAAACAAGCGGCGAGCCGCCCCAGGCCACCGTTGCCCAGCGCCGCATCCGGCTCGAGCAGGCGGATACGCTCCAGGTCGACATTCAGGCCATCAAGGGCTTCACGGGCGATGTCCAGCAAGCCCAGGTTGCTCAGGCTGTCGTACAGCAGCCGCCCGATGAGAAACTCCAGAGAAAGGTAATACACCCGCTTTTGACTGCGCCGGTAGGCCTGACGGGTGTGGTCCATCCAGTGATCGACCATGTGATCACGCGCGGCCAGGGCAATGGCTTCGAACCAGTCATGGTCGAAGGCATGCTCGGGGTCCTTGCCGACCGCGTAGGTCAGCTTATCCAGTACAGCGGCGCGAAAATCGGCCACCTCGGCGTCACGTGCTTTGGGTTCCTGGGACATGCGGCATCCTCGGGCAAGTTGACGAATACGGAGGGAGAGTGAAGAGACTAGACCCTTCGACAGGGACTTACCGTTCCTGTTCGCAGTTTTCATGCCTGAACACTGAATCAACACCGTGAATCGGGCAAAAGGTTGTTCACAAATTGAACAACTCCGGTATCATCGCGCGCCCCAAGCCCGTGATTCACCCCCATAACGATGAAAACGACCCTGATCGCCGCCGCCGAAGTCGACCGCCTGGAGACTTGGCAGCGCTATGCCAGCCACATGTGCGGTGGCTGCCACTCGACCTGTTGCACCCTGCCGGTGGAGGTGAAGATCAAGGATCTGATCCGCATTGGCGTGGTAGACGAGTTCGAAAAAGACGAACCGCCCAAAAACGTGGCCAAACGCCTGCAGAAGGAAGGCATCATCGAACGCTTCAACCAGAAGTCAGGCATTTTCACCCTGACCCGGATGAGCAACGATGACTGCATGTACCTGGATCGTAAGAGCCGGCTGTGCACCATTTATGACAAGCGCCCGGACACCTGCCGCAACCACCCCAAGGTTGGGCCGCGGCCGGGGTACTGCGCCTATAAGCCTAAAGTGGTTGGGCGTTGACGATCCATCAGAGACCCAATAGACTTTCAACCGTCTTGATGTACACGGAGCTTCCCTCGGGAAGTGTCTAGACGCCGCCACCTGGTTCCGGCCGTGCCGGTTGATGGGATAAGTCCCTAAGGGCATCCGCGATACGACCCCCTTAATTGGGGGTTTCGTATTTCTGCAGCCAGCTAACGCTGCACTGGCCGTCGAATCGGCTCATTTCTCAGCTTCTTCATGATCAACAGCCAGCCCTTTATCTTTTCATGCCGTTTCAGGCGAAGCGGACGATGAGAGGGATGATCAACGTCTCGCACGTAGGCACTTTCAACATATACCTTCAGGCTCCGGGCTGATTCACGACGCAGACTGAAATAGACCTCATAGCGGCTTCCTTCTGGATAGCCAAATTGATGCCCTTCCATGGTCAGCCAGTTGCTATGCCCCGTAAACAGACACTGCCTATCCGCCAGTGATGCCATGATGGTCGGCAGTTGGACGGACAGCCTGTATCGCCCAGCGCAAAACGCCCGGCATATCCCCCTGTGATCTATCAGCAAATGCTCGAGGCCTAGAGCCTCGAAATTCAATTCAGCACCTTGCTTCGGCCCGTAACTGACACAGTGGCTTGAATACTCTATTACCAGCGCCACTTCTTGCGGTTCCTGAGTGGAATGGGCTGGGATAACTACTTGATGCAAGCCGGGACGCAAGTGGAGCAAGCTCCTGGACACTCCCGCAACATCAATATGGCCACGCGCCAAATGCTCCTTCCACCCCCTGCCCTTCATCTTCGGCTCCCTGATTTTTACAAGCAGGCAGCGTACTGGGGCTGTGGTGCATTGCCAAAAACTGCTTAGTTAGCAATTACTTCCGTTGCAACATGGGGCAATAAACGCTCAAACAAAAACGCCCCCGGCCTTTCGACCGGGGGCGTTTTTGTTTAGCCACAGCTAAATCAGCTGTTCTTGGCTTTCTTGGCAGCGCGGGTACGCTCGCTTTCGTCCAGGATCTTCTTGCGAAGACGGATGGACTTCGGCGTGACTTCGCACAGCTCGTCTTCCTGGATGTATTCCAGAGCCTGTTCCAGGGTGAAGCGAACAGGCGGAACCAGGGCGATGACTTCGTCTTTACCCGAAGCACGCATGTTGTCGAGCTTCTTGCCCTTGGTAGGGTTGACGCCCAGGTCGTTGTCGCGGCTGTTCTGGCCGATGATCTGACCGTTGTAGATCTCTTGACCGTGCTCGACAAACAGCTTGCCACGCGCCTGGAGGGTTTCCAGCGAGTAGGTCAGCGCCTTGCCGGTTTCGACCGAAACCAGTACGCCGTTCTGACGGCCGGACATGTGGCCGGACTTCACGGTGTCGTAGCGATCGAAGATCGAGGTCAGGATGCCTGCACCGTTGGTCAGGGTCAGGAACTGGTTACGGAAACCGATCAGACCACGCGCCGGGATGTTGTATTCCAGGCGTACACGGCCCTTGCCATCCGGGACCATGTTGGTCAGGTCGCCTTTACGCAGACCCATCTCTTCCATGACCTTGCCCTGGGCTTCTTCAGGGATGTCGATGGTGACGTTTTCGAACGGTTCCTGCTTCACGCCGTCCACTTCGCGGATGATTACTTCTGGGCGGCCCAGGGCCAGCTCGAAGCCTTCGCGACGCATGGTTTCGATCAGTACCGAGAGGTGCAGCTCACCACGGCCCGAGACCTTGAACTTGTCTGGGGAGTCGGTTTCTTCAACGCGCAGGGCAACGTTGTACAGCAGCTCTTTGTCCAGACGGTCCTTGATGTTACGGCTGGTGACGAACTTGCCTTCCTTGCCGCAGAACGGCGAGTCGTTGACCTGGAAGGTCATCGAAACGGTAGGCTCGTCAACGGTCAGCGGCTTCATCGCCTCAACGGCAGTCGGGTCGCACAGGGTGTCGGAGATGAACAGCTCGTCGAAACCGCTGATGCAGACGATGTCGCCAGCTTGGGCTTCTTCGACATCGACGCGGTGCAGGCCGTGGTGGCCCATCAGCTTGAGGATACGGCCGTTACGCTTCTTGCCGTCAGCGTCGATGGCAACAACCGGGGTGTTCGGCTTGATGCGACCACGGGCAATACGGCCAACACCGATAACACCCAGGAAGCTGTTGTAGTCCAGAGCGGAGATCTGCATCTGGAACGGGCCGTCACGGTCAACAGCTGGCGCTGGAACGTGGTCGATGACAGCCTGGTACAGGGCAGTCATGTCTTCGCCCATTTCGGTGTGGTCCAGACCGGCGATGCCGTTCAGGGCCGAGGCGTAGACGACTTTGAAGTCCAGCTGTTCGTCGGTGGCACCGAGGTTGTCGAACAGGTCGAAGATCTGGTCCAGAACCCAGTCAGGACGCGCGCCCGGGCGGTCAACCTTGTTGATGACAACGATTGGCTTCAGGCCAGCTTCGAAGGCCTTTTTGGTCACGAAGCGGGTTTGCGGCATCGGGCCGTCTTGAGCGTCGACCAGCAGCAGCACGGAGTCGACCATCGACATTACACGCTCAACCTCGCCACCGAAGTCGGCGTGGCCGGGGGTGTCGACGATGTTGATGTGGTAGCCGTTCCAGTTGATGGCGGTGTTTTTCGCCAGAATGGTAATACCGCGCTCTTTTTCCTGGTCGTTGGAGTCCATGACGCGCTCGTCGTTGAGCTCGTTACGCTCCAGAGTGCCGGACTGACGCAGGAGTTTGTCGACCAACGTGGTTTTACCATGGTCAACGTGGGCGATGATGGCGATGTTACGCAGATTTTCGATCACAAGTGTATCTCGATCAGAGGATTCGGTTGCCGCCTAGTCTAGGCGACCAATATGTAAGGTATAAGGCTCAGCAGGCCCGGTGGTCGGGAGGGCGATGGCGGATGCTGCCGCCATACAGCCCTGGCGTCTTATGCCGGACGATAAACACGCACATTGGCATGTCCCTCACTGAGCAGGTGGTGTGCGTGCAGTCGGCTCATCACACCCTTGTCGCAATACAGCAGGTACTGGCGTGTTTCATCCAGCTGCTTGAAGCGACTATTAATTGCATAAAATGGCATCACCTGGACTTCGATGCCCTCGATCACCAGGGGTTCGTCTTCCTGGGCATCGGGGTGACGGATGTCGATGACGATCTGGCCAGGCAGCGCTTCGCGCACTTCTTCCACCTCGACGTCCTTGCCCAACTCGTCGATCACGTGGTCGATCGAGATGAACTTGGCGCGTTCGAGAGCGCGCTCCAGCACGGCCATGTCGAATTGCTTCTCTTCATGCTCCATGCGGTGACGCTTGGCGTGGGTGGTCGGGTTTACCGAGATCACGCCGCAGTATTCAGGCATGTGCTTGGCGAAGTCGGCGGTGCCGATTTCGGTGGCCTGGTCGATGATGTCCTGCTTGTGGCTGGCCAGCAGCGGGCGCAGCACCAGCTTGTCGGTCGCCGAGTCGATGATCGACAGGTTCGGCAGGGTCTGGCTGGAGACCTGGGAAATTGCCTCGCCGGTGACCAGCGCGTCGATCTGCAGGCGGTCGGCCATATGGGCGGCGCCGCGCAACATCATGCGCTTGAGGGTCACGCCCATGTAGCTGTTGTCGACCTTGTTGAGGATCTCGCCGACCACTTCTTCGAACGGCACGCTGATGAACAGCACGCGCTGGCTGCTGCCGTACTTTTTCCACAGGTAGTGGGCAACTTCCATCACCCCCAGTTCGTGGGCACGCCCGCCGAGGTTGAAGAAGCAGAAGTGGGTCATCAGGCCACGGCGCATCATCTGGTAGGCCGCCACGGTGGAGTCGAAGCCACCGGACATCAGTACCAGGGTTTGCTCCAGGGCGCCCAGCGGATAGCCGCCGATGCCCTGGTGCTGGTTGTGGATCACGTACAGGCGCTGGTTGCGAATTTCGATGCGCACCAGCACTTCCGGGTTCTTCAGCTCGATGCCGGCGGCGCCGCACTGCTGACGCAGTTGGCTGCCGACGTAGCGGTCGACGTCCATCGACGTGAAGTCGTGGTGGCCGCCGCGCTTGCAGCGCACGGCGAAGTGCTTGCCCGCCAGCAGGTGACCGAAGTGCTGCTTGCACTTCTCGACGATGTCGTCGAAGTCGCCGAGCGGGTATTCCTCGACCTGCAGGAAGTGGGTGATACCCGGCGTGCAGGTGAGGCGCTCGATCATCTCGCGCTGGACCTTCTCGTCTTCGACGCGGGTGACCACTTCGAGATTGTCCCAGACACCATCGACCGCGAGCTCAGGATCCAGATCCTTGAGCACGTTGCGGATGTTCTTGCCGAGCTGACGGATGAAGCGCTTGCGCACCGGCCGGCTCTTGATGGTGATTTCTGGGAAGACTTTGACGATAAGTTTCATTGGTTAACAGCGCGCGCAGGGCCTGCCGAAAATGAGGGGCGCGAATTATATCGGAAATTGCTCAGGATTTGACCAACTTTTGATCAGAAGCTTTGAGATAAATGCAAGGCCGGGGTTTTGGGGTGCCTGTTCCGGCCCTTTCGCGGGCAAGCCCGCTCCCACAGTGACCGCGCAAGCTTCAAAGATCACAGCCTACCTGTGGGAGCGGGCTTGCCCGCGAAGAGGCCCTCGAAACAGGCACGCAACACACTCAATGCACCTTATTGGTGCAAGCACAGCAAAAATCGCATCTTAACAGTGCAACCCTCCCTGCCAACCCAGCGCCAGATGCCCGCAAACGCCCTCTTTTATCCCGCCCTCGCCATTTTCGGGCACTGGCATGCAATTTGCTCCCTTGTGAGGCAGGTAAGCTTGGCCGACTATCCGCGCCCGGCAACACCCTTTTTCCAGGGCAGCGGCCCACCGCGCTCTAGACCATCCGGAGGACAACATGTCGAAGTCGGTTCAACTCATCAAAGATCATGACGTCAAGTGGATTGATCTGCGTTTCACGGACACCAAAGGCATTCAGCACCACGTGACCATGCCGGCGCGTGATGGCCTGGACGAAGATTTCTTCGAAGTCGGCAAGATGTTCGACGGTTCCTCCATCGCTGGCTGGAAAGGCATCGAAGCCTCCGACATGATCCTGATGCCGGTCGATGACACCGCCGTGCTGGACCCGTTCACCGAAGAGCCGACCCTGATCATCACCTGCGACATCGTCGACCCGTCGAGCATGCAGGGCTACGATCGCGACCCACGCGGCATCGCCAAGCGCGCCGAAGAGTACCTGAAGAGCACCGGCATCGGTGACACTGTATTCGCCGGCCCAGAGCCTGAGTTCTTCATCTTCGACGAAGTAAAGTTCCAGTCGGACATCTCCGGCTCGATGTTCAAGATCTTCTCCGAGCAAGGCTCGTGGATGACTGGCGCTGACGTGGAAGGCGGCAACAAAGGCCACCGTCCTGGCGTCAAAGGCGGCTACTTCCCAGTTCCGCCGTTCGACCACGACCACGAAATCCGTACTGCCATGTGCAACGCACTGGAAGAAATGGGTCAGACCGTTGAAGTTCACCACCACGAAGTGGCGACTGCCGGCCAGAACGAAATCGGCGTCAAGTTCAACACCCTGGTGAAGAAAGCTGACGAAGTACAGGCCCTGAAGTACGTCGTGCACAACGTTGCCGACGCCTACGGCCGTACCGCCACCTTCATGCCGAAGCCACTGTACGGCGACAACGGCTCGGGCATGCACGTGCACATGTCGATCTGGAAAGACGGCAAGAACACCTTCTCGGGTGAAGGCTATGCCGGCCTGTCCGACACCGCCCTGTACTTCATCGGCGGTATCATCAAGCACGGTAAGGCCCTGAACGGCTTCACCAACCCGTCGACCAACTCCTACAAGCGTCTGGTCCCAGGCTTCGAAGCCCCGGTGATGCTGGCCTACTCGGCGCGCAACCGTTCCGCCTCGATCCGTATTCCGTACGTCGGCAGCCCGAAAGCCCGCCGTATCGAAGCGCGCTTCCCGGACCCATCGGCCAACCCGTACCTGGCCTTCGCGGCCCTGCTGATGGCTGGCCTGGACGGCATCCAGAACAAGATCCACCCAGGCGATGCTGCCGACAAGAACCTGTACGACCTGCCGCCTGAAGAGGCGAAAGACATCCCGCAGGTCTGCGGCAGCCTGAAAGAGGCCCTGGAAGAGCTGGATAAAGGCCGTGCGTTCCTGACCAAGGGCGGCGTGTTCTCCGACGACTTCATCGATGCCTTCATCGAGCTGAAGAGCGAAGAAGAGATCAAAGTCCGTACCTTCGTGCACCCGCTGGAATACGAGCTGTACTACAGCTGCTGATCTGATCGGCGCCTGGCGCCGATGACGTGATCAAGACGGCCTCCTTCGGGAGGCCGTTTTTGTTTCTGCCCACGCAGAACCCTCGCCACTCCCGCTATGCTCTATCTTGGTGCACAACTGCCAGCCGTGCCCCTATTTGCTCCCCAATCTGGGTCAAGTAAAACGTTTCATCCAGAGTTTCTGATCCGAAACTGCGCAGATACAGGCCTTTATGGGCAAATCTCGCTTCTTTTCGGAGCTTTGGTTTGTTTCTTGCATTTTCCTGGTATCAGCGGATCCACAGCGCGCCCAGCTCTGGCCACCTAGTGCCAGGCAAGCGCCAAAAGAGGTCAACGACGCCTTATGACCATCAGCGATGCACAGCACCGTCTGCTTCTGGACAACCTGACCACCGCCACGCTCCTGCTGAACGCCGAGCTGCGCCTGGAATACATGAACCCGGCGGCAGAAATGCTGTTGGCCGTCAGTGGCCAGCGCAGCCATGGGCAGTTCATCAGCGAGCTGTTCACCGAGTCGACCGAAGCGCTCAGCTCGCTGCGCCAGGCGGTGGAGCAGGCGCACCCGTTCACCAAGCGCGAGGCGCAGCTGACCTCGCTGACCGGGCAGACCATCACCGTCGACTACGCTGTCACGCCGATTCTGCACCAGGGCCAGACCCTGCTGCTGCTCGAGGTGCACCCGCGCGATCGGCTGCTGCGCATCACCAAGGAAGAAGCCCAGCTGAGCAAGCAGGAAACCACCAAGATGCTGGTGCGTGGCCTGGCCCACGAGATCAAGAACCCGCTCGGAGGCATCCGCGGCGCGGCGCAGCTGTTGGCCCGCGAGCTGCCTGAAGAAGGCCTGCGCGACTACACCAACGTGATCATCGAAGAGGCCGACCGCCTGCGCAACCTGGTCGACCGCATGCTGGGCTCGAACAAACTGCCCTCGCTGGCCATGACCAATATCCACGAAGTGCTGGAACGGGTCTGCAGCCTGGTGGACGCCGAAAGCCAGGGCTGCATCACGTTGGTGCGCGACTACGACCCAAGCCTGCCGGATGTGCTGATCGACCGTGAGCAGATGATCCAGGCGGTG
Organism: Pseudomonas sp. SWRI50; assembly: GCF_014269095.1. NCBI lineage: Bacteria > Pseudomonadati > Pseudomonadota > Gammaproteobacteria > Pseudomonadales > Pseudomonadaceae > Pseudomonas > Pseudomonas sp. SWRI50. The sequence continues at coordinate 77,334 of NZ_JABWRW010000003.1, read as the reverse complement.
CTGAACATCGTGCGCAACGCCATGCAGGCGATCAGCTCGCAGAACGAACTGCGCCTGGGCCGCATCACCCTGCGCAGCCGTGCGCTGCGCCAGTTCACCATTGGCCATGTGCGCCACCGGCTGGTGGCACGCGTCGAGATCATCGACAACGGCCCGGGCATCCCGTCGGAACTGCAAGACACCCTTTTCTATCCCATGGTCAGCGGGCGCCCAGACGGTACCGGGCTGGGCCTGGCCATCACCCAGAACATCATCAGCCAGCACCAGGGCCTGATCGAGTGTGAAAGCCACGCGGGCCATACCGCCTTCTCGATTTACCTGCCTCTGGAACAAGGAGCCACCGCCTCATGAGCCGAAGTGAAACCGTATGGATCGTCGACGATGATCGCTCCATCCGCTGGGTCCTGGAAAAAGCCCTGCAACAGGAAGGCATGACCACCCAGAGCTTCGACAGCGCTGATGGCGTGATGGGCCGCCTGGCCCGCCAGCAACCGGATGTAATCATTTCCGACATCCGCATGCCGGGTACCAGCGGCCTTGACCTGCTGGCCCAGATCCGCGAACAACACCCGCGTCTGCCGGTCATCATCATGACCGCTCACTCCGACCTCGACAGTGCCGTGGCGTCCTACCAGGGCGGCGCCTTCGAGTACCTGCCCAAGCCGTTCGACGTGGACGAGGCAGTGTCGCTGGTCAAGCGCGCCAACCAGCATGCCCAGGAGCAGCAAGGCCTCGATGTGCCACAAGCTTTGGCCCGCACGCCAGAGATCATCGGCGAAGCGCCGGCGATGCAGGAGGTGTTCCGCGCCATCGGTCGCCTGAGCCACTCCAACATCACGGTACTGATCAACGGTGAGTCCGGCACCGGCAAAGAGCTGGTGGCGCATGCGTTGCACCGCCACAGCCCGCGTGCGGCGTCACCGTTCATTGCCCTGAACATGGCAGCCATCCCCAAGGACCTGATGGAGTCCGAGCTGTTCGGCCACGAGAAAGGCGCCTTTACCGGTGCGGCCAACCTGCGCCGCGGCCGCTTCGAGCAGGCCGATGGCGGTACGTTGTTCCTCGACGAGATCGGCGACATGCCCGCCGACACCCAAACCCGCCTGCTGCGGGTGCTGGCCGATGGCGAGTTCTACCGGGTGGGTGGCCACGTGCCGGTCAAGGTGGATGTGCGCATCATTGCCGCCACCCACCAGAACCTGGAGTCGTTGGTGCAGGCTGGCAAGTTCCGCGAGGACTTGTTCCACCGGCTCAATGTGATCCGCATCCACATTCCGCGCCTGGCCGACCGCCGCGAAGATATCCCTGCGCTCGCCCGCCACTTCCTCGCCCGCGCCGCGCAGGAGCTGGCGGTGGAGCCAAAACTGCTGAAGCCGGAAACCGAAGAGTTCATCCGCAACCTGCCGTGGCCGGGCAACGTGCGGCAGATGGAAAACACCTGCCGCTGGATCACCGTGATGGCGTCCAGCCGTGAAGTGCTGATCGGTGACTTGCCACCCGAGTTGCTCAACCTGCCGCAGGACGCCGCCCCCGTGACCAACTGGGAACAGGCGCTGCGCCAGTGGGCGGACCAGGCGCTGGCCCGTGGTCAATCGAACCTGCTCGACAGTGCGGTGCCCAGTTTCGAACGGATCATGATCGAGACCGCCCTCAAGCACACTGCCGGGCGGCGTCGGGATGCGGCGTTGTTACTGGGCTGGGGGCGCAATACCTTGACCCGCAAGATCAAGGAGCTGGGGATGAATGTCGCCGGCGGCGATGAGGATGACAGCGAAGACCATTGAGGCATACACAGGTCATTGAATACTGGGGCTGCTTTGCAGCCCTTTCGCGGCACAAGGCCGCTCCTACAGGTCCGCGCTTACCTTGAATCCAGCGCGGGCCTGTAGGAGCGGCCTTGTGCCGCGAAAGGGCCGCAAAGCGGCCCCAATCATTTCAGCCGCATGCACCGATCCTGTGCCCTCTGCACCGCACGAAGGCACAAAAACCCTCAAAACCTGGCAAGAAAGCCCTGAAAGCCAATGTTTCCGGGTTTTGCAAAACTGGCACGCCCCCTGCAATAAGTCCTGTATCTCCAGTTTCGGGGTCCTCGGTACAGGCAGGCCGGGAAAACCCCTCTTTTATTTGCAATAGCGCAAGTTTTGGGGACCCTGGTACAGGCAGGCCGGGACATCCCCTCTTTTATTCGTGCAGCCTCACCTGCACACGCCAACGCCCAGCGTCCTCTGCACCGGCCCACTCGCCGCGCAGAGGGCGCGCGGCCACCACCGTCAGCAACAGCCCTTCCTCGCTTTTCTGCACACGCCAGCCCACCGGTTTACCCTGCAGGCTCAATTGCCCCCGCTGGGCCTTGCCCTGGGCCTCGAACAGCAGGGCAACCGTGCCCTCGACGTTCTCGCCATGCAGCTTCGGCTCTTCGTTGAACCACAGGTCGAGCCCGTCCTGAACCACCTCGACCTGCTCCAGCACCCGCTCATCGGGGGTGGTCAGGCGGCCGATCATCAAGCCCACCATCAGGCCGACAATGGCCAGCGATAGCATCACCCGTGGGAAGGCCTTCGAACGCAGGTCCGGTTCAGGGGTAGAATGCTCGTCATCTTCACGCCTGGAGCCGTGCATGTTTCACGTCATCCTTTTTCAACCAGAAATTCCGCCGAATACCGGCAACATCATTCGCCTCTGCGCCAACAGCGGTTGCCACCTGCACCTGATCGAGCCCATCAGCTTCGAACTGGATGACAAGCGCCTGCGCAGGGCGGGGCTGGACTACCACGAGTATGCCACGCTCAAGCGCCACGAGAGCCTGGCCGGATGCCTGGAAAGCCTGGGTAACCCACGGCTGTTCGCCTTCACCACCAAGGGCTCGCACCCCTTCCACGAAGTAGCTTACCAGCCGGGCGACGCCTTCCTGTTTGGCCCCGAAAGCCGCGGCTTGCCAGCCGACGTGCTGGACAGCCTGCCGGCCGAGCAGCGCTTGCGCCTGCCGATGCGGCCGGGGTGCCGCAGCCTGAACCTGTCCAATACCGTGGCGGTGACGGTGTATGAGGCCTGGCGGCAGAATGGGTTTGCCGGAAGCTGATGCATTGGCAGGAACGGCCTCTTCGCGGGGCAAGCCCGCACACAATGGTTTGGCGTACGCATTTCAATGTGGGAGCGGGCTTGCCCCGCGAAGAGGCCAGAACAGGCAATAAAAAAGCGCCCCGAGAGGCGCCTTTCTGAAACCGGCAGCTCTTACTGAACGGTCGGCGTCTCGCCCGCTTCCTGCATACGCTGCAGCTCTTGCGCGTACAGGGCGTCGAAGTTGACCGGCGACAGCATCAGCGCTGGGAACGAACCGCGGGTGACCAGGCTGTCCAGGGTCTCACGGGCGTACGGGAACAGGATGTTCGGGCAGAACGCGCCGAGGGTGTGGCTCATCGACGAAGCGTCGAGGTTGGCGATCAGGAAGATGCCGGCCTGCTGCACTTCAGCGATGAAGGCCACTTCGTCACCGTTCTTGACGGTCACCGACAGGGTCAGCACCACTTCATGGAAGTCGCCTTCCAGGGCTTTCTGCTTGGTGTTCAGGTCCAGGGCAACGCTCGGCTCCCACTGCTGGCGGAAGATCTGCGGGCTTTTCGGGGCCTCGAACGACAGGTCACGCACGTAGATGCGCTGCAGGGAGAACTGAGGGCTGTTGTCTTCGGCAGCTGCGCCGTTGGTCTGTTGGTCAGTCATGGCAGATCCTTATCCTAATGTTTTTGAATGCAGTGCAAATCAGGCCGCCAGCAGCGCGTCGAGCTTGCCGGCGCGCTCCAGGGCATAGAGGTCATCGCATCCACCGACATGGGTGCTGCCGATCCAGATCTGTGGCACCGACGTACGGCCGGCCTTCTGGCTCATTTCGGCGCGAACCTGCGGTTTGCCGTCGACCTTGATTTCCTCGAACGCAACGCCCTTGCTCTCGAGCAGGTATTTGGCGCGCATGCAGTAGGGGCAGTAGTCGCTGGAATAAACGATGACGGGCTTCATATCACTTCACCAGGGGCAGGTTATCGGCTTTCCAGCTGGAAACGCCACCGCTCAGCTTGGCGGCGTTGTAACCAGCTTTGAGCAGCTCGCGGCAGAGCGTGCCGGACTGCTGGCCCATCGCATCGACGATGATCAGGGTCTTTTCTTTGTGCTTTTCCAGCTCGGCCATACGGCTGACCAGCTTGTCCTGCGGGATGTTCACGGCACCCACGATGTGGCCCGCGGAGTATTCCTTGGCGGTACGGATGTCGATGACCAGGGCCTTGTCAGCGTTGACCAGGGCAGTCAACTGGCCATTGCTCAGGCTCTGGCCGCCACGGCGGACTTCATTGATGAGCAGCAGGACCAGCAGAACAACGAAGATCGCAACCAGGATGTAGTGATCTGTCGCGAATTGAATCAGGTGAGCAACCATCAGCGGTGTTCCAGGCGATTGAAAATGCCGGCCAGTATACACAGCCCCCCATGACCACCAAAGCCCGACTGGCCGGCCAGAAAAGCAGCTTTGCCCTGGCGCGGTGGCTGCGCCGGTCGGGGGATGGGACGAATATTCGCCGTTGATGGCGCATTTGCCCTAAAATGCGTGTCTTTATCATCTTTGAACAACCGTGAGTTTGATTGATGACGAGTACGCCCAAACCCCTGGTCCTGATCATCCTGGATGGCTTCGGCCACAGCGAAAGCCCCGAATACAACGCCATCTATGCCGCCAACACACCGGTCTATGACCGCCTGCGCGCCAGTCAGCCGCATGGTTTGATCTCCGGTTCAGGCATGGATGTCGGCCTGCCAGACGGGCAGATGGGCAACTCCGAAGTCGGCCACATGAACCTCGGTGCCGGCCGCGTCGTCTACCAGGACTTCACCCGGGTCACCAAGGCTATTCGTGATGGCGAGTTCTTCAGCAACCCGGTGCTCACCGGCGCGGTAGACAAGGCTGTCGGTGCCGGCAAGGCCGTGCACATCCTCGGTTTGCTGTCCGACGGCGGCGTGCACAGCCACCAGGACCACCTGATCGCGATGGCCGAACTGGCCGCACAGCGTGGCGCCGAAAAAATCTACCTGCACGCCTTCCTCGACGGCCGCGACACGCCGCCACGCAGCGCCAAGTCGTCCATCGAGCTGCTCGACCAGACCTTCGCCAAGCTGGGCAAGGGCCGCATCGCCAGCCTCATCGGCCGCTACTTCGCCATGGACCGCGACAACCGTTGGGACCGCGTTGCCGCGGCCTACAACCTGATCGTCGACAGCGTTGCCGACTACACCGCAGACACCGCCCTGGCCGGCCTTGAAGCCGCCTACGCCCGTGAAGAAAACGACGAGTTCGTCAAAGCCACGCGCATTGGCGAGGCCGTCAAGGTTGAAGACGGCGACGCGGTGATCTTCATGAACTTCCGCGCCGACCGCGCCCGCGAACTGTCGCGTGCCTTCGTCGAGCCGGACTTCAACGAATTCCCGCGTGCGCGCCTGCCGAAGATGGCGGCTTACATCGGCCTGACCCAGTATTCGGCAAAAATCCCGGCGCCAGCAGCCTTTGCACCGTCCAGCCTGGACAACGTGCTGGGCGAATACCTGGCCAAGAACGGCAAGACCCAGCTGCGCATCGCCGAGACCGAAAAGTACGCGCACGTCACGTTCTTTTTCTCGGGCGGCCGTGAAGAGCCGTTCGAAGGCGAAGAGCGCATCCTGATCCCGTCGCCGAAGGTCGCCACCTACGACCTGCAACCGGAAATGAACGCGCCGGAAGTCACCGACCGCATCGTCGAAGCCATCGAGCAACAGCGTTTCGACGTGATCATCGTCAACTACGCCAACGGCGACATGGTCGGCCACACGGGCGTGTTCGAGGCCGCGGTCAAGGCCGTCGAAGCGCTGGATACCTGTGTCGGGCGTATCGTCGAGGCGCTGGATAAAGTCGACGGTGAAGCGCTGATCACCGCCGACCACGGCAACGTCGAGCAAATGGAAGACGCCTGCACCGGCCAAGCGCACACCGCGCACACCACCGAGCCAGTGCCGTTCATCTATGTGGGCAAGCGCAAGGTCAAGGTCCGCGAAGGCGGCGTGCTGGCCGACGTGGCGCCGACCATGCTGAAATTGCTGGGGATGGAAAAGCCTGTGGAAATGACCGGGACGTCGATCCTGATCGACGCCTGATCGGTGTAGGGGGCCGCTTTGCGGCCCATTCGCGGGGCAAGCCCGCTCCCACAGGGGCGGTACTGTTTCAACAGCAGCAACTCTCCTGTGGGAGCGGGCTTGCCCCGCGAATGGGCTGCGAAGCAGACCCCTGACACATGAATTCCAGACAAACGCCTCGCCGCATCTGCCGCGAGGCGTTTTTTTTGCAGGCTCGCGCGGGCATACTAGGCCAGTCTCCATCCCTGGTACGCCCAACCCCATGCTCCGCGCCCTGATCCTACTCGCCCTGTCTTGCCTGCTCAGCCCGGCATTTGCCGATGAGCGCGCACAGACCCAGCAACAACTGGACGCCACCCGCCAGGACATCGCCGAGCTCAAAAAGATGCTGGGCAAGCTCCAGGAAGAGAAATCCGGCGTGCAGAAAGACCTCAAGTCCACCGAGACCGACATCGGCAACCTCGAGAAACAGGTGGAGGCCCTGCAACAAGAACTAAAAAAGACCGAGGGCGAGCTGGAGCGCCTTGATACCGAGAAAAAAAAACTCCAGAGCGCCCGCGTTGAACAACAACGGCTGATTGCCATCCAGGCCCGTTCGGCCTACCAGAACGGCCGCGAGGAATACCTCAAGCTGCTGCTCAACCAGCAGAACCCCGAGAAATTCGCCCGCACCCTCACCTATTACGATTACCTGAGCAAGGCGCGCCTGGAGCAACTGCGCACCTTCAACGAGACCCTGCGCCAATTGGCCAACGTCGAACAGGACATCGCCCGCCAGCAGGAGCAACTGCTGGCCCAGCGCGCCGACCTCGACAGCCGCCGCCAGGCCCTCGAGACCGAGCGCAGCAAGCGCCAGCAAGTACTGGCCAAGCTCAACAACGACATGAAAGACCGCGACCAGAAGCTGCAGGCCCGCGAGCAGGACCAGGCCGACCTTGGCAAAGTACTCAAGACCATCGAGGAAACCCTGGCACGCCAGGCCCGCGAGGCAGAGGAAGCGCGCAAGAAAGCCCTGCTGGCCCAGCAAGAGGCGGAAAAACGCCGCCAGCAGGAAGCCCTGGCCGCCGCCGCAGCGCGCGAAGAAGCCCGCGAGCCGGTCGAGCCGCCGAAAAAGGCCCGCACCACCCTGGGCCCGATGGTTTCCAGCGATGGCGCCAACTACGGCGGCGCTTTTTCTGCTGCACGGGGCAAACTTCCGTGGCCCGTCAATGGTCGATTGCTGGCACGCTTCGGCGATGCACGCGGCAGTGACGCCCGGGCCAAATGGGACGGGGTGATGATCAGCGCCAACCCAGGCACGCAAGTACGCGCCGTACACGGCGGCCGTGTGGTGTTTGCCGACTGGTTGCGCGGTGCTGGACTTCTGGTCATTCTCGACCATGGTAATGGTTACCTGAGCCTGTACGGCCACAACCAGAGCCTGCTCAAGAGCGCCGGTGACATCGTCAAAGCCGGCGAAGCCATCTCCACCGTGGGTGACAGCGGTGGCCAGGACAGCGCAGGCTTGTACTTCGCCATCCGCCAGCAGGGCCGGCCTACCGACCCGTCGCAGTGGTGCAGAGGCTAGGGTTTGTCCGAAAAACAACCCCGTTCACCTTTTTACGGCGTAGCCTGAATGCTGCGCCGATGCTCCTCACGGAGCGCCTTCAGGATCAGGAGTTCGTTCGACATGCTGCACTCGCCTCGTCTCACCCAGCTGGCCCTGTCCATCGCCCTGGCGGTCGGCGCGCCCCTGGCCATTGCCGCAGAGCCGGCCAAGCCAGCAGCGGTGCCAGCTACCGAGGTGACGGCCAAGGCGCCGCTGCCGCTGGAGGAGCTGCGCACCTTCGCCGAGGTCATGGACCGCATCAAGGCCGCTTACGTTGAGCCGGTGGACGACAAGACCCTGCTGGAAAACGCCATCAAGGGCATGCTCAGCAACCTTGACCCGCACTCGGCCTACCTCGGCCCCGAGGACTTCCAGGAGCTGCAAGAGAGCACCAGCGGCGAATTTGGTGGCCTGGGTATCGAAGTGGGCCAGGAAGACGGCTTCATCAAGGTGGTCTCGCCCATCGATGACACCCCCGCCTCCCGGGCCGGCGTGCAGGCCGGTGACCTGATCGTCAAGATCAACGGCGCCCCGACCCGTGGCCAGACCATGACCGAAGCCGTGGACAAGATGCGCGGCAAGGTCGGCGAAAAAATCACCCTGACCCTGGTCCGCGATGGCGGCAACCCGTTCGACGTGACCCTCGCCCGCGCGGTGATCCAGGTCAAGAGCGTGAAAAGCCAGCTGCTGGAAAACGACTACGGCTACATCCGCATTACCCAGTTCCAGGTCAAGACCGGCGACGAGGTGGGCAAGGCCCTGGCCAAGCTGCGCAAGGACAATGGCAAGAAGCTGCGCGGGGTGGTGCTCGACCTGCGCAACAACCCCGGCGGCGTGCTGCAGTCGGCGGTCGAAGTGGCCGACCACTTCCTGACCAAGGGCCTGATCGTCTACACCAAGGGCCGTATCGCCAACTCCGAACTGCGCTTCTCCGCCGACCCGGCCGACGCCAGCGAAGGCGTACCGCTGGTGGTGCTGATCAACGGCGGCAGCGCCTCGGCGTCGGAAATCGTCGCCGGCGCCCTGCAGGACCAGAAGCGCGCTGTGCTAATGGGCACCGACAGCTTCGGCAAAGGCTCGGTGCAAACCGTGTTGCCACTGGCCAACGACCGCGCCCTGAAGCTCACCACTGCGCTGTACTACACCCCCAACGGCCGCTCGATCCAAGCCCAGGGCATCGTGCCGGACATCGAAGTGCGCCCGGCCAAACTCACTGCCGAAATCGATACTGACAACTTCAAGGAAGCCGACCTGCAGGGCCACTTGGGCAACGGCAACGGCGGCGCCGAGCGCCCGACTGGCAGCAGCAAGCGCAAGGAACGCCCGCAGGACGATGACTTCCAGCTGAGCCAGGCCCTGAGCCTGCTCAAGGGCTTGAACATCACCTCGGGTAAATGATCGCGCCCATGCGGTATCTGCTGTGTCTGCTGTGCTGCCTGTTGGCCGGCGTCGCCCAAGCGGCGCCGACCAGCAAGGCCTACATGAGCATCATCATCGACGACCTTGGCCAAAGCACCGAGCGTGACAGCCGCACGCTCGCGCTGCCCGGCCCGGTCACCATGGCAATCATGCCCGACACCCCGCACGCCAGCGATTTCGCCCGCCAGGCACACAAAGCCCACAAGACCGTGATCCTGCACATGCCCATGGACCCGGCTACCGGCCCCTATGCCTGGCACCCCGGGCTACCGCTGCCCGAACTGGCCAGCCGGCTCGACGCGGCCTTGGCCAAGGTGCCGTACTCGGCCGGCATCAACAACCACATGGGCAGCCGCATGACCGCCCAACGCGAAGCCATGACCTGGCTGATGGGCGAACTGCAGCACCGCCACTTGTTCTTCGTCGACAGCCGCACCAGTGCCGCCACGGTGGCCGCCGCCGAAGCTCAGGCGCAGGATGTGGCACACGTGTCGCGGGATGTGTTCCTGGATGACGTGCGCACCCCCGAAGCCATTGCCGGGCAACTGCAACTGGGTATCGCGATGGCCCGCAAGCAAGGCTCGGCCGTGTTGATCGGCCACCCCTACCCGCAAACCCTCGAAGTACTGGCACGGGAAATCCCGCGCCTGAGAAGCCAAGGCGTTGAGCTGATCGGGCTCAAACAGATGATTGCCGAACGCGGTAACCAAGCCATGCCTGCCCACGGCAAACATGGCCGGTACAGCAACCGCTGAACGTCTTAATCGAACGGGATGATGCCGCGCGCCTGTTCCAGGGTGAGCTTGCCTCTATGCACCCGCTGGGTTGAGCCTTCCTCGCGCCCACTCAAGCGACGCTGGCTCCAGGTTTTCAAATGGCCCAAGGTGAAGTCACGCGCCAGCGCATCAGCGGCAGGCATGTGGAAGTGTGCGGCCCACAACGGCCGGCCTGATGCGGCGCCTGGTTGCGCCAGACGCATGATCTTGTACTCGTCGAAGGTGCTGCCATTGGCCATGACCTGACGCGGGGCGACGTACTCCACCTTGATCAGGTTCTGTTCATGCAGAAAACGTAACGCATCGGCGCTGGGGTAGCGCGTGTCGGTGTACAGCATGGTCAGCTTGAGGTTTTTTTGCGACCGCATCTGGTCCGAGGCAACCTCCAGGCGTCTTATAAGGGTGGCGTTGGCGCCTTCCTCGCCCAATATCGTTGCCGCCTGCCCCAGCTTGTCTATCTGAAGATCAAACAGGCGCGCAAGCAACGTGCTTTTAAGGTCATTCACCACGTATTCGTCGGCCTTCAACAGAAGCTGATCGTTCTCGTCCAGCAGCGCCTGCACCCGAAACGCCGTATCAGTTGCGTCAATTTCGGGGTCGGCCGGTGCTGGCTCACGGCCTCGCTCATGCCATTGGCCGTCCCTCCAGTCAAAGGTGGCCAACACCGAGTTATTGAACGGATCACGCACCTGATACACCGTCTGACCATCGGCATCGAGCTCTTTCTTGCCGATCAGTATCTGCCCTTCCGCGTTACGCACCGCCCGCTGCGGCTCGCTTGAGATGATGTAGGGCAAGCGCGCGTCAGGCGCACGGGCACCCTCCTGCTCCTTGATCAACGCGACCAGCCGACGCCCTGCATCACGCTTGAGCTTCTCCAACTCCGTCCGGTAGCGGTCCAACATCGAAACTTCAATCAACGCCCCACCCGTTTCGCGAATTCGCAAGCTGTTGACCAGCGCAGCTGCGTATTCGTCCCATGCCTCCTGCAAGATGGTGATACGGTCCTCGAGCGGCAGGTTGGCGAAGTCGAGCTCACCATGGGCACCCCCCGCATTACGCAATGACAGCCCCGACAGCTCCTCCCGGAATACATTGATTGTGCGCTGACCATCGATGCTATCCAGGTGTAAAGCCAAATCGGCAAGGTTCAACACCTGATGGAAGCGGAACTGAACCGTGCTGAACGTGCGCTTGGCAATAAGTGAATCAACGCTGCGGCTTTCCGGTTCGGTGGGATTGCTGATGATTTCCTCGCCTGGCACATCGACCAATAGCTGGTCGAGATGTTCGAATGCAGCCAACATGCGATCCTGAATCTCTACGACGCCTTCGAGCTTGCGGCGAAATGCCTTATAGGCTTCAAGCACTTGTTGCAGAGGCTGACCATGAAGGTGCTGCTGCATAGCGGTCAGATCCTGATAATCCGCCAAATCCCAGAGCTCACTGAGGATAAAATCGCTGTTACGAATCAGGCTGAGCTGAACCTCTCGCCGCTGCTCTGTCAGACCCGCTTCCACCCCCGCTCGCCGTTCGCGGGCAAATTTGGGTTCAAACATGGTCTCGATCGTGCCAAGAATCTCCTGGCAGTCCCGAACGATCTCTTCAACCTGCCCTACCGCTTCATTGCGCTTGCTACGAATTTGCGCGTCCCATTCGGCTTGACGCGCTTCGTACCGGCCAATCATTGCCCTGGACGCGGCCTGCTCGCTGTCTGTGGTGGCCAACGCCAGCTTGGCCCGCTCTGTTTCCAGCAGTTCACCCAGCTTTGCGACCTTTTCTCGCAAAACCGGAATGCTGAAGCCGGCATCGGCAAAGCGGAGCGTCGCTGCTCTGACCTGCTCATTAAGTTTGGCAACAGTAGAATGGTGCTTGCGGAAGAGATGGGCGATGTTGTCGCGTGTATGTCGCCTCATCCCGCCAGAGAGACGAAGCGAACCATCGATACGCCAAGCGCCGTTAGCATGAATCAGCCACGGGCCAAAGCCGCCCTTGCCGTCGATCACCCGCACACCACCGTCGACCACTTCAACCAGGTAAGCATCGGCATCCAGGGTCGCGTACAGGTGCCCCTCGATCTGATACAGACCTGCTTTCTCGCCCGTGACCTGCAATGCAGAGTCGGGTAGCGACACCCCCGTACGCATGGCGCGCAGTGCTCGGCGCTGCTCAGGTGCAAGCCAGTTGAACCCTTGATTGCCACGCCAGGAGAAGTCCAGATGGTATTGCGGCTGTGCCGACAGCTGACCGATGTCCGCCGCCTCACCGCCAGCAGGGACCACCAAGACCTCGGCAAAATCCCCGCGCTGCGGGGCAGGTAAGTCGAACGTCGAAACATCGGGAGGTGTTCCGGTCGTGGCAGGGTGCGGAACAGGGTGCGGAGCCGGCTGCCGCGCATGCAGCAGTACCATGCTCAAGTTCAGCAACAGATCTGAAACAGCAGCGGGGCGGTCGAACTCGCCGCCCTGCTCGAGCGCCAGCAGGTCGTTCTCCAGCGAGGTGATCAGTTGCACCAGCCACGCCACGCTAGCCACCGGGCCACGCAGCGCCAGCGACAGCACATCGAACAGCAGCCAGGCGCCCTGGGACAGGGTTTCCCACCGCCGCTCGGCATTCGAGGTGGATTGCATGTCCGCTAGTTCGACAAGCAGATCACGGTTGGCGTTGTATAACCTTTCATCGATAGCGGTGGTCCAGAACACCGGTTCTATGACAGGCGGCTGAGGGCGCTCGGGCAAACTGGACGGGTCGATACCAATGCTGGTGACGTGCGGCTCATGGAACCCGCCATGGTCGTAAATATGGCGGACCTGTGGGTTCAGCCAGTCCAAAATGCTCGCTTGCAGCAGCGTGGACTCCTGGATGTGAGCGAGCAACGCCGCCAGGCTCGAGTACTCACGCAGGGTGTCCTGCGGGTATAAAGGCCGGTACAGCAGCACCAGCTCAGGCTTGGCACAGAACAGCACATACATGCCGCGAACGAGGTCCTGCTGGCGGGAGCCTGGTTGGCGTCGAAAGGTCAGCGGCATCAGGGTCATACGGGGTGTCTGCGGGTCGAAATGGCCTGCACAGAAGTCAACGACGCATTGCAGCCCAGCTTCCGTGACCTTGCCGTCGAGCTTGGCACCTAATGCGCTGAAGCGCAGGGCGTTGCGCCACTCTCGGGCGAAGCGCCGGACGCGCTGCGCACGCTGCAACGGGTCGTCAAGCAGATGTGCGACGTAGGTGGGATAGTTGCCACCCACATCGATCTGACTCACCAATTGACTGGCCGCATTGGCATCAAGCCATGCCGGTGCAGCGGTACCATCGGCGCGGCGTATGCGCCGTATCGAGGCGCCACTGAGCGTGCCGAGGTTGCCAATGGCGAACTCGGTCAGGGTCTTGCTACCTTCGAACGCCACCGACTCACCGCCGCCTGGGCCCACGCCTGCGCCCCCCGGAATACCCAGCGCCACGAAGAACTCGATCACCAGGTCATCCGGGGAGATAGCCTGCGCGTGAGCGGATTGCATCTGTTCAGTGAGCTGCTGGCGGGTGTAATCCTTAAGGCTCAGGATGCCGTCCAAGGCGGCCACCCCTTCGGCGTCGAGCTGAGCGACTGCCAGCTGCAACAGACCCGCCCGGTAGGCCACGCTGTCGCTGCCGGAACTGGTCGACAAAGCCGGTGGGGGCTTGACCGCCGGAGTGTCGTCCAGGTAGCTGTCAAACCACTGCGCGGGGTCACTTATCTGGGCGAACAGTTGCTCAAGAGCGGCGATATCTTTCAAGCGGCGGTAGCTCACCCTGTCCACCTGAGTGAACAGCGTCTCCAGCAACGCCGACACCTGCTGTGCAAATACATTGCCCTCAACCGGATAAAGCCGCCAGGACATGGCATCGAAGCTGTAGCGCTGCGCCAGGTCATCACGCAGGGCCCAGGCGAAAGCGGCCAGCGAGGCAAAGCTGCGTACCTCGCCAGACGGCGCGCACCAGAGCACGACCTGCCGCTCATCCCACTCACCTGTCACCAGCAGATGGCTAAGCAATTCTTCCGACTCACGGGAACCCTGGGTCAACTGGACCTTCACGAAGCCCACAGAAGGCTGGTCGGCACCGCCGCGTATCAGGCCGCGAATGCAGGCCTGCTCCTGTGCATCCAGGCCTTGCAAGGGCAGCCCCCGCAGCAGGGCCGTGCTCAACAGCAACTGCAGCCAATGATCACGGCTTGCACCGGTACTCCCGGCACTCGCCCAAAAGCCGAGCTGCGCCTCGCAGAAAAGCTGCGGCAGCTGCTCGATCAAGTCATTTAGCGGTTCACTCAGGCCACTGAGCTGGCGGGTGTCGAGCACGTTGTCGGAGCCGGCGAAGCGATAATGCCCATCAAGGCCGAGCTTATGATGGCGGCCTTCGACAGGCTCCAGATCGAGAAAGCGCGATTCGAGCATGGCCTGCAGTACACGATCTACCAAAGGCTGAGTGGACCAATAGGGTGTGGAGGGGTCCGGGCTGTCCAGCATGATTTTATCAGCGGACGGCAATGCAGGCTGTACATAGGCCAGCCATGGCAGCTCTGCCAGCAGTAAGGTGAGCAATTGGTCGCTGACGACCTGGCGTAGTGTGGGACGGGCGGCGAACTGCCGGGCAGCGGCTCGCTTGAAATCGAATGTCGATGCGTCCGAGGGGGTCATACGAAGGCACTCCAGGTAAATGAGCGGGAAGCCTGTCGCGTGCGCTCTGCCACCTGGTGCTACTTATTGCAGGGCAAAAAAAAGCCCTGCTGTTCAGCAGGGCCCTTTTTCACAACGATCAGCTGTACACACGCCCCAGCAGCTGGCGATGGCTCTCGAACTGGTCGAGCACATCACGCACGATCTGCTCCGGCGCGAAGCCCATCAGGTCGTATTCCTGGCTGCCATCGTGCAGGTACACCTCGGCGCGGTAGAAGCGCTGTTGCACTTCCGGCTCGCCCTCGACCGGCGCCTCGCTCGGCGCGGCCAGGTAGCCGTCCAGGCTCACTTCGTAGACGAAGGGGTTGCCCTCTTCCATCATCACCCGCAGGCCCATCATGTTGCGCGACTGGCCCACACGGGTTTCCACCTCGAAGCCCAAGGTGCGCAGCTGCTCGGCCGCTTCTTTCAGGGCCGGGCTGACCTGCTTGTCCATGAAGCGCTGCACCACGGCTTGGGTGGGCTGCAGTTCCAGCTGGGTCAGGCGCTCGCTGAAGCCGCGGCGGCCACGGGCGGCCAGTTCGGCACGCTCCTGCTCCACCGCAACGTCCTGCTTCATGGCTTTGTACAAGCCGAACATGAACAGCACCAGCACCACCGAGAACGGCAGGCCAGCCAGCACCACCATGGTCTGCATGGCTTCGAAGTTGCCGGCGAACAGCAGGCCAATGGTGACCAGGGTGATGATCACCGACCAGAACACCACCATCCAGTGCGGGGCGTCTTCGTCCACCTTGCCGCCTTTGCACGACAGGTTGGCCATCATCACCGCGCCGGAGTCGGCTGGGGTGAGGAACAGGACGAAGCCGACGAACACCGCCACACCGATCACGATCTTGGCGGCCGGGAAGTATTCCAGCAGCTGGTAGATCGACATCGACGGCTGCTCAAGGGCCGTCTTGCCCAGCTCCACGGCGCCCTGGTTGATCACCAGGTCCAGCGCGGTGTTGCCGAAGATCGACAGCCAGGCCAGGGTGAAGCCCAGCGGGATCAGCAACACGCCCATGACCAGCTGGCGCACGGTACGGCCCTTGGAGATACGAGCAATGAACATGCCGACAAACGGGCCCCAGGAAATCCACCAGGCCCAGTAGAACACGGTCCACAGGCCCAACCAGCGCTCGGACTTGCCCGCCTCGCCTTCGTAGACGTACAGGTCGAAGGTCTTCAGCACGATACCATTGAGGTAGTCGCCAACGTTCTGCACGAAGCCATTGAGCAGGTGCAGGGTCTCGCCGCCCAGCAGCACGAATATCAGCAGGCCGCTGAACAGGATGATGTTCAGGTTGGACAGACGGCGGATGCCGTTCTCCACGCCCGACACTGCGGCCACGGTGGCAACGCCGGCCATGACCAGGATGACCACCAGCAGGTTGGTCTTGCTGTGGTCCATGCCGAACAGGTACTCAAGGCCCGAAGACACCTGCATCGAGCCGATCCCCAGGTTGGTGACCAAGCCCAGCAGGGTGACGAACATGCCGAAGATGTCCACGGCATTGCCGGCAGCGCCCTTGACCCAACGCTCACCCACCAGCGGATACAGCGCCGAGCGCAGTGCCAGCGGCTGGTTGTGGCGGTAGGCGAAGTAACCCACGGCCAGACCGACCAGGGCGTAGATCGCCCAGCCGTGCAGGCCCCAGTGCAAGAAGGTCAGCTGCAGGCCCTGGCGCGCGGCTTCGAGGCTGGCAGGCGTGCCTTCCGGTGGGTTGAAATAGTGGTCCAGCGGCTCGGACGCGCCGAAGTACAGCAGCGAAATACCGATACCGGACGAGAACAGCATGCCGGCCCAGGCGCCGTAGCTGAAGTCGGGCTGGTCATCTTTGCCACCCAGCTTGAGCTTGCCGTAGTCGGAGAAGGCCAGGTAAACGACGAACACCAGGTATCCGCAGATCACCAGCATGTAGTACCAGCCGAAGGTGCGCGTCAGCCACTTCTGGGCCACGCCCAGCATTTGGCCTGCGGTTTCGGGTACAGCGATAAGCAAGGCAGTCAACGCAAGGATCAGCAACGCCGAGGTGTAGAACACGACGCTATTGACCCGGACCCTCTCGGCGGGGGGTTTGGTAAGGGAGGCAGAACTCATTGCACGAATGCTCCGGGCAGTACGGCTGTGGAGGCTAATCAGTCTTTTCCCGAGCAATTGGTGGAATACCCCCACTGCGTCAGGTGTTATAAAAGCACCCTGGAAACCGTGATCCCGAATCGATACGTTGCAAAAAAACAGACAGGTGGTCTGCAAAAAATGCCGCATCCAACACCGTGGTGCGCGCATTCGTCACAGAGCACCCCGCCCGCTCCAAGGGCCTGCCGCAGGTCGATGACCGTTCGGCAGAATCTGCATTTCGCATCGCACATGCCCGTCAACGCCTTGTATTCCGGGGGTTACGCGATTTCCTGGGGTGTCAATCCGTGCGCTCGAAACAGCCTGAAAAACTGTCAATGGCACAAATTGTCGCAGAGCTTATTCTTTATTGATTGAACGTTCAATCAAAACAAAATAGACTGGCCTTCGCCGAGTCAGCCGCTTGTCGTCTGCTTGTCAGGCCTGAGGAGAATGCAAGATGCCCAAGGTCGGTATGCAACCCATCCGCCGCCAGCAATTGATCGAAGCCACCCTGCTAGCGGTCGATCAGGTGGGGCTGGGAGATGCCAGCATTGCGCTCATTGCCCGTTTGGCCGGCGTGTCGAACGGCATCATCAGTCACTACTTTCGGGACAAGAACGGCCTGATTGCAGCGACGATGGGTTACATCATGAACATGCTCAACGAAGGCGTTGCAGCACGGCGCCAGGCACTGACGGACGACAGCCCGCGTGCCCACCTGAAAGTGATCATCGAGGGCAACTTCGATGCCAGCCAGGTGAACGGCCCGGCAATGAAAACCTGGTTGGCCTTCTGGGCGTCCAGCATGCACCAGCCCGATTTGCACAGGTTGCAGCGGATCAACGATCACCGCTTGTACTCCAACCTATGCTGTCAGTTCCGCCGCGTCCTGCCGCTTTACCATGCGCGCAAGGCAGCCCGCGGGCTGGCGGCCCTGATCGACGGCCTATGGCTGCGTGGCGCGTTGTCGGGAGATGCTTTCGACACCGACCAGGCGATACGAATCGCTTACGAATACATGGATCTACAACTGGCTAAACAGCAGTCCCTGGGCACAACCGACCAGGCTTCTGAACCACCGCGCACGGCCGTTGCCAACCCGGCAGGAGCGTGACGCGCTAGCCAACCACACACTGCACTTGCGAGGACACTATGGCCCGTTTCGGAACGCAAAAACTCTACATTGATGGTGGTTATGTCGACGCTGGCAGCGATGCCACCTTCGAGGCCATCAACCCGGCCAACGGCGAAGTCCTCGCGCACGTGCAACGTGCCACTCAGGCCGACGTCGAAAAAGCCGTCGAAAGCGCCGAGCGTGGCCAGAAAGTCTGGGCTGCGATGACCGCCATGCAGCGTTCGCGCATCCTGCGCCGCGCCGTCGACATCCTGCGCGAGCGCAACGATGAACTGGCTCAGCTGGAAACCCTGGACACCGGCAAGTCGTACTCCGAAACCCGCTACGTCGACATCGTCACCGGCGCCGACGTGCTGGAGTACTACGCAGGCCTGGTGCCAGCCATCGAAGGCGAGCAGATCCCGCTGCGTGAAAGCTCCTTCGTCTACACCCGTCGCGAGCCGCTAGGCGTCACCGTCGGTATCGGCGCGTGGAACTACCCGATCCAGATCGCCCTGTGGAAATCCGCCCCAGCCCTGGCCGCTGGCAACGCGATGATCTTCAAGCCGTCGGAAGTCACCTCGCTGACCACCCTGAAACTGGCCGAGATCTACACCGAAGCCGGCCTGCCTGATGGCGTGTTCAACGTGCTGACCGGCAGCGGCCGCGAAGTCGGTACCTGGCTGACCGAGCACCCGCGCATCGAAAAAGTCTCCTTCACCGGCGGCACCACCACCGGCAAGAAAGTCATGGCCAGCGCCTCGAGCTCCTCGCTCAAGGAAGTGACCATGGAACTGGGCGGCAAGTCGCCACTGATCATCTGCGCCGACGCCGACCTGGACAAGGCCGCCGACATCGCGATGATGGCCAACTTCTACAGCTCCGGCCAGGTGTGCACCAACGGCACCCGCGTGTTCATCCCTGCCGAGCTGAAAGCCGCCTTCGAAGCCAAGATCGCCGAGCGCGTTGCCCGCATCCGTGCTGGCAACCCGGAAGACGAAAACACCAACTTCGGCCCATTGGTCAGCTTCCAGCACATGGAAAGCGTGCTGGGTTACATCGCCAAGGGTAAAGCAGAAGGTGCCCGCGTACTGTGCGGTGGCGAGCGTCTGACCGAAGGTGACTTCGCCAAGGGTGCCTTCGTGGCCCCGACCGTGTTCACCGACTGCACCGACGACATGACCATCGTCAAGGAAGAAATCTTCGGCCCGGTGATGAGCATCCTCAGCTACGAGACTGAAGAAGAAGTCATCCGCCGCGCCAACGACACCGAATACGGCCTGGCCGCGGGCGTGTGCACCAACGACATCACCCGTGCCCACCGCATCATCCACAAGCTTGAAGCCGGCATCTGCTGGATCAACGCCTGGGGTGAATCGCCGGCCGAAATGCCGGTCGGTGGCTACAAGCAGTCGGGCGTTGGCCGTGAAAACGGTATCAGCTCGCTGGCTCAATACACGCGCATCAAGTCGGTCCAGGTCGAGCTGGGCGGCTACTCCTCGGTTTTCTAAACCGCGTGTAGTCACGCCCGTGCCAGCGCGCACGGGCGTTCCCGCTCCCTGATCACCGCCAAACGAGGGTACTTAAATGTCCCAAGAATTCGATTACATCATCGTCGGCGCAGGTTCCGCCGGTAACACCCTGGCCACCCGCCTGACCGAAGACGCCAGCGTCACCGTACTGCTGCTGGAAGCCGGTGGCCCCGACTACCGCTTCGACTTCCGCACCCAGATGCCAGCCGCCCTGGCCTTCCCGCTGCAGGGCCGCCGCTACAACTGGGCCTACGAGACCGACCCAGAGCCGCACATGGACGGCCGCCGCATGGAATGTGGCCGCGGCAAGGGCCTGGGTGGCTCTTCGCTGATCAACGGCATGTGCTACATCCGCGGTAACGCCATGGACTTCGACGGCTGGGCAGAACTGCCAGGCCTGGAAGACTGGACCTACCTGGACTGCCTGCCGTACTTCCGCAAAGCAGAAACCCGCGACATCGGCCCTAACGACTACCACGGTGGCGAAGGCCCGGTCAGCGTCGCCACGCCCAAGGCTGGCAACAACCCGCTGTTCCACGCCATGGTCGAGGCCGGCGTGCAAGCCGGTTACCCGCGCACCGAAGACCTCAACGGCTACCAGCAGGAAGGTTTCGGCCCGATGGACCGTTCGGTGACCAAGAACGGCCGCCGTTCCAGCACCGCGCGCGGCTACCTGGACCAGGCCAAGAAGCGCCCGAACCTGACCATCGTCACCCATGCCCTGAGCGACCGCGTGCTGTTCGACGGCAAGCGTGCCGTGGGCGTGACCTACCTGGTCGGCGACAGCGAAGAGCGCGTCGAAGCCCGTGCCCGCAAGGAAGTCATCGTCAGCTCCGGCGCCATCGCTTCGCCGCAACTGCTGCAGCGCTCCGGCGTCGGCCCGCGCGCCCTGCTGGAAAGCCTCGACATCCCGGTCGTGCATGACCTGCCGGGCGTTGGCGAAAACCTGCAGGACCACCTCGAGCTGTACCTGCAGTACGCGTGCACCCAGCCGGTGTCGCTGTACCCGTCGCTGCTGTGGTGGAACCAACCGGCCATCGGCGCCGAGTGGCTGTTCAATGGCACCGGCATCGGCGCCAGCAACCAGTTCGAGGCCGGTGGTTTCATCCGCACCCGCCCTGAATTCAAGTGGCCGAACATCCAGTACCACTTCCTGCCAGTCGCGATTAACTACAACGGCTCCAATGGCGTGAAGGAGCATGGCTTCCAGGCGCACATGGGTTCGATGCGTTCGCCAAGCCGTGGGCGCATCCAGGCCAAGTCGAAAGACCCACGCCAGCACCCGAGCATCCTGTTCAACTACATGGCCACCGAGCAGGACTGGCAAGAATTCCGCGACGGCATCCGCCTGACCCGCGAAATCATGGCCCAGCCGGCGCTGGACCCGTACCGTGGTCGCGAGATCAGCCCGGGTGCGCACGTGCAGACGGACGAAGAGCTGGACAAGTTCATCCGCGAGCACGCCGAAACCGCCTTCCACCCGTCCTGCTCGTGCAAGATGGGCACCGACGACATGGCAGTGGTCGATGGTGAAGGCCGCGTGCATGGCATGCAGGGCCTGCGTGTGGTCGATGCGTCGATCATGCCGATCATCATCACCGGCAACCTCAACGCCACCACGATCATGATCGCCGAGAAAATCGCGGACAAGATCCGCAACCGCAAGCCACTGCCGCGCAGCACCGCCAAGTACTACGTGGCCAACGGTGCGCCAGTCAAAGGCAAGCCGATGCGTGAAGTGAAGCAAGGCTGATTGCCCTGAGGGCCGCTTTGCGGCCCATTCGCAGCACAAGGCTGCTCCTACCGGGGAACGCGCTCCCTTGTAGGAGCAGCCTTGCGCTGCGAAGAGGCCCGCCCAGGCAACACAAAAGAAGGCACCCCTCGCGGTGCCTTTTTTTCATCTGCAGAAACGCTTTACATGCTGCCAATTCATCAGGTTAGAATCAGTTGGCACGCGACTTGCGAGTCAAGCCCCCTTCCCGCGATATCCCGGAGTACCTGCCTTTGGATGCCAGCACCATCAACAGCCTGTTTCTGATCGGCGCATTGCTGGTGGGTGCAAGTATCCTGGTCAGTTCGCTGTCCTCTCGCCTGGGCATCCCTATTCTGGTCATCATTCTCGCCGTCGGCATGGTCGCCGGCGTGGACGGTGGCGGCATCATCTTCAACAACTACCCGACCGCCTACCTGGTGGGCAACCTGGCACTGGCGGTGATCCTCCTCGACGGCGGCCTGCGCACCCGCGTGGCCAGCTTCCGCGTGGCGTTGTGGCCGGCGTTGTCGCTGGCCACGGTCGGGGTGATGATCACCACCGCCCTCACCGGCCTGGTCGCGGCGTGGCTGTTCAATTTGAGCCTGATCCAGGGCCTGCTGATCGGCGCCATCGTCGGCTCCACCGACGCCGCGGCGGTGTTCTCGCTGCTGGGCGGCAAGGGCCTGAACGAGCGGGTCACCGCTACGCTTGAGATCGAGTCGGGCAGCAACGACCCGATGGCAGTGTTCCTCACCGTCACCCTGATCGACATGATCGCCAGCGGCCAGACCGGGCTGCACTGGAGCCTGCTGACCCACCTGCTGCGCGAATTCGGCATCGGTGGCCTGCTGGGCCTGGGCGGCGGCTGGCTGATGCTGCAACTGGTCAACCGCATCAACCTGGCCGGTGGCCTGTACCCGATCCTGGTGGTGGCGGGCGGCCTGGTGGTGTTTTCGCTGACCAACGCCCTGCATGGCAGCGGCTTCCTCGCCGTGTACCTGTGCGGCCTGGTACTGGGCAACAAGCCGATTCGCAGCCGCCACGGCATCCTGCACATGCTCGACGGCATGGCCTGGCTGGCGCAGATCGGCATGTTCCTGGTGCTGGGCCTGTTGGTCACGCCGCATGAC
Organism: Pseudomonas sp. SWRI50; assembly: GCF_014269095.1. NCBI lineage: Bacteria > Pseudomonadati > Pseudomonadota > Gammaproteobacteria > Pseudomonadales > Pseudomonadaceae > Pseudomonas > Pseudomonas sp. SWRI50. The sequence continues at coordinate 55,062 of NZ_JABWRW010000003.1, read as the reverse complement.
CTGCTGCCGATCGCCCTGCCGGCCCTGGGCCTGGCACTGTGGATGATCCTCATTGCACGCCCCCTGTCGGTGGTCGCCGCGCTGCTGCCGTTCAAGGCCTTCCATGGCCGCGAGAAGGGCTTTATTTCCTGGGTCGGCCTGCGCGGCGCGGTACCGATCATTCTGGCGGTGTTCCCGCTGATGGCCGGGCTGCCCGATGCGCAGCTGTTCTTCAACCTGGCGTTCTTCATCGTGCTGGTGTCGCTGCTGGTGCAGGGCACCAGCCTGCCGTGGATGGCCAAGCTGCTGAAGGTCACGGTACCGCCAGACCCAGCGCCGATCTCCCGCTCGGCGCTGGAAGTGCACATCACCAGCGAGTGGGAGCTGTTCGTCTACCGCCTGGGCGCCGAAAAATGGTGCATCGGCGCGGCCCTGCGCGAGCTGAAGATGCCCGAAGGCACGCGGATTGCCGCACTGTTCCGTGGCGAACAACTGCTGCACCCGTCGGGCAGTACGGTGCTTGAGGTGGGCGACATGCTCTGCGTGATCGGCCACGAACATAACCTGCCCGCGCTGGGCAAGCTGTTCAGCCAGGCGCCGCAACGTGGCCTGGACCTGCGCTTCTTCGGCGACTTCGTGCTCGAAGGCGATGCCGAACTGGGCGCCGTGGCCGCACTTTACGGCCTGAAACTCGACGGCCTGGACGCAAAAATGCCGCTGGCGCAGTTCATCCGACAGAAGGTCGGAGGCGCTCCAGTAGTAGGCGACCAGGTCGAATGGCATGGCACGATTTGGACCGTGGCGACCATGGACGGGAACAATGTCCAGAAAGTGGGCGTCAGATTCCCCGAAGGAACGCGACCCGGACCAGGATTGTTCCTCTAAACTCCGTTTCTGCCTGATCCACAATGTAGTCTGCCTATGTCCCTGCGCGTGTACCTTCGCACAGCCCTGTTCGGGCTGTGCTTGTCCCTCTCGTTCGCGGCCACCGCGAACGCCGCGGCCGAAGCGCCGACCACCGCCAGCATCCAGCACAGCCTCGACAAGATCGCCGAGCGCAAGCTGCCCGAGGCCGATCAGAAGGCCCTGCAGCAGGTGCTCGAACAAACCCTGAGCCTGCTGGCCACCAAGGAAGACAACGAGCGCAAGTTGGCCGCGCTGAAGCAACAGCTGGCCGGCGCACCGAAAGAAACCAGCGACAGCCAAAAAGAATTGGCCCGGCTCAAGGAAAGCAAGCCGCAGCCTGTCGCCCAGCGCTATGCCACCCTCTCGGTGCCCCAGCTGGAGCAACTGCTCAGCGAGCGCAGCACCCTGCAAGGCGAGCTGCAAAAGGCGCTGTCCGAAGCCAACAGCCTGATCATCAATTCCCAAACCCGCCCAGAGCGCGCCCAGGCCGAGATCAGCAACAGCCAGGCCCGCTCCCAGCAAATCAACAATGCCCTCAAATCTGGCAAGGACAACGGCAAGGCGCTCAACGCCGACCAGCGCAACCAGCTCAGTGCCGAGCTCGCTTCGCTCAACGCGCTAACCCTACTGCGCCGCCAGGAGCTGGCCGGCAACAGCCTGCTGCAAGACCTTGGCAACGCCCGCCACGACTTGCTGATCGAGCGCGCCGCACGCCTGGAGCAGGAGATCCAGGACCTGCAGACGCTGATCAACGACAAGCGCCTGGCTCAATCCCAGGAAGCGGTCACCCAGCAGTCGATCGAAGCCCAAAAGGCCGGCGGCAGCAGCCTGTTGGCCACCGAAAGCACGATCAACCTCAAGCTGTCCGACTACCTGCTGAAAAGCACCGACCGCCTCAACGAGCTGACCCAGCAGAACCTGCGCACCAAACAGCAGCTCGACAGCCTGACCCAGGCCGACCAGGCCCTGGACGAGCAGATCAACGTGCTCAAGGGCAGCCTGCTGCTGTCCAAGATCCTCTACAAGCAGAAGCAGACCCTGCCGCACCTGAAGGTCGACCGCGACCTCGCCGACCAGATCGCCGACACCCGCCTTTACCAGTTCGAAATCAACCAGCAGCGCGAGCAGATGAGCAGCCCGGTCACCTACGTCGACAAGCTGCTGGCCAACCAGCCGCCGGAAGACGTCACGCCGCAACTGCGCAAGGCCCTGCTGGAAGTGGCGATCACCCGCACCGACCTGCTGGAGCGCCTGAACCGCGAACTGTCGGCGCTGCTCAACGAATCGATCACCTTGCAGCTCAACCAGAAGCAGTTGCTGGGTACGGCCCAAGGCCTGCGCACCACCCTCGACGAGCAGATGTTCTGGATCCCCAGCAACAAGCCGCTGGACTGGGACTGGCTGCGCTATGTGCCTGAGCGCTTTGCCAGCCAGGTCGCCGACCTGCCCTGGGGTTCCGGCCTCAAGGAGCTGGCCGATGGTTTGAGCCAGCGCCCGCTGCTGTTCCTGCCGCTGCTGCTGGTGATTGGCGCCCTGCTGTGGCGGCGCAAATACCTCTACCTGCGCTTGAGCAAGGTCCACCAGGACATCGGCCACTTCCGCCGTGACAGCCAGTGGCACACGCCCCAAGCCATCCTGATCAACATTCTGTTGGCGATGCCGGTAAGCCTGGGCCTGGCCCTGTGCAGCTATGCCCTGCAGATCGACGCCCGCGGGCAAAACGCCAACCTCGGCGCGGCGCTGTGGCAGTTGGCCCAGGCCTGGCTGGTGTTCTACACCGCCTACCGCATCCTCGCCCCTGGCGGCGTGGCAGAAGTGCACTTCCGTTGGCACAAGCCGCAGGTCGAATTCCTCCGGGGCTGGGTGCGCAGGCTGGGCACCGTGGTGCTGGCACTGGTCGGCGTGGTGGCGGTTGCCGAGCACCAGCCTTCTGCACTGGCCGATGATGTACTCGGCATCGGCGTGGTGCTGACCTGCTACGCGCTGATGGCCTGGCTGCTCAGCCGCCTGCTGCTGAGCAGCCCGGCGCACCGCGACACGTCGCTGTTCCGCAAGGCCGTCGGCGTGGCGTTCACCGCCCTGCCGATCGCCTTGTTCGTGGCCGTGTGCTTCGGCTACTACTACACCGCGCTGAAGCTGACCGACCGGCTGATCTACACCCTTTACCTGCTGCTGTTCTGGCTGGTGATCGAAGCGGCGTTCGTGCGGGGCCTGTCGGTGGCCGCACGGCGCCTGGCCTACCAGCGCGCCCTGAGCAAACGTGCAGCGGCCAAAGAAGGGCTGGATGGCGAAGTCATCACCGAAGAGCCGACGCTGGACATCGAGCAGGTCAACCAACAGTCGCTGCGCCTGATCCGCCTGGCCTTGCTGGGTGGCTTCATTGCCGGCCTGTACTGGGTGTGGTCGGACCTGATCTCGGTGTTCGCCTACCTCAACAACTTCACCCTGTACGAATACACCAGTGGCACCGGCACTGCCGCCAGCATGGTGCCCATCAGCCTGGGCGACCTGCTCGGCGCGCTGGTGATCGTCGGCATCACCTTCGCCCTGGCCGGCAACTTGCCGGGCTTGCTCGAGGTGCTGGTGCTGTCACGCCTGAACCTGGCCCAGGGCAGCGCCTACGCCACCACCACGCTGCTGTCGTACACCATCGTCGGTATCGGCATCGTCAGTACCCTGTCGACCCTCGGCGTGAGCTGGGACAAGCTGCAGTGGCTGGTAGCGGCCTTGTCGGTTGGCCTGGGCTTCGGCATGCAGGAGATTTTCGCCAACTTCATCTCCGGCATCATGATCCTGTTCGAGCGCCCGGTGCGCATCGGCGACACCATCACCATTGGCAACCTGTCCGGCACGGTGAGCAAAATCCGCATCCGCGCGACCACCATCACCGACTTCGACCGCAAGGACATCATCGTCCCCAACAAGACCTTCATCACCGGCCAGTTGATCAACTGGTCGCTGACTGACACGGTCACCCGGGTGACCTTGAAGCTGGGCATCGACTACGGCTCCGACCTCGACCTGGTGCGCGACCTGCTGCTCAAGGGTGCCCATGAGAACCCGCGGGTGCTCAAGGACCCGGAGCCGATCGTGTACTTCCTCAACTTCGGCGAAAGCTCGCTGGACCACGAACTGCGCATGCACGTGCGTGACCTGGGCGACCGTAACCCGACGCTGGACGAGATCAACCGCTACATCAACCGCGAGTTCAAGGCGCATAACATCAAGATCTCGGTACGCCAGGTCGAGGTGTTCCTGATGGATCAGAAGGGTGGCAAGCAGCAGTTGATTCCGCTGGAGCAGCCGAAATCGGATGGCACTGAAGCGGTATAAAGGGGCTCGAATACCGTATTCTGTTCTGAATCCTTGCGAGGGCTGCGCCCTCGATCGCAGGCAAGCCAGCTCCTACAGGGGGCTGCGCTAGCCATCAGGCGATGGGCCGCGAAGCGGCCCCCTTGGCACCGATTTCCAGGAGCAACCCGTGAAAGCCCTCGACCAACTCAGCTTCGACAACCGCTTCGCCCGCCTGGGCGATGCGTTTTCCACCCAGGTCCTGCCCGAACCTATCGCAGACCCGCGCCTGGTGGTGGCAAGCGAGTCGGCCATGGCCCTGCTCGACCTCGACCCCGCGCAAGCCGACTTGCCGGTGTTCGCCGAGTTGTTCAGCGGCCACAAGCTCTGGGAAGAAGCCGACCCACGCGCGATGGTCTACTCCGGCCACCAGTTCGGCTCGTACAACCCGCGCCTGGGCGACGGCCGTGGCTTGTTGCTGGCCGAAGTGCTGAACGATGCGGGCGAACATTGGGACCTGCACCTCAAAGGCGCTGGCCAGACCCCGTATTCGCGCATGGGCGACGGCCGCGCCGTGCTGCGCTCGTCGATCCGCGAGTTTCTCGCCTCTGAAGCCCTGCACGCCCTCGGCATCCCGACCAGCCGGGCGTTGTGCGTGATCGGTTCGAGCACCGCGGTTTGGCGTGAAAGCCGCGAAAGCGCGGCCATGCTCACGCGCCTGGCACAGAGCCATGTGCGCTTCGGCCATTTCGAGTACTTCTACTACACCCGCCAGCCCGAGCAACAACGCGTGCTGATCGACCATGTGCTGGAGCAGCACTACCCCGAATGCCGCGAGGCCGAACAGCCCTACCTGGCCATGTTCCGCACGATCGTCGAGCGCAACGCCGAGCTGATTGCCCGCTGGCAAGCCTATGGTTTCTGCCACGGGGTGATGAACACCGACAACATGTCGATCCTCGGCATCACCTTCGATTTCGGCCCCTTTGCCTTCCTCGACGACTTCGACGCCAACTTCATCTGCAACCACTCCGACGACCGTGGCCGCTACAGCTACAGCAACCAAGTGCCTATCGCCCACTGGAACCTCAGTGCGCTGGCCCAGGCGCTGACCACGGTGATCGAAGTGGAACCGCTCAAAGAGGCGCTGGGGCTGTTCTTGCCGTTGTACCAGGCGCATTACCTGGACCTCATGCGCCGGCGCCTGGGCCTGACGACCGCCGAGGATGAAGACCTCGCCCTGGTCGAGCGCCTGCTGCAATGCATGCAAAAGGGCGGCGTGGACTACACCCTGTTCTTCCGCAAACTGGGTGAACAGCCGGTCGCCGAGGCGCTGAAGGTCGTCCGCGACGACTTCATCGACCTGCTGGCTTTCGACGCCTGGGGCGCAGACTACCTTGCCCGCTGCGCGCGTGAGGCCGGCAACGGCGAAGGACGGCGTGAACGCATGCATGCGGTGAACCCGCTGTACGTGCTGCGCAACTACCTGGCGCAGAAGGCCATCGAAGCGGCCGAGGCCGGGGATTACAGTGAAGTGCGCCGGCTGCACCAGGTGCTGAGCCGGCCGTTCGAGGAGCAGGCCGGGATGCAGCCATACGCCCAGCGCCCGCCGGAGTGGGGCAAGCACCTGGAAATCAGCTGTTCATCGTGATGCCTGGAAGGTGCTTGCCTTGAGGCTTTCTGTGCCTGTAAGACCGAGCGCCGCGCGGGCGGCGCTCGGTCTCTGCCCCACCACAACGCCCACGCCCTACCCTTGAACCCCTAAGCGTTTTCTTCCAACAACGAATGCAACGCCACAAACTGCTGGGTCAGCTTGTGCCGTGGTTCCAGGTGAATCAGCGGCAAGCTGGCGTGGTGCGACTCGCGCATCTTCACCGAACTGCCCAGGTAAACCGGTAGCACCGGCAGGCCTTCGGCCAGCAGTTCGTCGAGCATCTGCTGGGGCAGGCTGGCGCGGGACTGGAACTGGTTGACCACGATGCCCTCGACCAGCAGGTCCTCATTGTGGTCATCTTTGAGCTCTTCGATTTCCGCCAGCAGGCCGTACAGGGCCTGGCGCGAGAAGCTGTCGCAATCGAAGGGGATGAGCACGCGATCGGCCGCGATAAGCGCAGAAACCGCATAAAAATTCAGCGCCGGCGGCGTGTCGATGTAGATCCGCTCGTAATCCTCGTCCAACTCGTCGAGCAACTTACGCAGCTTGTTGATCTTGTGCTTGGCCTCAAGCTTGGGCTGCAGGTCAGCCAGTTCGGCGGTGGCCGTCACCACATGCAGGTTGTCGAATGGCGTTTCGTAGATATCGACCTTGTTCTTTTTGCTGAAGGGCCCGCTGGACAGGCTTTGCTTGAAGAAATCGGCGATCCCCATGGGGATATCTTCACCCGTCAGGCCGGTGAGGTACTGAGTCGAGTTTGCCTGGGCATCCAGGTCGATCAACAAGGTCCGGTAACCTTCGCTGGCACTGACCGCCGCCAGGTTACAAGCGATGCTCGACTTGCCCACGCCACCTTTCTGATTGAACACCACGCGCCGCATGAGAGACCTCCGTGTATCAACGAATGCCCGAGTATGTGGTGGCTCGCCAGCGAAGGCCAGCGGCAATTGTCGGGTGATGATGGCGAACTGATCGCGATGCCTGGGCGCCACTACGAAGGCTTCGTGACCTGCCCGGTCAACAGCTCGGCAAACGCCTTGGCCATCGCTGAGCTGCCGTGTTCGCGCTGCACCAGCCACACCGCGGTCATCGCGCCTTCATCCAACAAGGTGCGGTACACCACACCCTCGATGCGCATGCGCTGGAACGAGGCCGGCAATACCGAAACCCCCAGCCCCGCAGACACCAGGCCGATGATGGTCATCGCCTCCCCCGCTTCCTGGGCAAAATGCGGGCTGAACCCGGCGTGCCGCGCCAGGCTAAGCAATTGCGCATGCAGCCCGCTGCCATAGCTGCGCGGAAAGAACACGAACGGCTCATGCGCCAGGGAGGCCATGCTCACCCCCTGCTCCGTGCCCACGGCCAAGGGGTGCGAGGCATTGATCACGGCCACCAGCGGCTCGCGAAACAGCTCGGTCGCCACCAGGCCCTCCGGCAACGGCATGGGCCGCATCAGCCCCACCTCGATGGACTCGTCAAACACCGCTTCAGCCACATCACGGCTGCTCAACTCCTTGAGGTTCAGGTGCACGGCCGGGAAGCGCTGACGAAAGGCATGGATTGCCTTGGGGATTTTCGAGGTGAACGGCGCCGATGACGTGAAGCCGATCTTCATCTCGCCGAGCTCCCCCAACTGGGCGCGCCGGGCCACATCGGCCGCTTTCTCGACCTGCGCCAGCACCTGGCGTGCTTCCTCCAAGAACAACCGCCCCGCCTCGCTCAATTCGACCCGACGATTGGTACGGTCGAACAAACGGGCACCCAGCTCCTGCTCCAGCGCCTGGATTTGTTGGCTCAACGGGGGCTGCGAAATACCCAGCTGCTGGGCCGCGCGGCCAAAGTGCAGCTCTTCTGCCACAGCAATGAAGTAACGCAGATGGCGCAGTTCCATGATCGGCTCCAAACAAGTCGCTAAACGTCTTAAATAGGTCGAACAATATATTAGATCTAATCATTAGCCAGCTATATGCTTTTTTCATTGCGCCAGAGGTACCCGCCCGTGAAAACTGCTGTAGCTCCCCTTCCCGTCGACCCAGAACCTGCCCCCCTTAACGAAATGTGGATCGAGAAAGGCACCCCCGCCTTCATGAAGACCGTGCTGGCCCTGTTCAGCGGCGGCTTCGCCACCTTCGCCCTGCTGTACTGCGTACAACCGATGATGCCCCTGCTGTCGCAGGAGTTTTCCATCAACGCGGCGCAGAGCAGCCTGGTGTTGTCGGTATCGACTGCCATGCTGGCGTTCGGCCTGTTGATCACCGGGCCGATCTCCGACCGCCTCGGGCGCAAGCCGGTGATGGTGTTTGCGCTGGTCTGCGCGGCCCTGTCGACCTTGGCCAGCGCGGTGATGCCGACCTGGGAAGCGGTATTGGCGACACGTGCACTGGTCGGCCTGTCATTAAGCGGCCTGGCGGCAGTGGCCATGACTTACCTGAGCGAAGAGATCCACCCGCAGCACATCGGCCTGGCCATGGGCCTGTACATCGGCGGCAATGCCATCGGCGGCATGAGCGGGCGCCTCATCACCGGGGTACTGATCGACTTCGTCAGCTGGCACACAGCCATGCTGACCATCGGCGGCCTGGCACTGGTCGCGGCGCTGGTGTTCTGGAAGGTCCTGCCTGAATCACGCAACTTCCGCCCGCAGGCCGTGAACCCTCGCAGCCTGCTGGACGGCTTCGTCATGCACTTCAAGGACGCCGGGCTGCCTTGGCTGTTCCTCGAGGCATTCCTGCTGATGGGCGCCTTCGTCACGCTGTTCAACTACATCGGCTACCGCCTGCTGGCAGGGCCTTACCACATGAACCAGGCGCTGGTCGGCTTATTGTCGGTGGTGTACCTGTCGGGTATCTACAGCTCTGCGCAGGTCGGCGCACTGGCGGACAAGCTGGGGCGGCGCAAGGTGTTCTGGGTCAGTATCGTGGTGATGGCGGGCGGCTTGCTGATGACCTTGGCCAGCCCGCTGGTGATGGTGATTCTCGGCATGCTGGTGTTCACCTTTGGCTTCTTCGGTGCCCACTCGGTGGCCAGCAGCTGGATCGGGCGGCGGGCGTTGAAGGCCAAGGGCCAGGCTTCGTCGCTGTACCTGTTCTGCTACTACGCAGGGTCCAGTGTCGCGGGGACCGCGGGTGGGGTGTTCTGGCATCAATGGGGCTGGAACGGGATCGGCCTGTTCATTGGCAGCCTGCTGGCGGTGGCGTTGCTGGTGGCGTTGCACCTGAGCCGCCTTCCCGCCAAGACAGCCTGATCATCGCCTCGCTTCAGGCCTCGCTCAATGCCAGCGCAAAGCGGGCCTGAAGCCACTCACCGTCTACGTGCAGCTGGATGTTGCGCACGCCTCCGGTGTCTCGGCCCAGGCTGTGCAGCCAACTGAACACCGCAGCAGGCGGGCCTTGCAGGCTGATATCCACCTGCTCCGCCCGGGTTTCCAGCGCGGTGATGGAAAGCCCGGCCACACGAGCGCTCTCGCTCAGGCTGGCGGGGGTAAGCCGCTCGACCGAGCCTTGCGAACGCACCGGCGCCCGCGAGACACGCTGCAGTTGCGCGCCCAGCGCCTGCGCTCGCAGCAGTTTTTGCTCAGCCTGCTGCAGGCGGGCCTGGGCCGGTAGCCAAGCGAGTTGCCAGGCCGCGATAAACGCGAGGCCCCACAGCGCAACGTTCAATGACGTGCGCCGGCCAGCCGGTAACTGCTGCCATTGGCGCACCCATACCGATTCATGCCAACGTTTCATTCGGCCTCCTGCCACGAGAGCGCAGCCCGTACGCCGTGTTCAGCCTGGCTTGCATGCTCCACCAGCAACCCGGGAACCCGTTCGCGAAGGCGCTCCAGGTCACCAAAGCCTTGCGCGGCAACGTCCATGCGCCAGCTGCCAGCGGGGTCTGATTCGGCCCGTTCGAGGGTGACATTCCCGGCGGAGACCAGATGCTCGGCAAACCACGCCAACCGCTCCACAGCGGTCGAGGGCATGGTCCGCTGTTCAAGAGCAACGATGCGCGCCGCCAGATCAGGCCCCACTGGCTGATCGGGCGCCCAACGCTGAAACGCCATGACGTTTTCGGCCTGCTGCTGTGTTGCACGCTGCAAAACCCATTCGGCACGCAAGTAATCGGCAACGCTGGCCATCAGCACGATCAGCGCCAGCCCTGCCGCCAACCCATGCCAGCCTGGGCCCTTGCGCCGTCGACGCAAAGCGCCCTGGCGCAGGTCGATCGCGCCCGCACGCCCTTGCACCAGGGTAGCCAGGGCGCTAGGGATCGGGTGGTTGCACAGCGCCATGCCCGGGTGGTGTGTTTCGGCCATCCAGGCCATGCGCGGGAGCTGACGCGCCAGTAACTGAGCGGCGTCGGCACTGACTGCCAGACGCGCGCAGCCACCGCCGCCGAGCAGCCATCGCCCCTCGAACCACAGCGCGCACGCTTCATTGCCTCCCAGCAGGTCGGCGTCGACATGCACAGCAACGGGGTCGATGCCCTGCGCCTGCAACAGCGACAGCAGCTGCTGAAAACCTTCCAGCGCCACCATCAAAACCCTTCTGCAGCCCTGCTCATCCGCTGCCCCGAATGCCAGGTGAGAGGTTTCCAGCGGGGATGCCAGCTGTTCTTCGGCGGCATAGGCCAGCGACTCGCGTCGGGGGCGCTTGCCAGGCACTGGCCCGATCACACAGCACCCGGCCATTTCCATCGGCACGATCACCACCACCGCTGCACCTGGCAGCGCTGCCGGTAGGTCGCCCAGTTGCGTTCGCTGCTCCAGGCCCTGCGCCGTGCGCACAATCACTGGCCACGAGGTATCGGCTGCGGCCATACCCTCGGCCAGCAGAAACAGAAAAACTTCACTCATCTGGCCTTAGCTCCGGCTGTGCAGAAAAAACACGACGCACCACCCGAACCTGGTCGGTGTTCAGGTCGATTTCCACGTCGCTGTAGAGGTACATGCGCTTGTTACCCAGCACGGCCTGGACCTCCAGGCGGAACCATCGGCTGGCTGTTGTCAGGCCATGGTTTTGAATGCCAAGGCCGATGAGTTCGGGCAGCGCCAAGAAGCGCTGGACGCTGGGGTACCCCGCGGCGGGGCGCACATCCACCAGGCGCTGTGCAACCGATAACTCCACCCCCTCCAGTGCTCCGAGCATGCGCGCCGAGGCCGTGTTGACGTTGAGCGCCGCCCGAGGTGGCAGCGCCACTACCCACGGCTGCAAACGCGTCATCATCTCGCCGCTGACACCCGGTAGCGCCCGCAACTGGGTAGGGTCGAGCAGCGGCTTGCCGGCCAGTGCGTCCAGCGCAGGTGGCTCGATCTGCAATGAATGGCAGAGGCGCTGCCACCGTTTGAGCAGGACCGGGTCGAGTGTTTTCCCCGCAGTCAGTGCAGCCAGGTTAAACCGCCCAGAGAGGTCTTCCAGGCGTAGTTGCACGCGCCCTTCTTGGACATCCAGCGTTTGTTTTCGCGCCCAGGGCTGGCCGCCATGGGTCACCTGCAGCAGGGTGTCACGCTGCTGCTTCAATTCAACCAAGGCGAGGCGCTCTCCGGCGTGTGCGAGCTGTTGCAGGCGTGATGCCTCGATTTGCTGACGGATGCCCCCGATCAGCCCCTGTTGGCTGCGCAACATGCCGGCAACCATCAGGGTCAGCAGGGTCATGACCAGCAACACCGTGATCAACGCCACGCCGCGCTGTCGCGCCCGGCTCACAGGCTGCTCCCCGCCAGCGGCAGCACGCGGCGTATCCCTTGCAAACGCTGGGTCGACAAGGTGATTTCGAGGGCTTGGGGTGGATGCACCTGGGCCGGCGGCCAGCTGGTTTGCCACCCAGCGCCGTTAGCGTGTAACCGCCAACGCAATTCGACGACCCCTTCGAGCAGCCGCTGAGGCTGCCCCACGCCGTGTTCCAGCGTGCGACGTTGACGCCACAGCACGCCGTCCGCCAGCCAGTACTCGACCACTCTCAGGTCGCTGCGTGGCAACGGCTGGCTATCGCGCTCAGCCCCTAGCAGCCAGCCTACCCGCTGCTGTTCCAGCTGCACGCTGTAACCTGCGCGCCTGCTCTTTGGCGCAGGCCAGTAGCTCTGCAGGGCATCACGCTGCAGCACACTCATGGCCCGGCCCAAGGCCCGTAGTTCATCGGCTTGCGCCTGACGTACGCTATCGGCCCGCACCAGTGCGTCCAGCAGCAGGCTGCTGCCGGTCGCGAGCAAGGCAAAGATGGCCAGCGCCAACAGCAGCTCCAGCAAGGTAAAACCCTGCTGGCCACGGGCACCGTCACTGCGTGGCATCGCCAGCCTCCAGCCAGCCCGTGGCCAGCTGCAGGGGCTGCGGATCAGCGGCCAGGCCCACGCGCACGTCAACTTCGACAAGAGCCGCTTGAGCCAGGCGCCGCCTCGACTCGGCCACGACCCAACTGCGCTGGTCGAAACTGACTTCCAGCGTGCGACGCCCAACAGCCGATGGCGCCTGCAAGCGTAATTCGGTCAAGTGATTGTCGGCGATCCAGCTGGCGAACAAGCGATCACGCCCCCCTTGCGACTGCGCCAGCACATGCTGGGTGGCAGAGGTCACTGCCGCGGCCAGCACGGCGAACACCGACAATGCCACCAGCACTTCCAACAGGGTGAAACCGCGTTCAGCGTTCGAGCCAGGGGTCATTGAGGCCATCGCTCGTGAGGGAGGCAAGGCGCACGCCCGCCTCATGAAAGTGCAATGAAAACGGGGTGTATTCATCGGTGCTGGCAAATACCAGTTGCGCGCCGCTGGCTGCCCCGTGAAGCACCACCGCCACGCCGTCGATTTCCAACTGCAGGTCCAGCTCGATGGCGCGCCGCTGGCCCGCCGCCGCCCACACCTGCCCCGCGCGCAGCATCAATTGGTAGCCATGGGGATCGATGCGTAGCCCCAGTGCTTGCCCTTCGAGCACCGCTTGCTGCCTGGCATGCTGCACCACTTGCAGGAGCAGGCCGGCTTCTCGATAGGCCAGCCGTTGCCGATCCCCCCCACCCGCCAGCCCTGCCATGCCATGCCCAAAGCAATGCCTGCCAGCAGCATCACCAGCAACAGTTCAAGCAAGGTAAAGCCCCGCGAGCGGCGCAATGTCATTCGGCCCAGTTTCCGATATCCGCATCCCTGTCTTCGCCGCCCGGTTGGCTGTCAGCGCCCAGCGAGTACAGGTCATAGCCCTGTCCGGAGCGCGTGCCGGGGTTGGCGTACTGATAGGGGGCACCCCAAGGGTCGGACGCAGCAGTCTTGAGGTAGCCTTGCGTATTCCACTGGCGTGGCAGCGGGGCCACGGTCGGGCGTTTGACCAGCGCTTGCAGGCCTTGGGCTGTGGTCGGGTAGCGCCCGTTGTCCAGGCGGTAGATTTCCAGCGCAGTGGAGATGGACTGTATATCGGTGCGCGCTGCCGTGAGCTTGGCGTGATCCGGGCGGCTCATGACATTGGGCAGCACCAGCGCCCCCAGTACGCCCAGGATGATGACCACGACCATGATTTCGATAAGTGTGAAGCCGCGTTGCAAACGCCGTGTAGAGCCAAGGGGCATGTCAGTTGACCAGTTGATTGAGGTTGAGAATGGGCAGCAGGATGGCCAACACGATGAACAGCACGATGCCACCCATCATCAGCAGCATCAGCGGCTCACACAGGCTCACCAGAAGCGAGATCCGCCCGGCGAGTTGTTTTTCCTGAAGGTCGGCGGCGCGTTCGAGCATGCTTTCAAGTTCGCCTGCCCGTTCGCCGCTGGCGATCATGTGCAGCATCAGTGCAGGCAATGCCTCGCTGCGCGCCAGGCTGCTGGCCAGGGACGCGCCTTCGGCGACCTCGCGGGCGGCCGTTTGCAAACGCTCACGCAACACCAGGTTGCCGACCACCCCGGCGCCGATGCTCATGGCCTCGACCAGCACCACGCCGCTTCTGCCCAGAATCGCCAGGGTGCTGACGAAACGCGCGGCGTCACTGGTGCGGACCAGCTCCGCAAAACCCGGCAGGCGCAGCGCAATCGCATGCCAATGCCGCCGCCTTGCTGGCGCACGAAGCGCCAGGGCAATCACCGCCGCAAGCACCAACAACAGCACCACGGCCAGCAGGCCGTAGCGGCCGGTCGCATCGCTGAGGGCGATCAGTACTTGAGTTGCCAGGGGCAGTTGGGCATGGTCGCGGGCAAACGCCTGCACCACGTCAGGCACCACGTAGCCCAGCAGAAACCCTACGACCAGCAGCGATACGATCATCAGGATCAGCGGGTAGACCATCGCCAGCTGGACTTTCTGGCGCAGGGCCTGCTGGTTCTCGCCATGCCCGGCCAGGCGTTCGAGCACACCGGCCAGGTCACCCGAACGCTCGGCTGCCGCGACCGTTGCGCGATACACCACCGGGAAGGCCGAGGGGTAGCGCGCCAGCGCGTCGGCCAAGGTATTGCCTTCGGCCACACGCTCGGCCACGCCTAGCATTACCTGCCTGACTTGACGCTGGTGCTTCTGCACCGCTACTGCGTGCAGGGCCTCGGTCAACGGCATGCCCGCCTGCAGCAAGGTCGCCAGTTGCCGGGTCAACAGGCAACGACGCGCGAGGTTCAAGCGGTTGCTGCTGCGCACGGACGCAAAGGGCGATGGCCGTTGCGCCTCAATCGTCAAGACCACCAGCCCTTGCTCACGCAATTGCTGCCGCGCCTGGCGCGCACTGGTGGCGTCCAACGTGCCGCGCTGGCGGGCGCCGGCAGCGCTCTGGGCTTGATAACGAAAAACGGCCATGCTCAGTCCTGGCCCGTCACGCGCAGCAGTTCCTCGACGCTGGTCTGGCCAAGGCACACACGCTCGACGCCATGCTGGAACAGGCTCGGCGTATCGCTGCGGATCAGCTCACGCATGTGCGCCTGCGAGGCACGCCCGTGAATGGCCTGAGCCAGTGCGGGGTTGACCACGACCATCTCGTGCAAGGCCACGCGCCCGCTGTAGCCCAACTGGCACTCAATACACCCTGCGGCCTTATACAGTTGCGTGGGTAACGTCGCGGGGTTGCCCAGGGCATTCGCCGTAGCGTCGTCCACTGCGTAGGCGACCTTGCAGTGCGGGCACAGCACCCGCACCAGCCGCTGGGCCATGACACCGGCAAGGGAAGACGCCAGCAGGCAGGTATCCACGCCCATGTCCGCCAAACGGGTAATGGCCCCCAGGGCACTGTTGGTGTGCAGGGTCGAGAGCACCAGGTGCCCTGTCAGCGAGGCCTGCACGGCGATATCGGCGGTTTCCCGGTCGCGGATCTCACCCACCATGACCACGTCCGGGTCCTGGCGAAGAATGGCCCGCAACCCGCGAGAAAAGGTCATCTGGACCTTGGTGTTGACCTGCGTCTGGCCGATGCCGGGCAGGTGATATTCGATGGGGTCCTCGACGGTGAGGATGTTGCGCGACGTCTGGTTGAGCACCGAGAGCGCCGTGTAAAGCGTGGTGGTCTTGCCGGAGCCGGTCGGCCCGGTCACCAGGAAAATGCCGTGGGGTTTTTCCAGCATGCCCAAAAACCCACGGCGCACCGACGCCTGCATCTGCATGTGTTCCACGTCCAGGCGCACCGCCTGTTTGTCCAGCAAGCGCAGCACTACCCGCTCACCATGGGCAGCGGGTAAGGTCGACACCCGCACATCCACTTCATGGCCTGCCAGGCGCAGGCTTATGCGACCGTCCTGCGGCACACGCTTTTCGGCAATGTCCAGGCGAGCCATGACCTTGATTCGCGATACCAGCAACGCGGCCAGCGCCCTTGGTGGCGTCAGCACTTCACGCAGGACCCCATCGATGCGCATGCGCACGCGCAACTGCTGCTCGAAGGTTTCCAGGTGAATGTCCGAGGCGCGCGACCTGACGGCTTCGCTGAGCAACGCATTGAGCAAGCGGATGATCGGCGCGTCGTCCTGTTGATCGAGCAGGTCGCTGGTCTGCGGCAACGCCTCAGCCAGGCGGGTCAGGTCGATTTGCTGGTCGAGCCTCTGGATCACCGTCTGCGCCGCATCCTGCGCGCCGCCGTAGCAAAGGGCGAGCTGCGCGGCAAACTCGCCTTCATCCACCAGGCGCAACGGCCAGTGGTTGCCCACCAGGCGCAACGCCTCTGACAGCGCATCCAGCGATGCGTTATCGCGCATCAGCAAAGCGGGCTTGGCGGCCTGTTGGGCCAGGAGGACGCCGTGGCGCCGGGCGAAGTGGAACGGCAACAACTCACTCACAAGCCGGCCTCCTCGACAGTGGGCAGGCGGCGGACATCGAACAGGCGCTGAGGGTCTTGCGGCACGTTCGAAGGGTCGGCTGCGCGCACGTCGTCATACGCCCGGCGCCCTGCTTCGATCAGCTCAGCCTCACCACGCAAAATGGTTGGCCGCAGGAATACCATCAGGTTGGTCTTTTCCTGGGTGTCCCGGGTCCAGCGAAACAACCCGCCCACCCACGGTATGCGGCTAAGCAGAGGGACACCACGCTGCTCGGTACGTATGCTGTCCTTGATCAAACCGCCAATCACGATGATCTCGCCATCGGCCGCGAGGATGGTGCTCTTGAGCGTTCGCTTGTTGGTGATCAGGTCACCCTCGACCGTGCTCGGCGCCAGTTCGGAGCTTTCCTGCTCGACTTCCAGGCGCAGGCTGCGGCCTTCATTGATGTGCGGGCGGACCTTCAGGCTGATGCCGATGTCCTTGCGTTCGACGGTGGTGAACGGGTTGTCCGCGCCGCTGCCCGCTGTGGTGTAGGAGCCGGTCTTGAAGGGCACGTTCTGGCCCACCAGGATGTGTGCCTCCTGGTTGTCCAGGGTCAGCAGGCTTGGGGTTGAGAGCAGATTGCTCCGGCTATTGCTGGCCAGCGCGGAGACCAACAGCCCGAAGCGGTCGGAGCCTATCGCCAGCGCCGCGCCGCTGGGCAAGGCCTTCTCCGGCCCCAACAGGTTCGCCAATGAAGTACCGCTGTCAGGGAAGGTCACCCCGCCCTTCACGCTCCCGGTATCGACGCCCCATTGCAGCCCCAAGGCTTCGTTGATGTCGCCACTGACTTCGACGATTGCCGCATGTATCAACACCTGCGCACGAGGCTGATCCAGCTGCTGGATAATCTGTACCACGCTGCCCAAGGTCTGAGGCTCGCCTAACAGCACCAACGCATTCTGGCTGGTATCGGCTTTGACCATGGCCCCTGCCGCCAGCGGCTGGCCCAAGCTTTCCGTGCCCGCCTTGCCATCCAGGCGCTTGCCGACTTCACCCAGCACCTCGGCCAATTGCTCGGCGTTGCCATGCTGAAGACGCACCACCCGCCAGTTTTGCGATGACGCAGGCGCAGGGGCATCGAGGTCGTTGGTCAGTTGCGCCAGGCGTTGGCGAGCCTTTGCCGGGCCGAGAATCAACAGACGATTGCCACGCGGGTCGAGCAGCACCCGAACACCGCTGTCCGGGCCGCCCGCAGACGCTTCGACCACCGGCAGCACGTCACTGGCCTGGGCGGTGCGCAGGGTCACCAGTTCGTAGTCGTGCCGCTGGCCGCTGTCGAGTTGCACAACCAGGGCTTGCAGGCGATCGAGGTTGGCAGCCGAATCGGTAACCACCAGGGCATTGGCTGAACTGGACGGGCCGATGTAACCGTTGCTCGATACCAACGGCCGCAGCAGCCCGGCCAGGTCAGCGGCAATGCTGCCGGAGAGGGTGAATACCCGTGTGGTGAATGCCGAAGGGATCGCATCGACCTGTTGGTTGGCCCAGGCCTTGGCTTCACTGGCCGGCAGCACCAACAGCCGATCACCGTCGTTGACTGCAGCAAAACCTTGGGCATTGAGCACGGAGTAAAACAGCCGTCGAATGCCCTCGCGGTCATGCGCTTGATTGGACAGTACCGTGATACGGCCTTGAACACGCGGGTCGAGCACGATCGTCTGGTCGAGGATCGCCCCTACCTCGCGCACCACATCACGCACATCGGCGTCGCTCATTGCCAACTGCCAGGTAGGCTCATCAGCCAAGATCAGCGGGCTGGCCAGGGTCATGCAGGCACCGAACGTCGCAACGCGCAGGTATCGTTTGAAAGTCATTGCACCTCCCGCAACAAGCGGGGTGAATCAGCAGCGACACGGCCGGGGGTGGCCGTGTTACCAGTGGGGTGGAAGAGCGTGGTGTGAGTGCCAGACAGCGTTACGACTTCCTCACGGCCATCGACCCAGAGCGTGATGGAACGCACACCGATGCGCCTTAGCACACTGCCGCCCGCAAGCCTGTCGCCAACCCGGTGCACGCCTTCGCCCTCGCGGCTAGCCACCAGCGCCCAGGCATCGCCGCGGCTGGAAACAAAGCACGCCTTGAGCACGATGCCGGCTTGGTTCGAGGACTGCTGGCCAGGTGCACTGAAACCAAATGCCAGCGCCAGCGCTGCAGTGGACAGGGGCTGCTCCGGTGCAGGTGGCGCAGTGGTCGCGCGTGCCTGCACAGCAGATGCGTCGATACCTGGGCGCGCCATTTCACGCACGCCCAGGATGACCACAGCCACCAGCAGCATTGCAATCCAGGGCAGATAGGAAGAGCGTTTCATGGGTTCAAGGCAACATCCGACGCAATACGCGTCGCCCGCTGAGCTCATGGAAAACCACTGCACCAACGTGCAGCAACACGCCCAGTGCCAACAGAGAACTCGCCACGATGTGCAGCTTCGACCACGCGGCCAGCCAGAACCAATCGCTCAACAGGGGTGCCAAGGTAAACCAGCCAAATACGTCGATTGGCCGGTCCATCATCAGCACGCCGGACAACAGCACCACGGCCGTCACCCAATAAAGGCCTTCATGAACCAGGTGGGCGATCAACTGCCCGGCGGGGTCATCATGTACAGCGCCTGGCCTGGATTTAAACAAGCGAACCAGCCAGCGCACCAGGAACAGGGGAATGAAAAGGGTCGTCAGGCTGACGTTGACGAAGCCAATGAGGCTGGCGGTATTGGGCTCAACATCGAAAATTGCAACGTAAAAGCCACTGACCAGCGCCCAGACGATCACCACGGCAGAGACCCAGTGCAACAGCACCTGCTGCCAGCAATACTTGTGTTCATGCATTGAAAGTACCCAGGCTGGCCTGGCAGCCCATCATGGGCTACCAGGGCCAACTCCTTTATCGCTTGATCCAGGCGTCTTGCCAGTGGCTGCCTACACCAGGCTCATACTGCGTGGCACTTTCCGAATAGGTCTTGCACCAGCCTTCGTAGGGGAACGGCTTGCATTCAAAGACGTCGCCGGTCTTGGGCTGCAGGACCCGCGTGCCGGCTTTATAGCTGGCGATCGACTGCGGAAATTCGAAGTCGTAGCCTTCGCTGCCTGCGGCTTTCAACTGAACCGTGCGCTCTTCCTGCAGCAGTACGCGACCGCTTTTGTTGACGCCTACGACCTTGAGCAGGTGCTCGCCTGCGGTACTTTCGACCGGTACTGCAACTGGGCTGGTAGTGGCATCGACGTCCTGCTCAACGAAGCCAACCTGCTGATTGGCGGCGTCAAACAGGCGAGTAGTGAGCTGCAACTGACGGTTGGTCATGACGGTGAAGTCCAGGATGGTCTTGCCGTCGGTCAGGGTATAGTCAGGCTTGAGGCCATGCAGGTGAAGGTAGCTATCGTCCACCGGTGTCCCTTCGATCTCCAGTTGATAGCTCGTGATTTCGGTTTCTGGTTTGGCATAGATGTTATTGATGCCCGGCATCGGCTTGATGATGCCTTCGCTACCGATTCGGCCGGCTTGTACTAGGTTCTGAGTCTCATTGATGCGCTTGGCGAGCTTGAGCGACCAGTTATCCTTTTTGGCCTCCTCGGCATGTTCAATGTCAATGCTGACGCTGTACTGCGGGCTTTCCGACGTACCCACGAAGGCTCGGGCCTTGACCTTGTCGCCGACCTGCAAGTGCCGATTTGGATTGATGCTGCCTACGTGCGGCCATTCTGGCGCGGGTCCGCCCTCGGCCTGGATATCCACGTCCATGACGTCATGGAAAGCAGCTGCGGTGTCGTCAATGGTCCAGAGACCCAGAATAACGTGATGCCCGGTGCGGTCAGCCGGCAGCGTGCACTGATGCTTTTCAAGGGCCGGGCCTGTCATGGGCTGGCCTTCTCCCCGAGCAGGTTTGCCTTGGCCATCGACCTCACAGAATGGCGTTAACTCGAATGCCTCGCGGCTCAACGCCACGTTCGGATTCCAGTTGGGTTTGGTGATGAAGTATTCCCACTTAGTGGTTTTATGCCCAACTGCGTAGTACCAGTCGAACGCGACTTGCCTATCTCGAATGGGCGTCAAATGCCAACGGCCGGCCGTTTGCTCATCGAGCAGGGCAAAACTGGTGAGCTCACCGCTCGCAATCTTACCGTCGGCGGGCCCGCGTTGCGGGAAGCCTTTAGGCCCTTCACCGACAGATTGCGGCTCGTACATGGCTGGACCACAGCCACTGTTCAAGCCCGATTGACAGGCGTACGCGCGGGAGGGTGGGTTAGAGGTATAGCCATGGGCATTGGCCAGTTGCACATGCAGGCCAGCCCCAGCAATAGCCACCCAGACACTACTGGCAACTAATTTACGCAGGTTTTTTCTTGTATTCATCGGGCACTCCGGACGCTTGGATGAGCGGTCAGGAGCGGCAACTCCCGACAGACGTACCAAAGTCTAAAGACGCGTCCGGCACCGATATGTAGGAATAAGCTAGCGAACTAGTCAGTTTGCTCTTGCTGATTCAGTTAACAATTTCTACCAGGTCGACATCCACTTCCCGGCTCATCAGGTGTTTTTCCACCTCACCGGTGATTTTGACCTTGGTCTTTTCATTGAACGGAGTAGCCGGCAAGTCTTCATTGTCGATCTCGACGGTAATCGTGCCGTTGTTGTCCTTGAACTCGTACTTATCGTCGTTGTTGATCTTCTTGGTCACATACCCCTCCAGCACCACCGGCGTGTCATCGGCGGCGTCCTTGGCAGCGGCCACGGTGGTCACCGGCTGGGCGCCCGGGCCGGTGTAGCCCGCTGCCAGTGCGGCGGTGCTGAACAAAGGGGCGAGGATCAGGGCGAGGTAACGGGCTTTCATAAGATCAGGTCCTGTTTCGGTTTCGATGGGACCAGATTAACGACGATCGCTGAATTGAAACTTAATACAAAAAACCCGGCATCTAGGCCGGGTTTTTTGTGCAGTGCATCAAATCACTGGTGGTACTGCGCCGACAACTCGTGCACGGCGTTGATGAACGCACCGGCGTGCTCTGGGTCGACTTCCGGGGTAATACCGTGGCCGAGGTTGAACACATGGCCGGTGCCCTTGCCGTAGCTCGCCAGAATACGCGCCACTTCCTTGCGGATGGCTTCGGGCTTGGCGTACAGCACGGTTGGGTCCATGTTGCCCTGCAGCGCAACCTTGTCACCGACACGGCGGCGGGCATCGCCGATCTCGCAGGTCCAGTCCAGGCCCAGTGCATCGGCACCGGCTTCGGCGATGCTTTCCAGCCACATGCCGCCGTTTTTGGTGAACAGAATGACCGGCACCTTGCGCCCGTCGTGCTCGCGGATCAGCCCGCTGACGATCTTGCGCATGTAGGCCAGGGAGAACTCCTGGTAGGCCGCCGCCGACAGGTTGCCGCCCCAGGTGTCGAAGATCTGCACAGCCTGGGCACCGGCCAAGATCTGGCCGTTGAGGTAGCTGGTGACCGACTGGGCCAGCTTGTCCAGCAACAGGTGCAGGGCTTGCGGGTTGTCGTAGGCCATGGCCTTGGTCTTGCGGAAGTCCTTGGACGAACCGCCTTCGACCATGTAAGTGGCCAGGGTCCATGGGCTGCCCGAGAAGCCGATCAGCGGGACACGGCCGTTGAGCTCGCGACGGATGGTGCTGACGGCGTCCATCACGTAGCCCAGGTCCTTCTGCGGATCAGGGATCGGCAGTGCCTCGATGTCGGCCGGGGTGCTGATGACTTTCTTGAAGCGCGGGCCTTCGCCGGTTTCGAAGTACAGGCCAAGGCCCATGGCATCGGGGATGGTGAGGATGTCCGAGAACAGGATCGCCGCGTCCAGTGGGTAGCGGTCCAGCGGCTGCAGGGTGACCTCGCAGGCGAACTGCGGGTTCATGCACAGGCTCATGAAGTCACCGGCCTTGGCACGGCTGGCGCGGTACTCCGGCAGGTAACGGCCAGCCTGGCGCATCATCCAGACCGGGGTAACGTCTACGGGTTGCTTGAGCAGTGCACGCAGGAAACGATCGTTCTTCAGGGCAGTCATGTCGGCATCCGGCAAAAAAGTGCGGGCATTTTCTCAGACGCCAGCACAAAAGGCACGGCCAAGGCCATGCGTTTTGTCTATTGGGTGCCTTGGATCAAGCAATTTTGTATACAAAACGCTACAGCCTGGAGGAACCTGGGGCCGCTTCGCGGCCCTTTCGCGACACAAGGCCGCTCCTACACCGGAAACGCGATTCCCTGTGGGAGCGGCCTTGTGCCGCGATGGGCCGCAAAGCGGCCCCAGCATTCAATCAGACTTCCAGGTAATCCAGGATACCTTCCGCAGCCGTGCGGCCTTCGAAAATGGCCGTTACCACCAAATCCGAACCCCGCACCATGTCGCCGCCCGCAAAGATTTTGGGGTTGCTGGTCTGGTGCTTGAACTTGCCCTTTTCCGGCGCAACAACGCGGCCCTGGCTGTCCATCTGGATACCATGCTGCTCGAACCACGGCGCCGGGCTCGGGCGGAAACCGAAGGCGATCACCACGGCATCGGCCGGCAGGATCTCTTCAGAACCCGGGATCGGCTCAGGGCTGCGGCGGCCACGGGCGTCCGGCTCGCCGAGACGGGTCTCGACCACCTTCACGCCTTCGACCTTGTCTTCACCGACAATGGCTATCGGCTGGCGGTTGTAGAGGAACTTCACGCCCTCTTCCTTGGCGTTCTTCACCTCTTTGCGCGAACCCGGCATGTTGGCCTCGTCACGACGATAAGCACAGGTCACCGACTTGGCGCCCTGGCGGATCGAGGTGCGGTTGCAGTCCATCGCGGTGTCACCACCACCCAGCACCACGACCTTCTTGCCCTGCATGTCGACGAAGTCTTCCGGCGATTTCTCGAAGCCCAGGTTGCGGTTGACGTTGGCGATCAGGAAGTCCAGCGCGTCATGCACGCCCGGCAGGTCCTCGCCCGGGAAGCCGCCCTTCATGTAGGTGTAGGTGCCCATGCCCATGAACACTGCGTCGTACTCGGCCAGCAGCTGCTCCATGGTGATGTCGGTGCCCACCTCGGTGTTCAAGCGGAACTCGATGCCCATGCCGGTGAAGACTTCGCGGCGGTTGCTCAGCACGGTCTTTTCCAGCTTGAACTCGGGGATACCGAAGGTCAGCAGGCCACCGATTTCCGGGTTCTTGTCGAACACCACCGGGGTCACGCCGGCGCGCACCAGCACGTCGGCACAGCCCAGGCCCGCCGGGCCGGCACCGATGATGGCGACACGCTTGCCAGTCGGCTTGACCTTGGACATGTCTGGGCGCCAGCCCATGGCGAAAGCGGTGTCGGTGATGTACTTCTCCACCGAGCCGATGGTCACCGCGCCAAAACCGTCGTTCAGGGTGCAGGCACCCTCGCACAGGCGGTCCTGCGGGCAAACACGGCCGCACACTTCAGGCAGGGTGTTGGTCTGGTGCGACAGTTCTGCCGCTGCCAGGATGTTGCCCTCGGACACCAGCTTCAACCAGTTGGGGATGAAGTTGTGCACCGGGCACTTCCATTCGCAATACGGGTTACCACAGCCCAGGCAACGGTGCGCCTGCTCCACGGACTGCTGCGGCTTGAAGGGTTCGTAGATCTCGACGAACTCTTTCTTGCGCTGGCGCAGCAGCTTTTTCTTTGGGTCTTTACGCCCCACTTCGATGAACTGGAAGTCGTTGCTCAGACGTTCAGCCATTTTTCAAAACCTCTTTACCGCAGTCGCAAGCTACAAGCCGCAAGCTGCAAGTCGATCACTTGGGTCCGGCAAACCTCGCACTGCGTTTACTCGCAGCTTGAGGCTTGCCACTTGCAGCTGTTGTTACTGCGGGTTGGCACGGGTGCTGGACAGCAGTTGCTTGAGGTTGGCCGCCTTCGGCTTGACCAGCCAGAAGCGCCGCACGTAGTCGTCCAGGTTCTCGAAGAGCTCACGCCCCCACTCGCTGCCGGTCTCGTCCACGTATTCGCCAAGGACGCGCGCCAGGTGGCTGCGGTACGCCTCCATCGCTTCACCACTGATGCGCTGGATTTCCACCAGTTCATGGTTGAGCTTGTCGACGAAGCTGTTGTCCATGTCGAGCACGTAGGCGAAGCCGCCGGTCATGCCAGAGCCGAAGTTGTAACCGGTCTTGCCCAGGACGCAGACAAAGCCGCCGGTCATGTATTCACAGCAGTGATCGCCAGTGCCCTCGACAACAGCGTGGGCGCCAGAGTTACGCACAGCGAAGCGCTCGCCCGCGGTACCGGCGGCGAACAGCTTGCCGCCAGTGGCACCGTACAGGCAGGTGTTGCCGACGATGGCGCTGTGCTGGGTTTCGAACGGGCTGCCGGCAGGTGGCACGATGGTGACCTTGCCACCGGTCATGCCTTTGCCGACGTAGTCGTTGGCGTCGCCTTCGAGGTGCAGGTTCAGGCCACCGGCGTTCCACACGCCGAAGCTCTGGCCCGCAGTCCCCTTGAAGCGGAAGGTGATCGGCGCGGCGGCCATGCCCTGGTTGCCGTGCAAGCGGGCGATCTCACCCGAGATGCGTGCACCGATGGAGCGGTCACAGTTGCAGATGTCGAGGCTGAACTCGCCACCGGACTGGTCGCGGATCGCCGGCATGGCCATTTCGACCATCTTCTCGGCCAGCTCGCCCTTGTCGAACGGCGGGTTCTTGTCGACTTCGCAGAACTGCGGCTTGTCCGCCGGAATGTGCGAACTGCCCAGCAGCGGCGACAGGTCCAGGTACTGCTGGCGCTCGGTGTCGCCTGGCAGGATGTCGAGCAGGTCGGTGCGGCCGATCAGCTCGCCCAGGCTACGCACACCCAGTTTGGCCAGCCACTCACGGGTCTCTTCGGCGACGAAGGTGAAGAAGTTGATCACCATGTCGACGGTGCCGATGTAGTGGTCCTTGCGCAGCTTGTCGTTCTGGGTGGCGACGCCGGTGGCGCAGTTGTTCAGGTGGCAAATACGCAGGTATTTGCAGCCCAGGGCGATCATCGGCGCGGTGCCGAAGCCGAAGCTCTCGGCGCCGAGGATGGCCGCCTTGATCACGTCGAGGCCGGTTTTCAGGCCACCGTCGGTCTGCACCCGCACTTTGCCGCGCAGGTCGTTGCCGCGCAGGGTCTGGTGGGTTTCGGCAAGGCCGAGCTCCCACGGCGCGCCCGCGTACTTGATGGAGGTCAGTGGCGAAGCACCGGTACCGCCGTCGTAGCCCGAGATGGTAATCAGGTCGGCGTAGGCCTTGGCCACGCCGGCGGCGATGGTACCCACGCCTGCTTCGGCGACCAGCTTGACCGAGACCAGCGCTTGCGGGTTGACCTGCTTGAGGTCGTAGATCAGCTGGGCCAGGTCTTCGATCGAGTAGATGTCGTGGTGCGGCGGTGGCGAGATCAGGGTCACGCCCGGTACCGCGTAGCGCAGCTTGGCGATCAGGCCGTTGACCTTGCCGCCTGGCAACTGGCCGCCCTCACCCGGCTTGGCGCCCTGGGCTACCTTGATCTGCAGCACTTCGGCGTTGACCAGGTATTCCGGGGTCACGCCAAAGCGGCCGGTGGCCACCTGCTTGATCTTGGAGCTGCGCACGGTGCCGTAGCGCGACGGGTCTTCACCGCCCTCGCCCGAGTTGGAACGCGCGCCCAGGCGGTTCATGGCCTCGGCCAGCGCCTCGTGGGCTTCTGGCGACAAAGCGCCCAGCGAGATACCGGCGGAATCGAAGCGCTTGAGGATGGCCTCCAACGGTTCGATCTGCTCGATCGCCAGCGGCTGGTCGGCCACTTTGACCTTGAGCAGGTCGCGGATCATCGACACCGGGCGCTGGTCGACCAGCGAGGTGTATTCCTTGAACTTGGCGTAGTCGCCCTGCTGCACAGCCGCCTGCAGGGTGTTAACCACATCCGGGTTGTAGGCGTGGTATTCGCCACCGTGGACGAATTTGAGCAGGCCACCTTGCTGGATAGGCTTGCGCGCGCTCCAGGCTTCGGCGGCGAGCAGCTTCTGGTCGCTTTCCAGGTCTTCGAAACGCGCACCCTTGATGCGGCTCGACACGCCCTTGAAGCTCAGGCCGACTACTTCCTCGGCCAGACCGATGGCTTCGAACAGCTGCGCACCCCGGTACGAAGCGATGGTGGAGATGCCCATCTTCGACAGGATCTTCAGCAGGCCCTTGGAGATGCCTTTGCGGTAATACTTGAACACCTCGTCCAGATCGCCCAGCACTTCGCCGGTACGGATCAGGTCGGCCAGCACTTCGTACGCCAGGTACGGGTAGACGGCCGAGGCACCGAAGCCCAGCAGCACAGCGAAGTGGTGCGGGTCACGGGCGGTAGCGGTTTCGACCAGAATGTTGCTGTCGCACCGCAGGCCCTGCTCGGTCAGGCGGTGGTGTACGGCACCCACTGCGAGCGAAGCGTGCACCGGCAACTTGCCCGGGGCGATGTAACGGTCGCTCAGCACCAGCTGAGTCTTGCCACTGCGCACCGCTTCTTCGGCTTGGTCGGCGATGTTGCGGATGGCCGCTTCCAGGCCGACGCTTTGCTCGTAGTTGAGGTCGATCAGTTGGCGGTCGAAGCCTTCACGCTCCAGGTTCATCAGCGAGCGCCACTTGGCAGGCGAGATGACCGGCGAGCTGAGGATGACCCGCGAGGCGTGCTCCGGGGACTCCTGGAAGATGTTGCGCTCGGCGCCCAGGCAGATCTCCAGCGACATGACGATCGCTTCGCGCAGCGGGTCGATCGGCGGGTTGGTGACCTGCGCAAACTGCTGGCGGAAGAAGTCATACGGCGAACGCACGCGCTGCGACAGCACAGCCATCGGCGTGTCGTCACCCATCGAGCCGACCGCTTCCTGGCCCTGCTCACCCAGCGGGCGCAGCACCTGGTCACGCTCTTCGAAGGTGACCTGGAACATCTTCATGTATTGCTTGAGCTGGTCAGCATCGTAGCTGGCCGCGCCCTGGTCGTCGGTCAAGGTCGCCTGGATACGCGTGGCGTGCTGACGCAGCCAGCGCTTGTACGGATGGCGCGACTTCAGACGGTTGTCGATGGCGTCGGTGTCGAGGATCTGGCCGGTTTCGGTGTCCACGGCGAAGATCTGGCCCGGGCCGACACGGCCCTTGGCAATGACGTCTTCAGGCTTGTAGTCCCATACGCCGATTTCCGACGCAATGGTGATGTAGCCATTGGTGGTGGTCACCCAACGTGCCGGGCGCAGGCCGTTACGGTCGAGCAGGCACACCGCGTGGCGGCCTTCGGTCATGACGATACCGGCCGGGCCATCCCACGGCTCCATGTGCATGGAGTTGTATTCGTAGAAGGCGCGCAGGTCGGCGTCCATGGTCTCGACGTTCTGCCAGGCCGGCGGTACCAGCATGCGCACGCCGCGGAACAGGTCGATGCCGCCGGTGACCATCAGCTCGAGCATGTTGTCCATGCTCGACGAGTCGGAGCCCACGCGGTTGACCAGCGGGCCGAGTTCTTCGAGGTCAGGGATCTGGTCATTGGCGAACTTGGTGCGACGGGCCATGGCCCAGTTGCGGTTGCCAGTGATGGTGTTGATCTCGCCGTTATGGGCGAGGAACCGGAACGGCTGCGCCAGCGGCCATTTCGGCAGGGTGTTGGTGGAGAAGCGCTGGTGGAACACGCAGATCGCGGTCTGCAGGCGCTCGTCACCCAGGTCTGGATAAAACGCCGCGAGGTCGCGCGGCATCATCAGGCCTTTGTAGATGATGGTCTTGTGCGAGAAGCTGCAGATGTAGTGGTCGGTGTCGTGGGCGTTGGCCACGGACGAACGACGACGGGCACTGAACAGCTTGATGGCGAATTCCTGATCGCTCAGGCCTTCACCGCCGATGAACACCTGTTCGATCTGCGGCAGGCGCTCCAGCGCCAGGCGACCCAGCACGCGGGTGTCGATCGGCACCTTGCGCCAGCCGACCAGCTTCAGGCCAGCGGCGAGGATCTCGCGGTCCATGTTGGCGCGGGCGGCTTCTGCTTTGACCGGGTCCTGGTTGAAGAACACCATGCCGACGGCGTACTGCTTGGGCAGCTCGACGGCAAATTGTTCCTGGGCCACGGCCCGCAGGAATTGATCGGGCTTCTGCATGAGCAGACCGCAACCGTCACCGGTCTTGCCGTCGGCGTTGATACCGCCGCGGTGGGTCATGCACGTCAGTGCCTGCATGGCGGTTTGCAGAAGGTGGTGACTTGGCTCGCCCGTCATATGGGCGATCAGGCCAAAACCACAGTTGTCCTTGAATTCTTCGGGATGGTACAGACCTGTTTTCATAGACACTTTCTCACCAGGTTCACCTCTCAACGGAGGCAAATCTCTTTTTTAACAACCACTTACCATCCACGCCGATCAAACGCCAGCTTTTTTGCGGTGGTCATGGAAAACCATTGTTGCACAGCGACAGCGATGCCCACAAATTTTCATGTCTCACCATTGAAAATTTATGTCGCAAATTTGAATGTTTTTGCGCCATGCGCCGTGATAGCGGCTTGGCTCGAGTCTGAAGCGTTTCAGCCATGACTGCAAGAGAGGCTTGTGGCCGGCAGCCTGGGACAGAAAAGCCTGCCGCGCTCGGGCGCAGCAGGCTAGTCGAAAGCTAGAATTCGCTCAGCAACTGGGCGGCGGGGTGGTGCCGCCCGGCAGGTATCAGCGGGCCGTGGCCAGCTCTTGTTGGACGCTGGCGACGGTACGTGGCCAAGGTTTACCAGCCTGGACCTTCGCTGGCAAGTTCTTGATTGCCGCAACCGCTGCGTCACGGTTGGCGAAGCTGCCGTAAGTCACGACATACAGCGGCTTGCCCTGCAGGTTTTTCTTGAAGTAGCGATAGTCGCCACCCTGGGCTTTGACGAAGGCCTGGGCCGAGGCTTCGGAGCTGGTGCCGAGGATCTGCACCACGTAATTGCCCGGTTTCTGGCCTGCATACCAACCACCACCGCTACTGCCGGTAGCCGCAGGCTTCTCGACAGGCTTGGCGGCTGGCTTGGCTGTGGCGACCTGGGTTGGCGCAGGCGCAGGCTTAGCAGGTGCAACCGGTTTTGCAGGCTGGGTTGCGACGGGCTTTGGCGCAGGCGCAACCGGCTGAACCGGTGCACTGGCAGTCGGCTTCGACAGCGTCGGTGCCGGGCCGGCAGGCACGCCTTGCGGCGGTGCGATGGTGGTCACGGTCGGCGGGTTGCCAGGCTGCAGCGCGGTATTGCCGGCCGGGCTGCCCTCTTCGCCATCCCCCATGCCAGCGGCCTGGGCCAATGGTTCGCGCATCACCGGCTGCGACTGCCCTACCAGCGGCAGTGGCATCGGCTGCGACGAGCCGGAGAACTCGATGGCCGGGTTGCCATTATTGGCCTGGGCGGCGCCCGGCTGGCCTTCACCTAATGGCAATTGAGCCTGGGCAGCCGGCACCTCGGCAGGTGCCTTGTCGCCTTTCTTGGGCATGAGAACCGCGGCAGCAACGGCGACCACAACCACAGCGGACAGCGCGAGCACATGTTTCTTAGGCATTTTCAACCCCATGGATGGTCGCTTGGCCGTCGAACGGCTGGCGATCATGGCTTCGATCAAAGTGTCACGGGCGACCTGGTTGATTGTGCCAGGCCAACCGTCGGAGTGTTCATGGATATCGACGATCTGTTCGCGGGTGAACACCTCGATGCCCCGGCCGGCGCCATCCAGACGCTGCTCCAGGTACTCGCGGGTCTCCTCTTCGCTGTAGGGGGCGAGCTCGATAACGTGGAAACGCTCTTCCTCGATACTCAGCTCATCCAGCCCGGCGATCAGCGACGGCTCACCGAACAGGAACACGTGCGGGCGCCCTTCCGGAACACCCGCCGCCAGCTCCAGCAACGCTTGGAGTGCCGACTCGTCGAGTTGTTCCGCATCGTCCACCAGCAAATACACTTCCTGCCCGGTCAGCGCCAGTTGCACCACCTTCGACAGTATGGCCTGGACCTCAGGCTGGGCGACCTCAAGCGACTGCGCGACCTGGGCGAGCACGCTGGCCGCATCGCTGGCGCCACGGGCAGAAACCAC
Source organism: Pseudomonas sp. SWRI50 (assembly GCF_014269095.1). Classification (NCBI taxonomy): domain Bacteria; kingdom Pseudomonadati; phylum Pseudomonadota; class Gammaproteobacteria; order Pseudomonadales; family Pseudomonadaceae; genus Pseudomonas; species Pseudomonas sp. SWRI50. The sequence continues at coordinate 25,014 of NZ_JABWRW010000003.1, read as the reverse complement.
GACGCTCTGCACCGATTGCTTGTTGGTACTGGCCACCAGGGCCTGGCGCAGCAAGGTCTTGCCGCTGCCCAGGGGGCCGGTGACCACCAGCATCAGCTGGCTGTAACGGGCCAGGTGATGCAGCTGGCCCAGCACAGGCTTGCGCTGTGCCGGGAAGAATTTGAAGCCGGGCACGCGGGGCGCGAACGGATCGTGGCTCAACTGGTAATGGTCGAGAAAGGCCTCATCGGCATGCAAACTGGTCATTGCGCTGTCACAACCTCAAAGCTGGGCCACGATCGCGCGGTAATCCGCCGACAGCGTGGCCTGAAGAATCTCTTTCGGATAGTCGTCGGTGATCACGGCCTCGCCCATCTGGCGCAACAGCACCAGACGCAGACGCCCGTCGAGCACCTTCTTGTCGACCGCCATGTGCTCCATGAAATGCGCCGGGGTCATTTCCTGTGGTGGCACCACCGGCAAACCTGCATCCTGCAACAGGCGGATTCCGCGATCGCGCTCGGCCTGGTCGATCCAGCCGAGCCGCATGGACATTTCCAGGGCCATCACCGTGCCCGCCGACACGGCTTCGCCGTGCAGCCAGACGCCGTAGCCCATATGGGTTTCGATGGCATGGCCGAAGGTATGCCCAAGGTTCAGGGTCGCCCGCACGCCGGATTCGCGCTCATCGGCACCGACCACCGCAGCCTTGGCTGCGCAGGAACGGCGGATGGCTTCGGTCAGGGCCGTGGAGTCCAAGGCACGCAGGGCCTTCATATTGTCCTCGAGCCAAGCGAGGAACGGCTTGTCGCAGATCAGGCCGTACTTGATCACTTCAGCCAAGCCTGCGGACAGCTCACGCGCCGGCAGGGTCTTGAGGCTGGTGGTGTCGATCAGCACCGCGTTGGGCTGATAAAAGGCACCGACCATGTTCTTGCCAAGCGGGTGGTTGATGCCGGTCTTGCCGCCGACCGAGGAGTCGACCTGAGATAACAGGGTGGTCGGCACCTGGATGAAATCGACGCCGCGCTGGTAGCAGGCAGCGGCAAAGCCGGCCATGTCGCCGATCACGCCGCCCCCAAGGGCCACCACGGTGGTGCGACGGTCGTGCCGGGCAGTGAGCAGGCCATCGAAGATCAATTGCAGCGTTTCCCAGTTCTTGTGGGCTTCGCCGTCAGGCAACACCACGGGCAGCACCGAATAGGCACCCAGGGTCTTGGCCAGGCGTTCGAGGTACAGAGGCGCGACGGTTTCGTTGGAAACGATGGCGACCTGCCGCCCGGCAATGTGCGGCGCCAGCAACTCGGGCTGGTCCAGCAGGCCTTCGCCAATGTAGATCGGGTAGCTACGCTCGCCCAGGTCGACCTTTAGTGTCTGCATGTATCCCCACAATGTACTTGGGCGCGGCGCCGCTTGGGCGACGCACGCGGTAAGTTGAACCTCGCCTCGGCGCTGGAGGCCGAGAATAGTCCCGGCTTATCGGGGCGGCAACTGCTGCAAGCGTTCGAGAATATCGATCACCACCATGCGCGGTGGCCGCTCGTCGGTTTCAACGACCACGTCGGCGATCTCGCGGTAGAGCGGATCACGCGCTTCGAGCAGGGCGCGAAGGGTCGCTTCCGGGTTGGCGGTACGCAACAGGGGGCGATTGCGATCACGTGCGGTGCGACCGACCTGCTGCTCCACCGAAGCATGCAGGTAGATCACCCGGCCGCCCTGGCGCAACGCCTGTCGGTTGGCATCGCGCATTACCGCGCCACCGCCGGTGGCCAGGACTACGCCGTCGAGCCCGCAGAGCTCGGCGATCATCGCCTGCTCACGGTCACGGAAGCCCGGCTCGCCTTCCTTGTCGAAGATCCACGGGATGTTGGCGCCGCATCGCAGTTCGATTTCCTTGTCGGAATCTTTGAACAGCAGGCGCAGCTCTTTGGCCAATAGGCGTCCAATGGTGCTTTTACCAGCGCCCATTGGCCCCACAAGTATCAAATTTCGCACAGAATCAACGACTCACAGCAATCGCCTGGTCACTCATGATACGCGGAGTCAGGAAGACCAGCAGCTCGGATTTTTTCTCTTGTAATACATCGCGTCGAAACAGCCGCCCAACATACGGCAGATCGCCGAAAAATGGCACCTTGTCGACCACATTGTTTTGCGTGGTCGAGTAGACGCCACCGATAACGATCGTTTCGCCGTCCGCCACGCGAACCTTGGCATTGACCTCGTTCTTGCGGATCGGCGGTACGTTGTTCAAGGCATTGACGTAATCAGGCTCGTCCTTGGTCACCCTGACCGTCATGATGACCTTGTTGTCCGGGGTAATCTGCGGGGTGACTTCAAGCGACAGGGACGCTTCGCGAAACGACACGGACGTGGCGCCACTCTTGCTGGTTTCCTGGTAGGGCACCTCGGTACCTTTGAGGATCCTGGCCGTTTCCTTGTCGGCCGTGACCACCTTGGGCTGCGAGATGATTTCGCCATTGCCGCTCTTTTCCATGGCGCTGAGTTCAAGGTCTAGCAAGATGCCGCCACGCAGCAGGCCCAGGCCGACGCTGGAGCCGGCACGCTCCACCCCAAGGTCGACGAACAGCTCCTTGCCTGGCCTTACGTTCTCACCGTACAAGGGCCCACCCCAACGCACCCCAAGGCTCTTTTCGTAATCGACATTGGCCTCGACGATGCGTGCCTCGATCGCCACCTGACGCACCGGCACATCCAGCTGCGCCACCAGGTGGCGCAGCTCGGCAAGGCGGTCAGCGGGCTGGTAGGCCACCAGGGTATTGGTGCGCGCATCAACGCTCAAACTGCCTCGCCCAGTGAGGATGCCGTCGTCTGCCAGGGTTGCCAGCAACAGCTCTGCGAGCTCGGAGGCTACGGCATGGTGGATCGGCATCAGTTCACGCTGCAGCGGTTGCAATTGCGCATCCAGCGCCTGGCCTAGTCGGGCGTCGAGTGATTGCCCAGCAAGCTCCGCCGCCGGCGCCACCAGCAGCACATTGCCCTCTTCACGCCGGGCCAGGCCCTTGCTGCGCAGCACCAAATCCAGCGCCTGCTCCCAGGGCACATCCTGAAGCCGCAAGGTGATATTGCCCTGCACCGAATCGCTGGCAACCAGGTTCACGCCGGCATGGTCTGCCAGCACCTGCAATACGGCGCGCACCTGCACATCCTGAAAGTTCAGCGACAGTGGCTCACCCCGAGTGGGGGCTGCCGTCGCCAGCGGGATCGACAAGACGAACGCCGCCGCTATCCATAGCCTTTTCATCCTTGTCCATGACCTCCTGGTCCAGGGGTTTTCGGAGGGTGAGTACGGCTGTGCGCTCATGCCACTCACGCGCCACGAACCACCGCTCGCGCACGTCGACCCGCTGCTCGTCGATGTGCACCACAACACCCTCATCGCGCCCGAGCCGATCGCCCAGGCGCACGCGATACAACTGGCCTGCAGACAACAACAGCGCTTCATGCGCGCCGCCTTGCGCCAGGCTCCCGACCATTTCCAGCTGCGCCAAGGGCACACGGCCCAATTCGCCAGGTGCCACGTTCGCCGGGGCTGCGGAGAACGGATCGACCAATGGCGGCACGGGCGCTGCCCGAGCGGGCAAATCTGCCAACGACGCAACGGCCGGCGTCGTAGCATCGGCATGATGCGCGTGAACCCTCAGACGAACGCGCAACAATCCAGGCCGCCCATCGACTTCGTTCATGCTCAGGTCACTCACGCGCAGCAGCCGCAGCTGCCCAAGCCATTCATCCAACCACAGGCGCAGTGCTGCATACCGGCCCACCACCTGAACATCGAGGGGGATGGTTCGGTAGTGCGCCTGCTCCACCGCCTCATGCACATCGAGCCGCTCGAACAGCAGGCCAAATTCATGCCCTGAGGCGGCAAGCGAATCGAGCAGGTCACTCATGCCCTCGCCAGCGGCGAGACGCCACCGGGCAACGTGCAGCGCCTGCTGTGTGGCGACCAGCGCAGCGCGCATGCGTGCCAGCTCCCGCACTTGGGCTGCCTTGGCCGAATGTTCCTCGCTCAACTGCTCATACTGTGCATTCACTTGCCCTTGGGCGTGCCGCAACTCCGGCAGGCGTAGCCCACACCCCAGCGCCAGTACCAACACACCCAGACCGACTGAAGCGCCCCACCTGAAGCGAGCGGAACGTTCGGCCATGCCTTGCCAGCTCACCCACCAGGCTGCATTCACGACCAAAACGCCGACACACGCGCTGCCAGGACAAACTCTTCGCCCGAAGGCAGGTGCTTCACACGCTTGAGCTCCAGGCCTTGCAGTACCGCGGACCGCTCAAGGTCGCGTATGAACTGAGCGACCACGGCACCGGACGCGGCCTGGCCGGTCACCTGCAAACGGCCGCCTACCAACGTAAGTTCAGTGAGCTGCAGACCAGCAGGCAATGCGGCCTCGAGGTCGCTAAGCAACGTGGGGAATACACCTTGATCGGCACGCAGGCTGGCCAACACCGCAGCGTGTGCCTGGGCAGCATCGTGGGCGGCACGCACTTCAGCGTGCTGCTCCAATTGTTCATCCAGCAGCGCAATGGCGGAGTGACGGCTAACAGTGCTCAACCCTTGCTGCTGCGCACGTTGGCGTGCCAGTTGATCGATCAGCATCACGGCGCACAGGGCCAGCGCCGCACTGCCAAGCAACATCCACTGAAAGCGCCGAAGCATCGACCGGCGCTGCCGCTCGCGCCAGGGCAAAAGGTTCAGACGCATCATGGCTGCATGCCTCCGAGCGCCAAGGCGCATGCCAAGAGCATCTCGCCCCCACCAGGCTCCAACCCGGCAATAGAAGGCAGGGGCCGGCAGGGTAGTTTCACCTCTGCACTCAGGTTATCCAGCCACGCTTGCTCGATCGGTGAACTGCCGGCGACCAGCACGCATTCCAGTTGACTGTCGTCGCCCAAAAGCGCCGGCCATTGGCCAAGTGCTTGGCCAAGGTGCACTTCGCGGCGCTGCGCGGGCATGCCCTGCCGCCAACAATGCAGCGTCGCGCCTTGCGCTTCGATGCGCAGCAATGCCGAACCCGCAAGCGCGCCCCGCGGCAACATCCGCTGCAACGCGATACTGTCGACCTCCATCGCCTCGGCCTGCAGCCCGGCTGCATCAAGCAGGGCTTCAACGGGCTCCAGCGCACGCTGGCGACAGGCAGCCACCATGACCTCCTGGCAATCGGCCTGGGCCTCGGAGGCCCCGAGCAACTGAAAGTCCAGCGCCAGATCATCAAGCGGAAATGGAAACAGGCGATCCGCATCAGCCAGCAACTGGGCTTCGATATCGGCTTCACTCAGGCCCGTCGGCAGTTGGCACACCTTGCAGATCACCTGATTTGCCGGCAGCGCCACCGCAACGCGCCGCTGCCGACTGCCGCTGCGCCTGCAGGCACGGCGCAACGCAGCCACTAGCCGGGCAGGGTCGCTCGCCCAATCAGCCCCACTGTACGGTTCATACGGCTCGTGCGCCCAGGCCGCGACCTGGCAACGCCCCTTGCGTCGCTGCAGCTGCACAATCCGAACGGAGTCGGGGGCAATTTCCACCCCCAAGAGTGAACCGGCATCCATGCCGAAACGTCCAAGCATCGCTGCTCCTTTGCTGTATGCCGCAAACCCGCGTCAGCGCTAGGCCCCAGCGGCCAAACGGTTCGACGGGCCACCTGGCCGGTCACCCGGCAAGGCGAAAAAATGCTTATAATGCCCAGCGTTTTTGGTCCGCCGGACCCGTACGCAATTCACTTATCAACCTGGACGCCCAAAAGCCTTGATACGTCTGCTGAAGTTCTTCTGGTGGTCTTCCGTCGCAGTCATTAGCGCGCTCGTACTCGGTGTGAGCGGTGCGTTTCTGTATCTTAGCCCTAGCCTGCCCTCGGTCGAGTCCCTCAGAAGCATCCAGTTGCAGATCCCCCTCAGGGTGTACAGCAGCGACGGCAAGCTGATTGCCGAGTTCGGCGAAATGCGCCGCTCGCCGATCCGTTTCGCGGAAATCCCCCCACAATTTATCCAGGCGCTTCTGTCAGCCGAGGACGACAATTTCCTCAACCACTACGGCGTTGACCCCAGCAGCCTGATGCGCGCCGCGACTCAGCTGGTAAAAACCGGCCACATCCAGACGGGCGGCAGCACCATCACCATGCAGGTGGCGAAGAACTTCTTCCTCACCAGCGAGCGCAGCTTTTCGCGCAAGACCAACGAGATTCTGCTGGCCCTGCAGATCGAGCGTGAGCTGACCAAGGACGAAATCCTTGAGCTGTACGTGAACAAGATCTACCTGGGCAACCGGGCGTACGGCATCGATGCCGCCGCACAGGTTTATTACGGCAAGTCGATCCGCGACGTGAGCCTGGCGCAAATGGCGATGATCGCCGGCCTGCCCAAGGCACCTTCGCGCTTCAACCCGCTGGCCAACCCGGTGCGCGCAAAAGAGCGTCGCGACTGGATTCTTGGCCGCATGTACAAGCTCGGCAAGATTGACCAGGCCAGCTACCAGGCCGCCCTGGCCGAGCCGCTCAACGCCAGCTATCACGTGCCGACACCTGAGGTGAATGCCCCGTACGTCGCCGAGATGGCCCGCGCCGAGATGGTCGGCCGTTATGGCAGCGATGCCTACACCGAGGGCTTCCGCGTCACCACCACCGTGCCGAGCGACATGCAGGAGATGGCCAACAAAGCCATTCTCACGGGCCTTTCCGATTACGATGAACGCCACGGTTACCGCGGCCCCGAGGCACGCTTCCCAGGCAAGACCCACGCGGCCTGGCTGCTGGAACTGAGCAAGCAACGCACCCTGGGCGGCCTTGAGCCGGCCATCGTCACCCAGGTCGACAAGACCGACCTCAAGGTGCTGACCCGCAGCGGCCAGGAAGAAACCGTCGCCTGGGACACCATGAAGTGGGCGCGCCCGTTCCTCAATAGCAATTCCCAGGGCCGCGCACCACAAAGCCCCGCCGATGTTGCCCAGGTAGGTGACCTGGTGCGCCTGCAGCGCCTGGACGACGGCAAGCTCAAGTTCAGCCAGGTGCCGGGCGCACAAAGCGCGCTGGTCACCCTCGACCCATACAACGGCGCCATTCGTGCCCTGGTAGGCGGCTTCTCGTTCGAGCAAAGCAACTACAACCGTGCCATGCAGGCCAAGCGCCAACCTGGCTCGAGCTTCAAGCCCTTCATCTATAGCGCGGCGCTCGACAGCGGCTACACCGCGGCCAGCCTGGTCAACGATGCACCGATCGTGTTCGTCGACGAGTACCTGGACAAGGTCTGGCGGCCGAAGAACGACACCAACACCTTCCTCGGCCCGATCCGCATGCGCGAGGCGCTGTACAAGTCGCGCAACCTGGTATCGATCCGCCTGCTGCAGGCCATGGGCGTCGACCGCACCATCGACTACATCGCCAAGTTCGGCTTCAACAAGCAGGACTTGCCGCGCAACCTGTCGCTGGCACTGGGCACCGCAACCCTCACGCCGATGGAAATCGCCACGGGCTGGAGCACCTTTGCCAACGGCGGCTACAAGATCACCCCGTACCTGATCGACCGCATCGAGAGCCGCAGCGGCGAGACCCTGTTCACCGCCAACCCGCCCCGCGTGCCGCAAGGCGCCCAGGACCAGGCAGGCCTTGCCGCGCCAGAGCAGCCGATCAGCACCGCAGCCATGCCGGGCGAGGCGCCGGCCGCCTTTGGCCAGGTCACGCCAGCACCGCAAACGCCGGCAGTGGCGGAACAGATCATCGACGGCCGCACCACGTACATCCTCACCAGCATGTTGCAGGACGTGATCAAACGGGGCACCGGCCGCCGCGCGCTGGCCCTGGGCCGCACCGACCTGGCCGGCAAGACCGGTACCACCAACGAGTCCAAGGATGCCTGGTTCTCCGGTTACAACGCCGATTACGTGACCACGGTATGGGTCGGCTTCGACCAGCCCGAGACCCTGGGCCGCCGCGAGTACGGTGGTACTGCGGCGCTGCCGATCTGGATGAGTTTCATGGGCGCCGCCCTCAAGGACAAACCCAACCACGTACCGGCGGAGCCGGAAGGCATCCTCAGCCTGCGTGTCGACCCAGTCAGCGGCCGCGCGGCCTCGCCGGGCACACCGAACGCCTACTTCGAGCTGTTCAAGGCCGAAGACTCGCCACCGTCGGGGGATGAACTGGGCAACGGCGCGGCACCGGGAAGCCCGCTGCCAGCAGACGAAGCAGCGCCGATGGACCTGTTCTGACCCCTGACAGGCTAGCGCCGCCTGTGTAGGAGCGGCCTTGTGTCGCGATGGGCTGCGCAGCAGCCCCTTGCGAGACCTTCTGCTGTCGAGATCCTGGGGCCGCTGCGCAGCCCATCGCGACACAAGGCCGCTCCTACAGGGATCTACGCTGCCGACAAACGCACAATAAAAAGCCCCGGCTCATACGAGCCGGGGCTTTTTTGTGTCACTTACGGCAATCAGCCGTTGAACACTTCATCCACGCTGTTCAGCGGGTAGTGCTTCGGATACGGCAGGGTCGCCACACCGGACTCGATAGCAGCCTTGGCGACAGCATCGGAAACAACGGTGATCAGACGGGCATCCAGAGGCTTCGGAATGATGTACTCACGGCCGAATTCCAGGCCTTCGACGCCGTAGGCTTCGCAAACTTCCTTAGGAACCGGCAGCTTGGCCAGGTCTTTCAGGGCGATGGCCGCAGCAATCTTCATTTCTTCGTTGATGCGCTTGGCACGTACGTCCAGGGCGCCACGGAAGATGAAGGGGAAGCCCAGTACGTTGTTGACCTGGTTCGGGTAGTCGGAACGACCGGTGGCCATGATCACGTCGTTACGGGTGGCGTGAGCCAGCTCTGGGGAGATTTCCGGATCGGGGTTCGAGCACGCGAACACGATCGGGTTGGCCGCCATCGACTTCAGGCCTTCTGCGCTCAGCAGGTTCGGGCCGGACAGGCCAACGAATACGTCGGCACCGTTCAAGGCGTCAGCCAGGGTGCGCTTGTCGGTCGCGTGGGCGAACTGCGCCTTGTACTGGTTCAGGTCGTCGCGGCCAGCGTGGATCACGCCGCTGCGGTCGATCATGTAGATGTTCTCGACCTTGGCACCCATGCTGACCAGCAGCTTCATGCAGGAGATGGCGGCAGCGCCGGCACCCAGGCAGACGATCTTGGCTTCTTCCAGCTTCTTGCCGGCGATTTCCAGGGCGTTGATCATGCCGGCCGCGGTGACGATCGCGGTGCCGTGCTGGTCATCGTGGAAGACCGGGATGTCGCATTGCTCGATCAGGGTGCGCTCGATTTCGAAGCACTCTGGAGCCTTGATGTCTTCGAGGTTGATGCCACCGAAGGTGATCGAAATGCGGCGAACGGTGTCGATGAAAGCTTGCGGGCTTTCCGACTCGACTTCGATGTCGAATACGTCGATGCCAGCGAAACGCTTGAACAGAACACCCTTGCCTTCCATGACCGGCTTCGAGGCCAGTGGGCCGAGGTCACCCAGACCGAGGATGGCAGTACCATCCGAAATCACCGCAACCAGGTTGCCTTTACCGGTGTATTTGTAGGCCAGCTCTGGATCACGGCCGATTTCGCGCACGGGTTCTGCAACACCTGGGCTGTAGGCCAGGGCGAGGTCACGGGCGGTGGCGGTGGGCTTCGAGAGCTCGACGCTCAGTTTCCCCGGACGAGGTTGAGCGTGGTATTCGAGAGCGGCGGTTTTCAGGTCTGACATGGTGGGCATTCCGCTATTTACTGTTCTGACGGACCGCCGAGGATACGCAAAGAGCCGGGGAGTCACAAGACTGGTCGGTCACTTGTGTCAAGGCCTTTAGCCTACGACTTTACGCTATAACCCACGGGGCATACGAATCACAGTGTGTACAATCTAATACCGAAATGTCTACATCTTTTCAGCCTGAAATGCGTTCTAACATGGTCGGATCGGTCAATGGCAACACCCAGCGTCGCTGCCCAGGCTTCAGGCCGCCCTTGCGGGAACGATCCAGCACCCAGCCACGCGCCTCGACTTGGCGCCCTTTGAGATTATCGAAGAAGCTGGCCGGGAAGTTGCGTTGCAGACGAGCGGGAACCTGCAGCACCACGGTGCTATCCAGGCTCAGCCAGACGCCGCCGCGGTTACGTTCGACCGCCTCGATTCGGCCACCGATGACAGCGAACCCAGACTGCCGGACATCCCGTGCGCGCAGCACCGGCGAGCTGCGCCACAGGCCCACACCCGTCTTGCGCGCCGCTTGCTCGGCCAATTGCTGGCACCCCACCAGGCGCACATTGGGGGCAACGGCAACGCGGTAGCCGAGCCCCTCGCTGAGCAGTTGTGCTTCCAGATTGTTGCCAGTGCGGCCGTAGATGTGTGCCAGTGTGCGGCCGTATTTGTCTTTGCCCTCGACGCCCGGCACCAGCCCGACACGCCCGTCGCTGGCTTTGACCAGGGCCTGCAAGCGCCGCTTGGCCGCCTCGGCATAGGGCTCGCTGGTACGCCCTTTGCGGCCGATCTCCGGGGCATTGATGCCGATCATGCGCACACTGCGGCCATCGGTCAGGCGCAAGGTATCGCCATCCACCACCTGCCGCACTGCTACCTGCTGAGGATTGGCCGGCAGCGGGCAGAACGCCAGGGCAGGAAGATGCCAAATCGCGCCCACAAAAAAAGCGCCCACAAGGGGCGCTTTTTTTTGCAACAGCGCGAAACCCGAGGGATTCGCCATGCGCATTATTACTTCTTGGCACCGAACATGCCGAAGCGATCGGCAAACTTCTGTACGCGACCACCGGTGTCCAGGACTTTCTGCTTACCGGTGTAGAACGGGTGGCACAGGTTGCAAACGTCGATCGACAGGGTGCTACCCAGGGTCGAACGGCTTTCAAACTTGTTGCCGCAGCTGCAGGTGACTGCAACTACTTCGTAGTTCGGATGAATATTTGCTTTCATGGTCACTTCCTCGAGCTGCGTGCCGCCACCCAACACCAATTGTTGAATACCGCACGTAATTAGGCGGCGAATAATACCAGAGCCCAGCCTCAGCGCAAGTTGTCGCTTGCACCGACTGTCGTCTGCTAGGCTCGCCAGTCTTTGAAATGCCCTTGCGAGACCTTCCGCGTGTCCGACGTCATCCTGCGCCTTGCCCTGCCCTCCCCGCTGCGTCGCCTGTTCGACTACAGGGCGCCGGCGAGCATGGCGCGCCAGCCCCTCACACCGGGCATGCGCATTCGTGTGCCATTCGGGCGCCGCGAGATGATCGGTGTGCTGGTGGAGGTGTGCGACCAAAGCGAAGTGCCCGCCGACAAGCTCAAGCCGGCCATTGCGCTGCTGGACCCGGTGTCGCCGCTGCCGCCGGCCCTGCTCAAGCTGTGCCTGTGGACGGCCCAGTACTACCAGCACAGCCTGGGCGATACCCTGAGCTGGGCGCTGCCGACCCTGCTGCGCCAGGGCGAACTGGCCGAGATGCGCCAGGAACGCTTCTGGCACGTCGCCGCCGATGCCCGCCACGATGACCCCCGCATCGCCCGCGCACCGCGCCAGCGCGATGCCCTGAAAACCCTGGCGCAGCACCCACACGGCGTGGCCCACAGCCTGCTGGGCAAGCTCAACCTGAACAAGGACAGCCTCGACCTGCTGCTGGCCAAGGAACTGGTCACCGTCGAAGTACGCCGCCACCTGCCGACGCCGCGCCACGAGCACTGGCTGGCGCAGCCCGAACTGCCCCTCAACGAAGAGCAGCGCAACGCCTTCGATGCCGTGTGCCTGGGCCTTGGCAGTTTCAACGCGTTTCTGCTGGCCGGGGTTACCGGCAGCGGCAAGACCGAGGTCTACCTGCAGTTGATCCGCGAAACACTGGAGGCCGGCAAGCAGGCGCTGGTGCTGATCCCGGAAATCAACCTCGGCCCGCAAACACTGGCGCGCTTCGAGCAACGCTTCAACGCCCGCATCGCCTTGCTGCACTCGGCGGTCGGCGACCGCGAGCGGCTGGACGCCTGGCTGGCAGCCCGCGATGGCGAGGCCGACATCATCATCGGCACCCGCTCGGCGCTGTTCACGCCGATGAAAAACCCCGGCCTGATCATCATCGACGAAGAGCACGACGGCTCTTATAAACAGCAGGAAGGCCTGCGTTACCACGCCCGCGACCTGGCCCTGGTGCGCGCCCACCAGGAGAACATCCCAATCCTGCTCGGCTCGGCCACGCCGTCGCTAGAAACCCTGCACAACGCCCAGACCGGCCGCTACACCTTGCTGCGCATGAACCAGCGCGCCGGCGGTGCGCGCCCACCGCGCATGCTGCGCCTGGACGTGAAAAGCCTGCCGCTGGACAGTGGCATCAGCGGCCCGCTGCAGCAGGCCATCCGCCAGACCCTGGAAGCAGGCCAGCAAGTGCTGGTGTTCCTCAACCGCCGCGGCTTTGCCCCGACGTTGCTGTGCCACGATTGCGGCTGGTTGTCCGAATGCCCTCGCTGTGATGCGCGCATGACCGTGCACCAGCGTTCCGGCGTGCTGCGTTGCCACCACTGCGGTTATGACGAACGCCTGCCGCACCAGTGCCCGCAGTGCAACCATGTCGACTTGCGGCCGGTGGGCGCAGGCACCGAGCGCGCCGAAGAGCGCCTTAAGGTGCTGTTCCCGGACTACCCGATCCTGCGCGTGGACCGCGACAGCACGGCGCGCAAAGACGCCATGCACAACCTGTTCGGCACCATCCAGCGTGGCCAGCCGAGCATCCTGGTGGGCACCCAGATGCTCGCCAAGGGGCACCACTTCCCACGCGTGACCCTGGTGGCCATCCTCGACGCCGACGGCGGGCTGTTCTCCGGCGACTTCCGTGCCAGCGAGCGCATGGCGCAATTGATCGTGCAGGTTGCCGGGCGTGCCGGGCGCGCCGAAGAGCCGGGCAAGGTGATCATCCAGACCCACCTGGCCGACCATCCCTTGCTGGTACAGCTGACCGAACAAGGCTATTTCGCCTTCGCCGAGCAAGCCCTGGACGAGCGCCGCGCCGCCGGCCTGCCGCCTTTTTCGCACCTGGCCTTGCTGCGCGCCGAAGCGCACAAACCGGGCCAGGCCGAAGGCTTCCTCGATGAAGCCTGTAGCGCAGCAGAGCGCCTGGTGGCCGAACAGCGCCTGCCAGGCATTGAACTGTTGGGCCCGGTACCGGCTCCCATGGAGCGCCGAGCGGGCCGCTTCCGCGCCCAATTATTGATACAGGCCAACACCCGGGCACCCCTGCATCGACTGATCAGCGCCTGGTTGCTAGTGTTGGAGCAAATGCCGAGCGGCCGACAGGTTCGCTGGTCGCTGGACGTGGACCCGGTAGACCTCTACTGACACCCTGAGCCTTGGCAAAGGTTGGCAACCCGCTCCCGGCAACGGATAATGCCCAGTTTTTCCACCTGCGCATCGAAGCGCTCCACCGCGCTTGCGGTCGAAAAGAGAACCCCATGAAAGACACCATTCGCCAGCTGATCCAGCAAGCCCTCACCCAACTCGTCACCGACGGTGTGCTGCCTGAAGGGCTATCGCCGGCGATCCAGGTGGAAAACGCCCGGGACAAGACCCACGGCGACTTCGCCAGCAACATCGCGATGATGCTGGCCAAGCCTGCCGGCATGAAGCCGCGCGACCTGGCCGAAAAACTGATCAACGCGCTGCCCGCCAGCGACGACATCAGCAAAGTCGAGATTGCCGGCCCAGGCTTCCTCAACTTCTTCCAGAACACCAGCGCCCTGGCCGACCGCCTGGATGCCGCCCTGGCCGACGGCCACCTGGGCGTGCGCAAGGCAGGCGCCGCCGAGAAGGTGGTAATCGACCTGTCGGCGCCGAACCTGGCCAAGGAAATGCACGTTGGCCACCTGCGCTCGACCATCATCGGCGACAGCGTCGCCCGTGTGCTGGAGTTTCTCGGCGACCAGGTCATCCGCCAAAACCACGTGGGCGACTGGGGCACCCAGTTCGGCATGCTGATGGCCTACCTGCAGGAAAACCCGATCACCAGCGACGAGTTGTCGGACCTGGAGAACTTCTACCGCGCGGCGAAGAAGCGCTTCGACGAGTCCGAAGAATTCGCCACCCGCGCCCGCGGCCTGGTGGTCAAGCTGCAGGCCGGCGACCCTGAGTGCCTGGCCCTGTGGACGCGTTTCAAGGACATCTCGCTGTCGCACTGCCAGAAGACCTACGAACTGCTCAACGTCAAGCTGACCATGGCCGACGTCATGGGCGAAAGCGCCTACAACGACGACCTGGCCAACGTAGTCAGCGACCTCAAGGCCAAGGGCCTGCTGGTTGAGGACCAGGGCGCGCAGTGCGTGTTCCTCGAAGAATTCAAGAACAGCGAAGGCGAACCCCTGCCGGTGATCGTGCAGAAGGCCGACGGTGGCTACCTGTACGCCACCACCGACCTGGCCGCAGTGCGCTACCGCAGCAATGTGCTCAAGGCCGACCGTGCCCTGTACTTCGTCGACCAGCGCCAGGCGCTGCACTTCAACCAGGTGTTCGAAGTAGCGCGCCGTGCAGGCTTCGTCGGCCACCCGATGCAAATGGAACACATGGGCTTCGGCACCATGAACGGCGCCGACGGCCGCCCGTTCAAAACCCGTGACGGCGGCACCGTGAAGCTGATCGACCTGCTCACCGAGGCCAAGGAGCGTGCCTACGCCCTGGTCAAGGAGAAGAACCCGAGCCTGGCCGAAGTCGATCTGCGCCGCATCGGTGAAGTGGTCGGGATCGGCGCAGTGAAGTACGCCGACCTGTCCAAGCACCGCACCAGCGACTACAGCTTCAACTTCGAACTGATGCTCAACTTCGAAGGCAACACCGCGCCCTACCTGCTGTATGCCTACACCCGCGTGGCGGGCGTGTTCCGCAAGCTGGGCAAGGGCTTCGACGAGGTCGACGGCAAGATCGTGCTGCAGGCCGAGAAGGAGCTGGACCTCGCCGCGCGCCTGGCGCAATTCGGCGAAGTGCTCAACAGCGTGGCCGACAAGGGTACGCCGCACGTGCTGTGCAGCTACCTGTACGACCTGGCTGGCCTGTTCTCGAGCTTCTACGAGAACTGCCCGATCCTCGCCGCCGAAACCCCGGAGCAGCAACAGAGCCGCCTGCGCCTGGCTGCCCTGACCGGTCGTACCCTCAAGCAAGGTCTGGAACTGCTCGGCCTGGAAACCCTGGAGCGCATGTAAGTTGGCTGCCAAGAAAAAACCTGCTCCAAAACGCGGCGCCAGCCGCCAACAGGCGCCGGCCAAGCAGCCGATCCCGGGTTGGGTATGGCTGGCAGTCGGGTTGACCGTGGGCGCTTTCATCGTCTTTTTGATGAAGCTCGAGCCAGGCGGCGCGGACATCAAGCGCACCAAGCCTGAACAGCAAAAACCGGAAAAGGTGGCAGAAGCCAGCAAGACCACGCCGGCCACTGCGCAGCAGCCGGTGAAGCCGAAGTATGACTTCTACACCCTGCTGCCGGAGTCCGAGGTCATCGTGCCGCCGGAAGCCGTGCCAGAGAAGACGCCACCGGTGCCTGCCCAGCCAGTGACCCCGGTCACCCCGGCAGAAGCAGCGAAGATCGACACGGCACGCGCTCAGGCCGCCTTGCTGGGCCAGACGCCACCACCGGCACCGCCGGTGATCAAGCCTGCGGCCACCACGCAGTTCTTCCTGCAGGCCGGCTCGTTCCGCAAGCAGGCGGATGCCGACAAGGTCCGCGCGCAGATCATCCTGCTCGGCCAGTCGGTGAAGGTGGAGTCGGGGACGGTCAAGGATGAAACCTGGTACCGCGTACTGGTCGGCCCGTTCAGCAACCGCGAACAACTGACCGGGGCGCAGAAACAGCTTGCCGGCGCAGGCTTCAGCAACCTGCTGCTGCAACAGCGCCAGACCCGCCAGTAAAACTCGGTAGGCGCAGCCTTGTGCTGCGCCTACACGATCTGCAATCAGCGACGATCGCTGTTGGCTTCGGAAATCTGACTGTTCAGGGTCCAGAAGTCGTACAGCACGCCGACCAGGAACAGGCCGCCCGTGAAGAAGTAGATGATCGCGGTGATCCACTTGCCCTGGTACAGGCGATGCAGGCCAAAAATGCCCAGGAAGGTCAGCAGAATCCAGGCGATGTTGTAGTCGATCCGACCGGACCGGAAGCGCAAGTCGGCCTCCTTGTCCATCGCCGGGATCAGAAACAGGTCGATCAGCCAGCCGATGCCCAGCAGGCCCAAGGTAAAGAACCAGATCGTCCCAGTGATCGGCTTGCCGTAGTAGAAACGGTGCGAGCCGGTGAAGCCGAAAATCCACAACAAGTAGCCGATGACCTTGCTGTGGGTGTCGTGAAGCGGCTCACCCTGTTGATAACTGTTCATTCATAGCCCTCGTGGGTTATCCGAAAATTTTCTAAGAAAAAATGTGACTTTCTCGTCGCAGGCCGACGTATGGCACCCCACCAATCGACCAACGGATCAGAAATTGATCAAAAAGCTGTTATAAAGTTGCGCGCCTAACACATAACTATTCATAAAGAGCTTCATCTATGCCGCCTTTACTCAAGACATGGCTGACCCTCTGTCTATTATTACCCCTGGCCGCCCACGCCACCAATCGTGAGCAACGTCTTCCCAATGGTTTCACCGGCTATACCACCAATGCCTCGGTGAAACACGCGCCTGCCAAGCACACCACGCTGCGCGCACGCCCAAGCAACGCGGCCAGCAGCCGTGGGCTGCCGGTTGCCTCCATGTCGCCGAAGCAGAGCAGCGATGTGCTCAGCCGTGCGGTGAATGTGCTCGGCACGCCCTATGTCTGGGGCGGCAGCAGCCCGAAAAAGGGCTTCGACTGCAGCGGCCTGGTGAAATACGCCTTCAATGATGTGGCCGATGTCGACCTGCCACGCACCTCCAATGCCATGGCCCAGGGCCACGGCGTGAAGGTGGCGAAGGGCGACCTCAAGCCTGGCGACCTGATCTTCTTCAACATCAAGAGCCGACGGGTCAACCACGTTGCCATCTACCTGGGCAACGACCGCTTCATCCATGCCCCCCGTCGCGGCAAGCGGGTGAGCATCGACACCCTCAGCAAGCCTTACTGGCAGAAGCACTATGTCGTGGCCAAGCGGGTGTTGCCGAAAGAACAGCAGCAGCTGGCCCTGGCCAAGCGCTGATCGAGCCTCGACCACGGCTCTGGTAGGAGCAGCCTTGTGCTGCGAAGAGGCCAGTGAAAACACAGCGGATCGTCGCTGACGTCACAGGCCTCTTCGCAGCACAAGGCTGCTCCTACACCCATCCCATCACTTTCAGCCTTTGCATTGCCCCCTCCATCGTCCGCATCCCCTCCGCCGCCCCCGTCTGCATCACCGAACTCAGCTGCGCCATCCGCCCTTCGCGAATCAGGTTACGCACTGCCGTGTTAGCCACCAACACTTCCCGCGCCGCCACTCGCCCGCCGCCCACGCGCTTGACCAGCACTTGCGCCACCACCAGGCGCAGCGACTCGGCCAGCATCGCCCGCACCAGCGGTTTTTCCTCGGCGGCAAACACCTCCACCAGCCGGTCGATGCTGCCCGCAGCCGAGCGCGTATGCACGGTTGCCAGTACCAGGTGCCCCGTTTCTGCCGCCCGCAATGCCAGGCGAATCGTCTCCAGATCGCGCAACTCGCCGATCATGATCACATCCGGGTCCTGACGCAGCGCACTGCGCAGCCCTTGGGCAAACCCACGGCAATCGCGGCCCATCTCGCGCTGGTTGACCAGGCTCCGTTGGCTGTTGTGGATAACTTCCACAGGGTCTTCAAGGGTGATGATATGCACTGGCCGCTCGCGGTTGAGCTGATCGAGCAGCACCGCCAAGGTGCTGGACTTGCCACTGCCGGTGGGCCCGCCCACCAGAATCAGGCCATCAGAACACTGCGCAACAGCTTGAAACACTTCCACAAGGTCAAGCTCGTCCAGTGTCGCAATGCGTCTGGGTATCAGGCGAAAGGTCGCCGCAACCCCATTCAACTGGCGAAACAGGTTCAGGCGAAAACGGCCTAACGCTGGCAGCGCCAACGCAAGGTCCAACTCATCCCCCTGCGCCCATTGCCGGCAAGCGTCATCGCCCAGCAAGGGCGCCATGGCATCACTCAGCGCCGCTGCCGTCAGCGGCGGCAGGTCCATGCGTTGCAGCTCGCCATCCAGGCGCAGCATTGGTACCTGGCCCGCGGCCAGGTGCAGGTCCGAAGCCCGCGCATCCACAGCACGGGCCAACAGGTCGGTCACATCCATGAGACTCCCCAAAGGCGATCAAGCAGGTAGAATGCCGCAGACCCTTTCGCCGCCGGCATCGATCCATGTCCACCATAGCAGACAACCTATCCGCCCTTGCCGCCCGCATCGCCAGCGCCGCCCAGGCCGCCGGGCGGGACCCGGCCAGCATCCAGTTGCTGGCTGTGAGCAAGACCAAGCCCGCCAGCGCCATCCGTGAAATCTACGCCGCTGGCGTGCGCGATGTCGGCGAAAACTACCTGCAGGAAGCCCTGACCAAGCAGGAAGCGTTGCGCGACCTGCCCTTGATCTGGCACTTCATCGGCCCCATTCAGTCGAACAAGACCAAAGCCATTGCCGAGCATTTCGACTGGGTACATTCCGTGGACCGCCTGAAAATCGCCCAACGCCTCTCGGAGCAACGCCCTGCGGCACTGGCACCGCTGAACATCTGCCTGCAGGTGAATGTCAGTGGCGAAGACAGCAAGTCCGGCTGCGCCCCGGGCGACCTGCCGGCGCTGGCCGCGGCCGTGGCGAAACTGCCCAATCTGCGCCTGCGCGGGTTGATGGCCATCCCGGAGCCCACCGATGACCGCGCCGCCCAAGAGGCCGCTTTTGCCAGCCTGCGCACCTTGCAGCAGCACCTGGGCCTTGGCCTGGACACCTTGTCCATGGGCATGAGCCACGACCTGGAGGCGGCGATTGCCCAGGGAGCGACCTGGGTACGTATCGGCACCGCCCTGTTCGGTGCCCGCGACTACGGGCCCGTCTGATTCCATGCTTTACTCACTCTTTCCCACAAGGACCTGACATGAGCAAGACACGTATTGCCTTTATCGGCGCCGGCAACATGGCCGCCAGCCTGATCGGCGGCCTGCGTGCCCAGGGCCTGGAGGCTTCGCAGATCCGCGCCAGCGACACGGGCGCCGAGACCCGTACCCGCATCCAGGCCGAGCACGGCATCGAAACCTTCGAAGACAATGCCCAGGCAATCGCTGGCGCCGACGTGATCGTACTGGCAGTCAAGCCGCAGGTCATGAAGGCCGTTTGCCAAGCCCTGCAAGCCCACCTGCAGGAAGGCCAGCTGATTGTTTCCATCGCTGCCGGTATCACCTGCGCCAGCCTGCAGAGCTGGGTAGGCCCACGCCCGGTGGTGCGCTGCATGCCCAACACGCCAGCGCTGCTGCGCCAAGGCGTCAGCGGCCTGTACGCCACCCAGGAAGTCAACGCAGAACAGCGGCAACAGGCCGAACAGCTGCTGTCTGCCGTGGGCACTGCCCTGTGGCTGGACCAAGAGCAGCAACTGGACGCAGTGACCGCCGTCTCCGGCAGCGGGCCGGCGTACTTCTTCCTGCTGATCGAGGCAATGACCGCCGCAGGCGAAAAGCTCGGCCTGCCTCGCGAAACCGCCTCCCAGCTGACCCTGCAGACCGCGCTGGGCGCGGCGCGCATGGCCGTGGCCAGCGATGTCGACGCTGCCGAACTGCGCCGCCGTGTCACCTCGCCAGCCGGCACCACCGAAGCTGCGATCAAGTCGTTCCAGGCCAACGGCTTCGAAGCCATCGTCGAGCAAGCGCTGCAGGCCGCAGCGACGCGCTCCGCCGAGCTGGCCGAACAACTGGGCAAATAAGGAGCTTTAGATGAATGCACTGTCTGGCGCCGCGATCTTCGTGGTGCAAACCCTGGTCAGCCTGTATTTGGTGATCGTCCTGCTGCGCTTCGTGCTGCAACTGGTCAAGGCCAACTTCTACAACCCACTGTGCCAGTTCGCGGTACGCGCCACCCAGCCGCTGCTCAAGCCGATCCGTCGGGTCATCCCAAGCGTTGGCGGCCTGGACACCTCGTCGCTGCTGCTGGCAGTGGTCATCCAGGCGCTGCTGATGGGCTTCGTGCTGATGGTCACCTACGGCACCTTCGGTGACGTGCTGCACCTGCTGATGTGGGCCATCATCGGCATCACCTCGCTGTTCCTGAAGATTTTCTGGGTAGCAATGATCGTCATGGTGATCGTCTCCTGGGTCGCGCCCAACAGCCACAACCCGGCGGCGGAGCTGGCCTACCAGATCAGCGAACCGGTGCTGGCACCGTTCCGCCGCCTCGTGCCTAACCTGGGCGGCATGGACATCTCGCCCATCTTCGCCTTCCTGGCGATCCAGGTGATCCAGTCGTTCGTCATGCCGCCGCTGGCTGCCTATGCCGGCATGCCTCAAGAACTGTGGCGGATGATCTGATCCAACGCCCTTGAACATCGACGCCCCCTGCGGCAAGCCTTTGCTTGCCGCAGGGGGTAGCGCTCTTTAGACTTACGCCTCCGTCAAGCGTGAGCAGGGTCGATGTCCACTGTCCTTCCCGAAGATTCCGTCGGTCTGGTTACACCGCAAACAGCCCGGTTCGAAGAACCGCTGGCCCTGGCCTGTGGCCGCTCGCTGGCCAGCTACGAGCTGGTCTACGAGACCTATGGCACCCTGAACGCCAGCGCCAGCAATGCCGTGCTGATCTGCCATGCCTTGTCCGGCCACCACCATGCCGCCGGCTACCATGCCGCCACCGACCGCAAGCCGGGCTGGTGGGACAGCTGCATCGGCCCCGGCAAGCCAATCGACACCAACCGTTTCTTCGTGGTCAGCCTGAACAACCTCGGCGGCTGCAATGGCAGTACTGGCCCGAGCAGCGTCAACCCGGCTACCGGCAAGCCCTATGGCGCCGACTTCCCGGTGCTGACCGTGGAAGACTGGGTGCACAGCCAGGCACGCCTGGCTGACCGCCTGGGCATTGGCCAGTGGGCGGCCATCGTGGGCGGCAGCCTTGGTGGCATGCAGGCGCTGCAATGGACCATCACCTACCCCGACCGCGTGCGGCACTGCGTCGATATCGCCTCGGCGCCCAAGCTCTCGGCACAGAACATTGCCTTCAACGAAGTAGCGCGCCAGGCCATCCTCACCGACCCGGAGTTCCACGGCGGTTCGTTCCAGGACCAGGGCGTGATCCCCAAGCGCGGGCTGATGCTGGCGCGCATGGTGGGCCATATCACCTACCTGTCCGATGATTCGATGGGTGAAAAATTCGGCCGTGAGCTCAAGAGCGACAAGCTCAACTACGACTTCCACAGCGTCGAATTCCAGGTCGAAAGCTACCTGCGCTATCAGGGCGAGGAATTTTCCGGCCGTTTCGACGCCAACACCTACCTGCTGATGACCAAGGCCCTGGACTACTTCGACCCGGCCGCAGCCCACGGTGGCGACCTTGCCGCCACCCTGGCCTCGGTCACGGCAGACTACTGCATCATGTCGTTCACCACCGACTGGCGCTTCTCGCCTGCCCGTTCACGCGAGATCGTCGATGCGTTGATGGCCGCGCGCAAGAACGTGTGTTATCTGGAGATCGACTCACCTTATGGGCACGATGCCTTCCTGATCCCCACACCTCGCTACATGCAGGGTTTCTCGAACTATATGAACCGCATCGCCATCTGAGGACAGCATGAGAGCCGATCTGGAAATCATCCACGACTGGATTCCCGCCGGCAGCCGGGTACTCGACCTGGGCTGCGGCAGTGGCGAACTGCTGGCCTCGCTGCGTGACCGCAAGCAGGTCACCGGTTACGGCCTGGAGATCGACGCCGACAATATCGCCGCGTGCGTGGCCAAGGGCGTCAACGTCATCGAACAGGACCTGGACAAGGGCCTGGGCAACTTTGCCAGCAACAGTTTCGATGTGGTGATCATGACCCAGGCCCTGCAGGCCGTGGAGTACCCCGACCGCATCCTCGACGAGATGCTGCGCGTGGGCCGTCAGTGCATCATCACCTTCCCCAACTTCGGCCACTGGCGCTGCCGCTGGTACCTGGCGACCAAAGGCCGCATGCCGGTTTCGGACTTCATGCCGTATACCTGGTACAACACGCCGAACATCCACTTCTGCACCTTCGCCGACTTTGAAGAGCTGTGCCACGAGCGCCACGCCAAGGTCCTCGACCGCCTGGCCGTCGACCACTTGCACCGTAATGGGTGGGGCGGCCGGCTATGGCCTAATCTTCTAGGTGAGATCGGCATCTATCGCGTCAGCAGCCCTGGCCTGCAGGAGCACCAGCTCGCGGTCTGACGCCCACCGGAGGAATCGCACCATGCGTCGCCTAGCCCTGTTCCTGATCAGCCTGTGCCTGGCCCTGCCTGTACTGGCTGCCGATGCCGCCCGTCCCGAGCGCAAGGAAGTGTTTGGCGACGTGACGGTACACTACAGCGCGTTCACCTCAAGCATGCTGACGCCGGAGGTGGCCGCGGCCACGGGCCTGGTGCGCAGCAAGAACCAGGGCGTGCTCAACATTGCCGTGATCAAGGCCAACAAGCCGGCCATGGCGGTCGTCAGCGGCACGGTGAAAGACCTGACCGGGCGCAGCAGCCCGTTGTCCTTCAAGCAGATCACCGAACAGGGCGCGATTTACTACATCGCCCAGTTCAAGATCGAACAGCCAGAAACCGTGACCTTCGACATCAATGTCGAAACCGGCGGCATCAGTAACTCTCTCAGCTTCAACCAGGAAGTGTTCCCAGGCGAATGATGAATTTCCAGCAACTCGTATTGGCCAGCCACAATGCCGGCAAACTCAAGGAACTCCAGGCCATGCTTGGCGCGTCCGTACAGCTGCGCTCGATCGGTGAATTCAGCCAGGTCGAGCCAGAGGAAACCGGCCTGTCGTTCGTCGAGAACGCCATTCTCAAGGCACGCAATGCCGCGCGCATCTCTGGCCTGCCAGCACTGGCCGATGACTCGGGCCTGGCCGTGGACTACCTCGGCGGCGCGCCGGGTATCTATTCTGCTCGCTATGCCGATGGCAAGGGTGACGCGGCAAACAACGCCAAGCTGCTGGACGCCTTGAAAGACGTGCCCGAGGCCGAGCGCGGCGCTCAGTTCGTCTGCGTGCTGGCGCTCGTGCGTCACGCCGACGACCCGCTGCCGATCCTGTGCGAAGGCCTGTGGCACGGGCGCATCATGTTTGAGGCCAGCGGTGAGCACGGCTTTGGCTACGACCCGCTGTTCTGGGTGCCAGAGCGCAATTGCTCGAGTGCGGACCTCGCCCCTGTCGACAAGAACCAGCTCAGCCACCGCGCCCGCGCCATGGTCCTGCTGCGTCAACGCCTGGGCCTGGCATGATCGAAACGTTGTCCATCCAACCGCACCCGGCGGGTGCGGCTGGTTTCGCCGTGCTGCCGCCCTTGGCGTTGTACATCCACATCCCGTGGTGCGTACGCAAATGCCCTTATTGCGACTTCAATTCCCACGCGGCGGGCCCAGAGCTGCCTGAAGAGGCTTATGTCGACGCCCTGCTGACCGACCTCGATCAAGAACTGGCAGCCGTACAAGGCCGCCCGATCAGCTCGATCTTCTTCGGTGGCGGTACGCCGAGCTTGTTCAGTGCCAACGCCCTTGGGCGGCTGCTGCGTGGCGTTGAACAACGCATCCCGTTCGCGCCGGACATCGAAATCACCCTGGAGGCCAACCCCGGTACGTTTGAGCAAGAGAAGTTCAAGGCGTACCGGCAGACGGGCATCAATCGCCTGTCCATCGGCGTGCAGAGCTTCCAGCCCGCCAAGCTGGAGGCGCTCGGGCGCATCCACAACGGCGACGAAGCGATCCGCGCCGCCGACATGGCGCGCGCGGCCGGGTTCGACAACTTCAACATGGACTTGATGCACGGCCTGCCCGACCAGTCGCTGGACGACGCGCTGGGTGACGTGCGCCAGGCCATCGCCCTAGGGCCGACCCACTTGTCGTGGTACCAGCTGACCGTAGAGCCGAACACGGTGTTCTGGAACCAACCGCCCGAGCTGCCAGAAGACGACATCCTCTGGGATATCCAGGAGGCCGGCCAAAGCCTGATGGCCGAGCACGGCTACCGCCAGTACGAAGTGTCGGCCTATGCCCAGCCAGGCCGTGCTGCCAAGCACAACCTCAATTACTGGCGCTTCGGTGATTTCATCGGCATCGGCGCGGGTGCCCACGGCAAGCTGACCTTCGCTGACGGGCGCATCCTGCGGACCTGGAAAACCCGCCTGCCCAAGGACTACCTGAACCTGGCCAAACCGTTCAAGGCTGGCGAAAAGCGGCTGCCGGCGGACGAGCTGCCCTTCGAGTTCCTGATGAACGCCTTGCGCCTGACCGATGGCGTCGAAGCCGAACTGTTCACCCAGCGCACCGGCCTGCCGCTGGCGCAACTGGCCGAGGCCCGTCGCGCGGCCGAACAAAAGGGCCTTTTGCAGGTCGAACCGGATCGATTGGTGGCCACGCCGCGCGGCCAGTTGTTCCTCAATGACCTGCTGCAGTATTTCTTGACCTAAGGATGACCCATGGACCTGGTACTTGATCTGCTTGCAACGGCTTCCCGCTGGAGCCGCAGCAACCTGTCGGAGATTTCGCTGGCCTTGGTAGGCTGCCTGCTGGTGCTGTTCGGCACCGATATCAAAGCCACGGTGGAACAACGCCTGGGCAGCCTGGCCGGCGCCCTGCGCGTGCCGTTCATGGCCCTGCTGGTGATGATCGGCAGCGGCGCAGCGCTGATCTATGCCACGCCGTGGGTGGTGAAGGGGCTGGGCCAGTTCAATAATTATGCGTTGGCACCGGTGCTGCTGGTGGTGCTGGTGTTGATCGGCGTGGTGGCTGATCGGCGGGGGTAAGGCACGACTACAGCACTTCACTTTCCCTGTAGGAGCGGGTTTGTTCTGGTCAAGTTTTTCCGGACACCGATTACGGTGATCAAGCCGCTTGCTGCTCCATGGCTATTGGCGACAGGTAGTTGTTGTAGCTGTGGAGCCTAATGCGGTTGTAA